>CAMDCY010000070.1 GCA_945890705.1 Hydrogenophaga intermedia | reverse complement strand
CTTGTCCACGTCCCCCTGGCGAGCATTGGTTGCCCGCGTGGATGATGCGCAGCGACCGCGTGGAGTTGGACCATGTTGAGGAGGTGGGTGAAGCTTATGGTGCTGTGCTGGAGTTCCAGGGCGTGCCCTTGCTGGCCAGCCCCTATTTGTCTTTCCCAATCAGCGACAAGCGCAAATCGGGGTTCTTGCCGCCCACTTTGAACGTGGACGACATCAACGGCGGTGAAGTGACTTTGCCTTGGTATTGGAACATCGCGCCCGATCATGATGCCACCTTCTACCCTACGGTGTTGGCCAAACGTGGCATCGACTATGGCGCCGAATACCGGTACGTGACGCAGGGCTCCGGTGGCGTGGTCCGCGGGGCGTTCATGCCCAATGACGGCTTGCGCAACAACGAAGACCGCTGGGCTTTGTCTTACCAACATGCGCAGCGCTTGCCTTTGGACCGTGCTTTGGCGGCGGCGGGTTTGGGTGGAGAGGCGCGTTTGCGTTGGAACCTCAACCGGGTGGGCGATGACAACTACTGGCGAGATTTCCCCCGCGGCACCACGTCCTTGACCAGTCGATTGCTCAACAACGAAACCGAGGTGTCTTGGGCCGGTGGCCCTTGGCAGTTCAGCGCTTTGGCCAACCAGTGGCAGACCTTGCAGGTGCCGGAGGCTTTGATTGGCGTGCCTTTCAATCGGGTGCCGTCATTGGCTTGGCGTTACAACCCGACCGAGCTGGCTTGGGCGGGTCTGAGCGATTGGAAGTTGTCGGTGCAAGCCGAATGGACCCAGTTTGAGCGCAACACGCTTGAGGGCCGCGCTGATGGCAACAACGGCGCCCGTTCGGTCTTGGTATCGCAAGTCTCCCGCGATTGGGGCGGGCCGGCTTGGTTCATCAAGCCAACGTTTCAGTGGCACACCTCTCAATACTCACTCGACGCCCGAAACGCCGAGGGCCAGACGGCTTATGCCAAGTCCATCCCCACCGTGAGTGTGGACACGGGTTTGATTTTTGAGCGCGACTTTGATTGGCTGGGTCAGTCGCACCAACAAACCTTGGAGCCGCGTCTGTTCTGGACTTGGACGCCTTTTGAAGTTCAAAACAATCCCATCTACGACACAGCGTTCAAGGAATTCAACACCACCACGCTGTTCAGCGAAAACCTGTGGGGAGGGCACGACCGCCTCTCTGACACGCGCGCGGTGACGGCCGGTTTGACCAGCCGCTGGTTGCGTGCCGCTGACGGCGGCGAGTGGGCGCGAGTGGGTGTGGCGCAGCGTTTGACCTTGGCCGATTGCGTGGGTGAAGTGGGTTGCCCTCAAGCCGAAACCGAGGTGCGCAGCGACATCTTGTTGGACGGCAATGTGCGGCTAAACGATCGCTGGGCGGCGGACTTTACAGCGCACTTGGACAATAAGATTCAATTTGCAAAAAGAACGGTTTCTGCTTTGCGGTATTCGCCCAGCAATTACCGAACGGTCAGCATAGGTCTTCGCACCCAAAAATCCAATTTGGTCTCTGACCAAACCGAATTCGTTGACTTGGGTTGGCAGTGGCCAGTGAGCGACTTGTGGGGCGCCGATGCACAAGACCAAGGACCTGGGCGGGGCCTGGGTGCGGGCCGCTGGTATTCGGTGGCCAAAATCAATTACAACGTCGCAGACAAAGCCGTGTCCGATTTGGTGGCCGGGTTCGAGTACGACGGTGGTTGTTGGGTGGGTCGGTTTGTGACCTCCCAACTCCAGCGCGGATCCGAACAAAAAAATATCAGCTACATGTTCCAACTGGAGTTCGTTGGCTTCTCACGCTTGGGCGTGAGTCCGCTGCAAACCTTGCGCGAGAGCATCCCCCGTTACCAATACTTGCGCGAACAAGTCAACCCACCAAGCCGTTTCCAACAATATGACTGATGCTGTGACGATGGGCCGCTGGGCTCCTGTGTTGGCCCTGTGCTGGGGGGTGTTTTCCTTCGGTTTGGCCCAAGGCCAAACCACCTCTGTGGTGACTGCGCGTGCGGTCGACCACATCGTTGCTTTGGTCAACAGCGATCCGATCATCAACAGCGAGTTTCGGCAACGCTTGCTCAAGGTTCAATCCCAGCTCAAAGAATCCGGGGCGACCCCACTCTCGGCAGACGTGCTGAACGCGCAGGTGTTGGAGCAGCTGGTGTTGGAGCGTGTCCAACTGCAGCGAGCTCAGGAATTGGGCTTGCGTGTGGACGCCGACAGCGTGGACGATGCCAAGCGCCGCTTGGCCAGTCAAAACGGTTTGAGCTTGGAGGCTTTTGAGCGACGTTTGCAGTCCCAAGGCATCAGCCCAGAGGCCTTTGCCTTCGATGTGCGCGAACAATTGCTGTTGCAACGCCTGCGCGATCGCGAAGCCGATGCGCGGGCCAAGGTCAGCGAAACCGAGATCGACGAATACATCGCTGAACAACAGCGCTTGAAGCCTTTGAGCAATTTGTCTTTGCACTTGGCGCAAGTATTGTTGCCGGTGCCTGCCGACAGCGATGCGATTCGCGAAGCGGCGATTCGAGCACAAGCCGACGCCATCGCAGCCCAAGCCCGCGCCGGTCAGGATTTTGCTCAATTGGCCAAGACCCACTCCAAGTCCAGCGACGCTGAGCAAGGCGGCTCTTTGGGGATGCGTTCGGTGGACCGTTTGCCGGAACTGTTTGTTAACACAGCGGTTTCAGCTCCTGCCGGATCGGTGCTTGGGCCGGTGCGCAGCGGTGCCGGCTTTCATGTTTTGAAGGTCTTGGCGCGTGAGCAGGTGGGCCTGCCCGATGCCTGGATGCCGCAAACCCGCGCGCGACACATCTTGTTGCGTCCCTCCGCGAACTTGAGCGAAGCCCAAGCCACGGCTCAAATCCAGCGCTGGCGTGACAGCATCGTGGCGGGGCGTGCGACTTTTGAAGCTTTGGCACGGCAGCACAGCCAAGACGGTTCGGCTCCCAGCGGTGGCGAATTGGGTTGGGCTTCGCCCGGGCAGTTTGTGCCCGAGTTTGAAACGGTCATGGATGCGCTCAAACCCGGCGAGGTTTCGCCGGTGGTGGCGTCGCGCTTTGGTGTGCACCTGATTCGCGTGGACGAGCGTCGACAAGTGCCCATGAGCCTGCCCCAGCAACGCGTCATGGTGCGCAACCTGCTGCGCCAAGACAAGGCCCGCACCGCCCTGACCCAATGGTTGGCTGACTTGCGCGCGCAGGCTTTTGTCGAATACCGCGAAGCGCCGCGCCCATGAAACACATCGCGCGCAAGCGCTTCGGGCAACACTTTCTAACCGACTCGAGCATCATTGGCGCCATCGTGGACGCCATCAACCCGCAGCGCAGCGACGCGATGGTTGAAATCGGCCCCGGACTGGCGGCTTTGACGCAGCCACTCATGGCCCAGCTGGACCAGCTGGCGGTGATTGAGCTTGACCGCGACTTGGCCGCTCGCTTGCGCGAGCAAGCGGCCTTGCAAGTGGTAGAGTCCGATGTGCTGCGCGTTGACTTTTCTCGGTTGCATGAGGCTTTGGGGCGCAGCGGCCCCGCACCGCGTTGGCGCGTGGTGGGCAACTTGCCCTACAACATCTCCACCCCCATCTTGTTCCATTTGCTCGCTCATGTGGATGCGGTGCAAGACCAACACTTCATGCTGCAAAAAGAGGTGATCGATCGCATGGTCGCCAAGCCCAGCACCGCCAGTTACGGCCGTTTGTCGGTCATGCTGCAGTGGCGCTATGCGATGGAAAACGTCTTGTTTGTGCCGCCCGAGAGCTTCGATCCGCCCCCGCGCGTGGACAGCGCGGTGGTGCGCATGGTGCCTTTGGCCGAGCCACCTCGGCTCAACGAGGCGGTGCTCAGCGAGTTGGTGCAGGTGGCCTTTAGTCAGCGCCGTAAGATCTTGCGCCACACCCTGGGCCGTTGGTTGACCGAGCGCGGGTACGGCGGTGAATTCGACGCTCAGCGCCGCGCCGAAGAGGTGCCAGTGGCCGAGTACGTGGCCTTGGCACAAGCCGTGGCGGTATAAAAAAACGCAGCCCGAGGGCTGCGTTTTGTTTTGGGCGCTGACGCTGTTAGGCGGCGGTGAGCCAATAACCTGCGTTGAACGGACTGCTCATGCGCAAGGCCATGGGGCTGACGTCCAAGAGCTTGTCGGTGGGCATGGGCTCTTCGCTCTGCACTTCGATCGGCTCTTCGCCTTTGGGTGTGCGGGCCACCGAGAAGGAGTAGAAGCAGCGGAAGGGGATCTTGCGGTCGGACCAGTAGTCGGCCGTGTCGCGGAAGATGTCCAGCAGCTGTTCACGCGCTTCTTTGTCGAACTTGGCGTGGGCAGGGATGTGTTCCAAGACCACGATAAAGCCGGTTTGAGGGCCCGACTTTTGGACCATGTCGGTCATGCAGTCGTACAAGGCGTCAAAGTTTTTGCCAAAGTGGGTGGGCAAGGTGTACTGGGAAGCGATGAGCTCTAGGACGTCTTGCTTGCTCTGGGCTTTGGCCAAGTTGGCGTACAAAAAGTGATGACCCAACTGCTCGGCCGAAGCTTGCAGTTCTTTCACGCCGTATGCGCGAATGGATTGCACGATGTTCGTGCGAACGTTGCGAAGTGGCGCGTCCATTTCCACGTCTCTTTCTGAAGGCTAAGTTTGAAAACCATGCTCAACCGCGTTGGGTGCACCCTGTCAAAGTCAGGAAGCTCAACGGTCATCGGACTGAGAGAATTGTGCGCATTTTTCCGTTAAAAATAACGGGTGTTTGCCCTTTTTGCCAGTTTCTTGGCCCGGGAAAACCCTCAATGCAATCCATGGAGTGTGCCTGAACAGGACACAAAATGCAAGCACCAGCGCGCCCGTGTCCTGAACGCGTGGGGGTATTGAACAACAAAGAAGTTAGCGCTTGCTATGGCGCAAAGGCTTAATTGCTCGTGTTGGCTTCCATGACCGTTAAAGCCGTCATGTTGACGATGCGGCGCACCGTAGCGCTGGCGGTGAGCACGTGGGCGGGCTTGGCCGCGCCCAGCAGCATGGGGCCGATGGCGATGTTGCCGCCCGCCGCTGTCTTGAGCAGGTTGTAGGCAATGTTGGCGGCATCGATGTTGGGCAAGACCAACAAATTGGCATCGCCTTGCAAGGTGCTGTTGGGCATGAATGACTTGCGGGCGTCGGCATCCAGCGCCAAATCGCCGTGCATTTCGCCATCCACTTCAAGCCAAGGCGCGGTTTCACGCAGAATGGCCAGGGTTTGGCGCATTTTGAGCGCACTGGGCTGGTTAGACGACCCAAAATTGGAGTGCGAGAGCAGGGCGGCCTTAGGGGTGATGCCGAAGCGTTTGATTTTTTGGGCCGCCATCACCGTGATTTCGGCCAACTCCTCGGCGGTGGGGTCGTAGTTCACGTGGGTGTCGACCAAAAACACCTGGCGGCCGGGCAGCATCAGGGCGTTCATGCCAGCGTAACAGTGGGCCTTGGGGTCTTTGCCCACCACTTGGTTGATGTACTCCAAGTGCAAGGCCGTGTTGCCCCAAGTGCCGCAAATCAGACCATCCACCTCGCCTTTGTGCAGCATCATGGAGCCAATGAGTGTCAAACGGCGGCGCATTTCGATTTTGGCGAACTGCTGTGTGACGCCTTTGCGCTCCATCATGCGGTGGTAGGTTTGCCAGAAATCGCGGTAGCGCGGGTCGTCTTCCACGTTGACGACGTCGTAATCCAAGCCGTCTTTCAGGCGAAGACCAAATTTGGCAACACGTTGGGAGATGATGGCGGGTCTTCCGATCAAAACGGGACGCGCGATGTTTTCGTCCACCAAGATTTGGCAGGCGCGCAAGACACGTTCTTCTTCACCTTCGGCGTAGGCCACCCGCTTGGCGCTGGCTTGCTTGGCCGCCGCGTAGACGGGTTTCATCATGGAGCCCGAGGCGATCACGAAGCTTTGCAGCTTTTCGCGGTAGGCGTCCATGTCGGCGATGGGGCGCAAGGCCACGTCGCTGTCGGCGGCGGCTTGGGCCACGGCCGGGGCGATCTTCATCATCAAGCGGGGATCAAACGGCTTGGGAATCAGGTAGTCGGGACCAAAGGCGAGGTTCTCGCCGGCATAAGCCGCCGCGACCACCTCGCTTTGCTCGGCTTGGGCCAATTCGGCGATGGCGTGGACGGCTGCGATTTCCATCTCCAAGGTGATGGTGGTAGCGCCGCTGTCCAAGGCCCCACGGAAGATATAGGGGAAGCACAGGACGTTGTTGACTTGGTTGGGGTAGTCGGTGCGGCCGGTGGCCATGATGGCGTCGTCGCGCACGGCTTTGACGTCGGCGGGGTCGATTTCTGGGTTGGGGTTGGCCAGCGCAAAGATCAGCGGTTTGGCGGCCATGGACTTGACCATGTCTTGCTTGAGCACCCCGCCCGCCGACAGTCCCAAGAACACGTCGGCACCGGCGATGACTTCGCGCAAGGTGCGCAAGTCGGTTTTTTGTACGAATTGGACCTTGTCTTCGTCCATCAACTCGGTGCGGCCCTCATAGACCACGCCGGCCAAGTCGGTGACCCAGATGTTCTCGCGGGGGATGCCCAGCTTGACCAAGAGGCCCAAGCAGGCCAGCGCCGCCGCACCCGCGCCCGAGGTGACGAGTTTGATCTTCTTGGGGTCTTTGCCCACGACCTTCAAGCCGTTGAGAATGGCCGCGCCCACCACGATGGCGGTGCCGTGCTGGTCATCGTGAAAGACCGGGATCTTCA
The DNA here is from genome assembly GCA_945890705.1 of Hydrogenophaga intermedia. Classification (GTDB taxonomy): domain Bacteria; phylum Pseudomonadota; class Gammaproteobacteria; order Burkholderiales; family Burkholderiaceae_C; genus Hydrogenophaga; species Hydrogenophaga miladensis. The sequence continues at coordinate 3,103 of CAMDCY010000070.1, read as the reverse complement.
TGCGCTCGCGCAGCTTGCGCTCGATGTAGAAGCAGTCGGGGGCTTTGATGTCTTCGAGGTTGATGCCGCCAAAGGTGGGCTCCAGCGAGGCGATGATCTCGACCAGTTTGTCGGGGTCTTTTTCGTTGATTTCGATGTCAAACACATCGATGTCGGAGAACTTCTTGAACAGAACGCCCTTGCCTTCCATCACCGGCTTGGATGCCAGTGGGCCGATGTCGCCCAAGCCCAAGACCGCCGTGCCGTTGGTGATGACACCGACCAAATTGCCACGGCTGGTGTATTTAAAGGCGTTGGCCGGGTCGGCCACGATTTCTTCGCACGGAGCCGCCACGCCCGGGGAGTAAGCCAAGGCCAGATCGCGCTGGTTAACGAGCTGTTTGGTGGGCGCGATCGCCACTTTACCGGGACGGGGGAACTCGTGGTACCTGAGGGCCGCACGGCGCAACTCGGCGCGTTTCTCGTCTTGGGTTGGATTGGGCATGTCGCGGTCTCCTGGCGTGAAAAGGGCTTGTGACGGCACAAGGCGTGGGGCATTCTAAGGCGGCAGGGGCGATGCCACTGTCACCTTGAGGGTGTTTGCGCTTGTGACCGATGAGGGGGTAATCGGTGGGTGGCTCAGTCGCGCATGAGCGCTTCGATGGCGTCGGTGTCCACCGGCACGCCGCGTGAGATAAGTTCACAACCTTGTGGTGTGACCACGGCGTCGTCTTCGATGCGGATGCCGATGTTCCAAAACGCTTCGGGCACGTTCTCGGCGGGGCGCACGTAGATGCCCGGCTCGATGGTCAGCACCATGCCCGCTTTCAAGGTGCGGCTGACGCGCTCACCGCTGGCGTTGAGCTCGGTGTAGGCTCCGCAGTCGTGCACGTCCATGCCCAGCCAGTGGCCGGTGCGGTGCATGTAGAACGGGGTGTAACGGCGGTGTTCGATGACGTCGTCCACGGTGCCGGCGGTGTTGCGGTCGAGCAGGCCCACGTCGAGCATACCTTGGGCCAACACGGCCACCGCCGCGTTGTGCGGGTCGACAAAACGGGCGTCGACCCGCGTGGCGTCCACCGCCGCAGCTTGGGCGGCCAGGACGATGTCGTAGAGCGTGCGTTGGGGGCCAGTGAACCGGCCATTGGCGGGAAAGGTACGTGTGATGTCGCTGGCGTAGCCATCGAGTTCACAGCCGGCGTCGATCAGCACCAAATCGCCATCGCGGATCGGCGCGACGTCGGCTCGGTAGTGCAGCACACAAGCATTGGCGCCACCAGCCACGATGGAGCCGTAGGCCGGGTATTGGGAGCCCGCTTCGCGAAAGCCGTGCAGCAGTTCGGCGTCCAAATGAAATTCGCGCAGGTCTCGCCCCGCACGCAAACGGCGCGCGCTGGTTTGCATGGCGCGGATGTGGGCCGCAGCGCTGATGTCGCAGGCGCGGCGCATGGTGTCGAGTTCGAGCGCGTCTTTTATCAGCCGCATCTCGTCGAGGGGGCCGCAAGCGTCCATCAACTCAGTCGGGCAAGCCACGCCTTGGCGAACCTTGGCGCGCACGCTGCCCAGCCAGCGCTCCACTTGCGTTTCCAAACCGCTGTGGGTGGCAAAGGGGTACCAGAGTCGCTGGCGGTTTTCGAGCCAGCCTGGCATGAGCCGATCGAGCTCGTCAACCGAGTGCGCCTCGTCCACGCCCAAGGCCTGTGGCGCGGCCTCCGGGCCTAAGCGGATGCCATCCCAGATTTCACGCTCCAAATCTTTGGGTTGACACAGCAGGGTGCAGCGACCTTCGGCGGTGATCACCAACCACGCGTTGGGTTCGGTGAAGCCCGTCAAATAAAAGAAATAGCTGTCGTGCCGGTACAGGTAGTCGCTGTCGCGGTTGCGGATGCGTGCGGGCGCGGTCGGGATGATGGCCACCCCACCCGCACCCAGTTGGGCTGCGAGACGGGCGCGGCGTTCGGCATAAACAGGGGGTGTGGTCATGGTGGTGTGTCCGTGTGGTTGAGGGCGGCCAAGCGCTCAGGTGTGCCCACGTCGGTCCAAGCCCCGGTGTAGAGACTGGCGCTGACGTGGCCGGCTTGAGCGGCTTGGCGAAGCAGAGGTCCCAAGGGCAGAGCGGTGCCTTGGGGGTTACCAGCGATGGTGTCGGTCCAAGGGGCTTCAAACAGTTCGCGCCGGTACAGGCCCACTGTGCTGAAGGTGTAACGCGGGCCGTCTGTGTCGTTGGTGACACGGCCCAAGCCAGGCTCGTCGGGCATGGCCTGCCAAGCGAAATCGCCCTTGGGGTTGTGTTCGGGGTTGGGCACGAGCCACAGATGGGCCAAACGGTCGCTGGCGATGAAGCGCTGCACCACGTCCGCATCGAACACAAAGTCCGGCATGTACACATCTGCCGCCGTGACCCAAAACACTGGGCTCAAGCGCGGTAAAGCGCGCAAGATGCCGCCCGCGGTCTCCAAGGCGTAGCCAAAATCCCGCCCTTCGTGGGACAAGCGCACGTGCACGTCGGGGTGGGACTGGGTCCAAGACAGGCAGTGCGTTTCAACCTGTTCACTCAGCCACTCGGTGTTGACCACGATGTCGCGCACACCCGCTGCATGTAAGCCCTTCAGCGGCCCGTCGATCAGGGCCTGGCCATGCACCCGCAGCAAGGGTTTGGGGGTGTGGTCGGTCAAAGGCCGCATGCGCAAACCGCGGCCAGCGGCCAACACCATGGCGCTGACGTAAGAGGTCGGGGAAGGCGTGTGCATGGCTGCATTATTCCTGAGTTCGATAAAATCCCGAGTAGACGCATGTGCGCCAGCCCAACTCCGACAACACACCATGTCCCTCTCCACCCCCACCCCCTCCCAAAACATGGCCAACGCCATCCGCGCTTTGGCCATGGACGCCGTCCAGCAAGCCAATTCGGGCCACCCCGGCGCGCCCATGGGCATGGCCGACATGGCGGTGGCGCTGTGGAGCCGTCACCTGCTGCACAACCCCAGCAACCCGCATTGGGCCAACCGCGACCGTTTTGTGCTCTCCAACGGCCACGGCTCCATGTTGATTTACGCCTTGTTGCACCTCACGGGCTACGACCTGCCCATGAGCGAGCTCAAAAACTTCCGCCAGTTGCACAGCA
>CAMDCY010000069.1 GCA_945890705.1 Hydrogenophaga intermedia | reverse complement strand
AGCATGATCTCGTCGTCGGCGCCGACCAAGGTGGCGGCCACGACCTTGCCGTTGCGCTCGGATTGTTGGATGGCGATCATGCCCTTGGTGCCACGGCCGTGGCGCGTGTACTCGGTGATCGCGGTGCGTTTGCCGTAGCCGTTTTCGGTGGCGGTCAGCACGCTGGTGCGCGCGGCCTGTTCACCAATTGGTGCGCCTTCTTGTTGCGAGACCAGCATGGCGATGACGCTTTGGTGCTCTTCGATCATCATGCCGCGCACACCGCGAGCGCTACGGCCCAGCGGGCGCACATCGTTTTCGTCAAAACGCACGGCCTTGCCGCCGTCGCTGAAGAGCATCACGTCGTGCTGGCCATCGGTGAGCGCCGCGCCGATGAGGTAGTCGCCATCGTCCAAATTGACGGCGATGATGCCCCCCTTGCGCGGGTTGGAAAACTCGTCGAGCGAGGTTTTCTTGACCGTGCCCATGGAGGTGGCCATGAAGACGTATTGGTTCTCGGGGAAAGTGCGGGCCTCGCCGGTCAGTGCCAAGACCACGTTGATCTTTTCGCCTTCTTGCAGCGGGAACATGTTGACGATGGGGCGGCCGCGCGAGCCGCGTGAGCCGGCGGGCACTTCCCAGACCTTGAGCCAGTAAAGGCGGCCGCGGTTGGAGAAGCACAGCAGGTAGTCGTGCGTGTTGGCGATGAAGAGCTGGTCGATCCAGTCGTCTTCTTTGGTGGCGGTGGCGAGTTTGCCGCGGCCACCGCGCTTTTGGGCGCGGTACTCGGAGAGCGGTTGGCTCTTGATGTAGCCGCTGTGGCTGAGCGTGACCACCATGTCGGTGGGCGTGATCAGGTCTTCGGTGGACAGGTCTTGGGCGCTGTGCTCAATCTCGCTGCGACGAGCGCCGAGTTTGGTTTGGCCGAACTCGCGTTTGACCTCGAGCAGCTCGTCACCAATGATGGTCGAGACGCGCACAGGGTTGGACAGGATGTCGAGTAAGTCGTCGATCTCGGCCATGACCTCTTTGTACTCGGCCACGATCTTGTCTTGTTCCAGGCCGGTCAAGCGCTGCAAGCGCATTTGCAAAATTTCTTGCGCCTGCGTTTCGGACAAACGGTAGAGGCCATCGGCTTGCATGCCGAACTCGCGCTCCAAACCGTCGGGTCGATAGTCGTCGGCGTTGATCACGCCACCATCGGCGCGCGAGCGGGTGAGCATTTCGCGCACCAAGGCGCTGTCCCATTGGCGGGTCATCAGCTCGGCTTTGGCCACGGGCGGCGTGGGCGACTCGCGGATGATGCGAATGAACTCGTCGATGTTCGCCAGGGCGATGGCCAAGCCTTCCAGCACGTGGCCACGTTCGCGGGCTTTGCGCAGGTTAAAAACCGTGCGGCGCGTGACGACTTCGCGGCGGTGCTCCAAGAACACCTGCACCAAGTCCTTGAGGTTGCACAACTTGGGCTGGCCGTCGATGAGGGCCACCATGTTCATGCCGAAGGTGTCTTGCAGCTGGGTCTGTTTGTAGAGGTTGTTGAGCACGACCTCGGGCACTTCGCCGCGCTTGAGCTCAATGACCAAACGCATGCCGGATTTGTCGGACTCGTCTTGGATGTGGCTGATGCCTTCGATTTTTTTCTCGTGCACCAATTCGGCGATGCGCTCTTGCAGCGTCTTTTTGTTCACCTGGTAGGGCAACTCGTCGACGATGATGGACTGGCGCTGGCCTTTGTCGATGTCTTCAAAGTGGCACTTGGCGCGCATGACCACACGGCCACGGCCGGTGCGGTAGCCCTCTTTGACACCGGTCATGCCGTAGATGATGCCGGCGGTGGGGAAGTCGGGCGCGGGCACGATCTCCATGAGGTCGTCCACAGTGGCGTCGGGGTGCTGCAGCATGTGCAAACAGGCGTCCACTACCTCGTTGAGGTTGTGCGGCGGGATGTTGGTGGCCATGCCCACGGCAATGCCGGAGGAGCCGTTGACCAGCAAGTTGGGGATGCGGCTGGGCAGCACCAAGGGTTCTTTTTCGGAGCCGTCGTAGTTGGGGCCGAAGTCGACGGTTTCTTTGTCGATGTCGGCCAGCATCTCGTGGGCGATTTTCGACAAACGGATTTCCGTGTAACGCATGGCCGCGGCGTTGTCGCCGTCGACCGAGCCGAAGTTGCCTTGGCCATCGACCAACATGTGGCGCAGGGAAAAATCCTGGGCCATGCGAACGATGGTGTCGTAGACCGCGCTGTCACCGTGGGGGTGGTACTTACCAATGACGTCACCGACGATACGGGCCGACTTTTTGTAGGGCCGGTTCCAGTCGTTGTTGAGTTCGTGCATGGCGAACAACACGCGGCGGTGCACCGGTTTCAGGCCATCGCGGGCGTCGGGCAAAGCGCGCCCCACGATCACGCTCATCGCGTAGTCCAGGTAGCTGCGGCGCATCTCCTCTTCGAGGCTGATGGGCAAGGTCTCTTTGGCGAACTGTGTCATGGCGTGGGCAGGTAAATTGCCAGCAGCCCAATGGCTGATGGTTAACCAAACATTTTAGTGCGGAAGTGCGGGATGATTTTTTCTTAGAAATTGTGGTGGAGTTAGAATGAAATTGGGACCAAACGGATGATTCTGAACATTTGCAATCTGAAACCGCTTGAACCAATTCCATTACGCCAAAACTCCGGTAAAGTGCGCGTTCTTTTGTTTTTGAATTCTTTTTTATCATTTTCTACGCCATGAAAAAACTCATCTCCACTGCTTTGTTTGCCCTGACCGCAGGCGCTGCCTTTGCGCAGCCCTACAACAACTGGGTGTCATCCGACGGCCAAGTCGTGCGCAACGGCTTCAACGAGTGCTGGCGCAACGCGGCTTGGACCCCTGAAACCGCCCATCCAGCTTGTGATGGCGCAAAAGCCGTGGCACCCACTGCGGTGCCAGCACCAACACCAACACCAACACCAACACCAACACCAACACCAACACCAACACCAACACCAACACCAACACCAACACCAACACCTGCCCCTGTCGCAGCCGCTATCCAACAGCCTGTGCCTGTGGTTACACCCGCTGCCCCAACCAAACTGACTTTTGCAGCCGAAGCCCTCTTTGATTTCGATAAGTTCACTATCAAAGCCCAAGGCAAATCTCAGTTGGACGCTTTAATAGCCAAGCTGGCCAATTTGACCTGGACCTCCATGACGGTGGTGGGACACACCGACAGCACTGGTCCTGCGAGCTACAACCAAGGCTTGTCCGAGCGCCGTGCAGCATCGGTCAAGTCTTATTTGGTGGGTCAGGGCTTGCCTGCTGCGGCCATCCAAACCAGCGGTCAGGGTGAGACCGCTCCTGTGGCCAACAACGCCACATCAGCTGGTCGCTCACAGAACCGACGCGTCGAAGTGGAAGTGCAAGGCACCAGCAAATAACAAGGCGATACCCACAAAACCGCGTCTCGGCGCGGTTTTTTTTCGCCTTGGCCATAATCCAAATTATGAACACCAGCACACCCAACATCAACGCCGACCCCGCCGAACTCGCCAAATTTTCGGAACTTGCGCACCGCTGGTGGGACCCCAACAGCGAATTCCGACCTTTGCACCAGATTAACCCTCTGCGTTTGCAGTGGATCGACCAAGCCGTGGGCTTGTCGGGCAAACGGGTGCTCGATGTGGGTTGCGGCGGTGGCATCTTGGCCGACTCCATGGCGCGCGCCGGCTCACACGTCACTGGCATTGACCTGTCCAGCAAAGCCCTGAAGGTCGCGCAGCTGCACGCACTGGAAGCGCAAACCCCCAACATCAGCTACCGCGAAATCAGCACCGAAGCCTTGGCCGCCGAAAGCCCTGAGACCTTTGACGTGGTGACCTGCATGGAAATGCTCGAGCACGTGCCCGACCCCGCTTCGGTCGTGCGTGCGTGTGCTCAGTTGGTCAAGCCCGGCGGCTGGGTATTCTTCTCCACGCTCAACCGCAACACCAAGTCGTTTTTGTTCGCCATCGTGGGCGCGGAATACGTGCTCAACCTGCTGCCCAAAGGCACGCACGAATACGCCAAGTTCATCCGCCCCAGCGAATTGGGTCAGTACATCCGCGAAGCGGGTTTGTCGCACCAAGCCTCCAAGGGCTTGCAATACAACCCCTTGACCCGCCGCTACTGGCTCGACGGTGACACCAGCGTGAACTACATGATGTCCACGCGCAAGCCATGAGCGGCTTGGACCGGCCTGTGAAGGCCGTGTTGTTTGACCTAGATGGAACGTTGCTCGACAGCGCACCGGAGTTGGGTGCGGCGGCTAACGCGTTTTTGAAAAGCCTGGGCTTGCCCATCAGGCCCATCGCCGATTACCGGTCTTACGCCGGGTCGGGTGCGCGCGGCATGTTGCGCGTGGCTTTGGACATCGGCCCTGATCACCTCGATTACGAGCGCCACAAAACCGAGCTGTTAACAGCCTACGAAGCGGTCTTGTTCAACACCATGGCGTTTGCCGAGGTTTCACCTCTGTTGAACCAGCTGAGCCAAGCCGGACTGCCTTGGGGCATCGTCACCAACAAGGCCGAGCGTTTTGCCTTGCCTTTGATCGCCAGCCTGCCCTTGTTGGCATCAGCGGCCGTGGTGGTCTGTGGTGACACCACGCCCCACGCCAAGCCGCACCCCGAGCCTTTGTTCGAAGCCACCCGTCGCCTCGGCTTGTCTCCCAGTGATTGTGTGTATGTGGGCGACGACGAGCGCGACATCGTGGCGGGCCGAGCCGCGGGCATGCTCACCATCGCGGCCTTGTACGGTTATTTGGGCCCAAAAGCCCAGCCCGAGGCCTGGGGGGCTGACGCCCGCATCGAGCGGCTTTCGGACCTGATGGGCGTGCTGCGTTTGAACTGAGGGCTGGGCTATGGACCGCGTTGATACCGTGATCGTGGGTGCTGGTGTGGTGGGCTTGGCCGTGGGCCGAGCCTTGGCGCTCAGCGGCAGAGAGGTCTTGGTCTTGGAGTCCGAAAACGCCATCGGCACTGGCACCAGCTCGCGCAACAGCGAGGTGATTCACGCCGGTATTTACTACGCGGCGGGTTCGCTCAAAGCGCGCTTGTGTGTGCAAGGCAAAGAACAGCTGTACGCCTATTGCGTCGAGCGTGGGGTCGTGCACCAGCGATTGGGCAAACTCATCGTCGCCACCTCGGCACAGCAGGTGGGTGCGCTGGAGGGCATCGTGGCCAAAGCCCGAGCCAACGGCGTTCACGACCTGCAAACCCTCAGCGCGGCCCAGGCCCGGGCCTTGGAGCCGGCCTTGGCATGTGAAGCGGCACTGCTTTCACCAAGCACGGGTGTGGTCGACAGCCACGGTTTGATGCTCGCCTTGCTGGGCGACCTGGAAAACGCGGGCGGCTTGCTGGCGCTGGTCTCGCCCGTCCAGTCCATTGCGGTCAAGCAAGGCCCACCCAGCCACCCCAACGTGCTGCGCACCGAGGACGGCACCGAACTGGCTTGCCGAGAACTGGTCAACGCCGCGGGCCTGAACGCCGTGGAATTGGCGCGCGCCATGCAAGGTCTGGATGCGGCGGCCTTGCCGCAGGCCCATTTTGCCAAAGGCAACTACTTCACTTTGGCGGGCAAGGCGCCGTTTTCGCGCCTGATTTACCCCGTGCCCGAAGCGGCCGGGTTGGGCGTGCACCTGACCTTGGATTTGGGCGGCCAGGCCAAGTTTGGTCCGGACGTTCAGTGGGTCACCGACCCGTCAGACTTGACCGTTGACCCTAGTCGAGGCGAGGCGTTTTACAGCGAGGTTCGCCGCTATTGGCCCGAGCTGCCCGACGGTACTTTGCGAGCCAGTTACGCCGGCATTCGGCCCAAGATCAGTGGCCCAGGCGAGGCCGCGGCCGACTTCCTCATCCAAGGCCCCGCCGACCACGGTGTGCCGGGCTTGGTGAACCTGCTGGGCATCGAGTCGCCGGGTTTGACAAGTTCGCTCGCGATCGCGCAGCACGTGGAGCGTTTGCTGAGCCCCACCCAGCCATGAGCGTCAGCGTCGGTGTTGTTTTAACGCCCGCGCCACTTCGCTCACCAAAGCCGGGCCTTGGTAGATCAAGCCGGTGTAGATCTGCACCAAGTCGGCACCGGCTTGGATCTTGGCCACGGCATCAGCGCCTGACATCACCCCACCGACCCCAATGATGGGGAAGCCCGCGCCGAGTGCGGCGCGCAGTTGGGCGATCACGCGGTTGCTTGCCTGCAGCACAGGAGCGCCAGACAGGCCACCGGTTTCCTCGGCGTGCGCCATGCCTTGGACGGCTTCGCGCGACAAAGTGGTGTTGGTGGCGATCACACCGTCCATGCCGTGCTGGCGAAGCGTGGCGGCGATGACGCCGACTTGGGTCTCGTCCAAATCGGGTGCGATTTTCAAGAACATGGGCACGCGTCGGCCGTGTTCGGCGGCCAATGTTTCGCGCCGCGCCACCAGAGCGCCGAGCAAACCGTCCAGCGCTTCGTCGCTCTGCAGCGCACGCAGGTTTTTGGTGTTGGGGCTGGAGATGTTCACCGTCACGTAGTCGGCGTGTGGGTAGACACCTGCCAAGGCGATGAGGTAATCGTCGGTGGCGTTCTCGATCGGTGTGGCGGCGTTTTTGCCGATGTTCAGGCCCAAGAGCATGGGGTTGCTGCGCGGGGCTTGCCGGCAACGCGCGCGCTGCACATTGGCCACGAACGCGTCCAGGCCGTGGTTGTTGAACCCCAAACGGTTGATCAGCGCGTTGGCCTGGGGCAGGCGGAACATGCGCGGCTGGGGGTTGCCCGGCTGCGCTTTGGGCGTGACCGTGCCGACCTCCACAAAACCAAAACCCATGGCGCCCAAGCCGTCGATGCAGCGCGCGTTTTTGTCCAAACCGGCGGCCAAGCCCACGCGGTTGGGAAAGTGCAGACCGGCCAAGGTGATCGGGTCGTCGACGCGGCATTGGCGGTAGAGGCGATCGAGCGGTGTGTTTTGCGTGCGTGCGATGTTGTCCATCGTCAGGTCATGGGCCTTTTCGGGGTCCATTTGGAACAGCACGGCGCGGGCGAGGGCGTAAGGGATCAAGGACATTGGATAATTCCGTTTCAATGCCTCGATTCTCTCAGACCTGAAAGTTCCCATGACCCAAGACGAACTCAAAGCCCTGGTGGGCCAAGCTGCCCTGAAATACGTTGTGCCCGGCGAGATCGTCGGCGTTGGCACGGGCTCCACCGTGAACAAATTCATCGAGGCCTTGGCCACCATGAAGGACCAGATCAAAGGTGCGGTCTCCAGCTCGGAAGCCTCGACGCTGCGCTTGAAAGCCCTGGGCATTCCGGTGTTTGACAGCAACGAGGTCGAGCGTTTGTCGGTCTACATCGACGGCGCCGACGAGATCGATCACCAAGGCCACATGGTCAAAGGCGGCGGCGCGGCCCTCACACGCGAAAAAATCGTCGCTGCGCAGTCCGCTCAATTCGTGTGCATCGCCGATGAAAGCAAGCTGGTGCAAGCCTTGGGAACGTTCCCATTGCCCGTGGAAGTCATCCCCATGGCCACCGCCCGCATCGTGCGACAGTTCCAAGCCATGGGCGCGAGCGCCGTGGTGCGCCAAGTCAACGGCCAGCCTTTGGTGACCGACAACGGGCAGCACATCGTGGACGTCAAGGGTCTGAGGATCACCGACCCCTTGGCGTTCGAGAGCGAGGTCAACAACTGGCCGGGCGTGGTGACGGTGGGTGTGTTCGCCCACCAAAAAGCTGCGGTGTGTTTGTTGGGCACGGCTTCTGGGGTTCGGACTTTGACGTTCTGAGTTTTGTTTGTGGGTGGGTGTTCGCCCGCCCACGTTGTCGCACCCTGCGACGCTCGTGTCCCCCGGCTTCGGCTGGGCCGAAGCCTCCTCCTTTACCTCGCTTTGCAGGATGCGCCAGCGTAGGCTAGAAGTGACTTCATGACCGCACAAGCCAAGTGTTCACTCGGCCGCGCAGCAGGCTTTGCAAAGCGAGGTAAAGGAGGAGCCGCAACGCTTTCGCGTTGCGGCGGGGGACACGAGCGGCGCAAGGACTGATGCGCAGCCGAAGCGATAGAAATGGACTTCAGCTCATACCCTGGTGCCGCAACAAAGCATCCAGCTTCGGCTCACGGCCGCGGAAGGCCTTGAAGGACTCCATGGCGGGTCGGCTGCCGCCAGCTTCCAGAATCGCTTCGCGGTAGCGACGACCGGTCTCCACGCTCGGCTCACCATCGGCACTGGCGGTTTCTTCAAACGCCGCGTAGGCGTCCGCGCTCAGCACCTCGGCCCACTTGTAGCTGTAGTAACCCGCGGCGTAACCGCCCGCGAAGATGTGGCTGAAGGTGTGGGGCGTTCGGCTGAAGGCTGGGGGTTGCAAGACCGAGACCTCTTGGCGCACCTCGCTCAGCAGCGCCATGCAATCACTGGCGTGCTCGGGCTCGGCGTGCAAACGCATGTCGAAGAGCGAGAACTCGATTTGGCGCAGGGTTTGCAAACCGCTTTGGAAGTTTTTGGCGGCCAACATCTTGTCGAACAAAGCGCGCGGCAAGGGCTCGCCCGTGTCCACGTGTGAGGTCATGTGGCGCAACACGCTCCACTCCCAGCAGAAGTTCTCCATGAACTGGCTGGGCAATTCCACCGCGTCCCATTCCACGCCGCTGATGCCCGAGACGTCGCGCTCATTGACCTGCGTGAGCATGTGGTGCAGGCCATGGCCGCATTCATGGAAGAGGGTGATCACGTCGTCGTGCGTGAGCAGCGGGGGCATGCCGTTGATGCTCTCGCCGAAGTTGCACACCAGGTGCGCCACCGGCGTTTGCAGCTCACCGCTGTCGGGGCGCAGCCATCGGGCGCGCACATCGTCCATCCAAGCACCGCCGCGTTTGCCCGCGCGGGCACTGGGGTCGAGGTAGAACTGGCCCACCAAGGTGCCTTGTCGCTCGATGCGGTAGAACTCCACGGTGGGGTGCCAGACCGCGGCGCTGTCGCGGCGGATGCTCACCTCAAACAAGGTCTCGACGATTTTGAACAAACCGGCCAAGACCTTGGGTGCGGGGAAATAGGGTTTGACCTCTTGGTCGCTGAAGGCGTAACGCGCTTCCTTGAGTTTCTCGCCCACATAAGGCCAGTCCCACGCTTGTGGGTCGCTCAGGCCCAAGTGTTCTGCAGCAAAAGCGCGCATCTCGGCCACGTCGCGTTCGGCGTAGGGTCTGGCGCGCTGGGCCAGGTCGCGCAAAAAGTCCATCACTTCGTCGGGCGACTGCGCCATCTTTGTGGCCAAAGACACTTGCGCGAAGTTCTGGTAACCCAAGAGCTGGGCTTCTTCTTGGCGCAAGGCCAAAATTTCGCTGATCAAAGCGCCGTTGTCCAAGCTCGCATCAACGCCTTGGTCGGACGCGCGGGTGACGTAGGCGCGGTAGAGCTGTTCACGCACGGCGCTGTTCTTGGCGAACTGCATGACCGGCAAATAGCAAGGCATCTTCAGGTTGAGCTTGTGGCCGGTTTTGCCTTCGGCTTGTGCGGCGGCCGCGGTGGCAGCGAGCACGTCCTCGGGCACGCCGTCGAGCTGATCGCGCTCGAGGTACAGGGCAAAACGGTCGGTCGCGTCGAGCGCGTTTTCGCTGAATTTTTGTGAGAGTTCGGCTTGGCGCTCTTGAATCGCGGCGAAGCGTTCTTTGGCCGCACCTTGCAAATCGGCGCCGCCCAGCACAAAGCCGCGCATGGCGTTGAAGTGCGCGCGGGCTTGTTCGGCGTTGAGGCTGCTGGGGTCCATGGCTTTGTACTTGGCGTACAAGCGCTCATCGGCGCCCAAGCGCGTCCAGAACTCGGTGACCTTGGGCAGCACGGCGTTGTAGGCCGCGCGCCACTCGGGCG
>CAMDCY010000068.1 GCA_945890705.1 Hydrogenophaga intermedia | reverse complement strand
TTTTTTGAACGCGAATTCGTCGGTGGGCAGCGGGTCTTGCAAAAAGGCTCGGTCCAGCGCCACGTCGATGATCTGGGTGCGCAGCTCCTCAGCCGTGCCCAGCGGCATGTAAGCCACGGCCATTTTTTGCAAGTCGGGGATGTTTTTCTCAAGGTACTTCAACGCGTCTTTGATCTGCAGCGCAAACAAACGGCGCAGGCCCGCGCGGTGTTTGGCCGCGGCCACATCGGGCTCGTCGAACACCTCGATGCGCACCGCCTCACCCGCGTCGACGATGGCGGGAAAACCGATCAGCGTTTGCGAGCCTTGGGTGATCTCCATCAGCTCGGGCAGTTCGCCAAACGTCCAGCTGGTGTGGGTCGATGGCTTGGCTGTGGATGGCTTCGCTGCGCTCGCCATGACTGGAGGCGCGCCAGAAGTCGCCTGCCGCGCCACAGCCCCGGGTGACGATGTGTGCAAGCCCTGAGGAGCCCGGGGCTGTGGCGTGGCAGGCGACGCCGCCGTCGAAGCAGCACCTGCGACGACCTTCAACTGCGCCAACGCTTGAAACGCGCCACGGGCTTTGCTGCCCAGCTCCGCCTTGAGCGCCCCCAGGTTGCGGCCTTCGCCGAGTTGGCGGCCGTGCTCGTCCACCACGCGCAGGTTCATGAACAGGTGTGGGCTGAGCATGTCCAGCTTGAAATCGGCGCGCTTGACGTCCAGGCTCGTTTCATCGCGCACCCGTTTGAGCAAGACCTCGGTCAGCGAACCGCTGCCAAACACCTCCGGTGCGCTCAAGGCCTCGGCCAAGCGCGCCGCGCTCTCGGGCAACGGCACAAAGCGGCTGCGCGGCTTTTGCGGCAGACTTTTGAGCAGGGCTTGGATTTTGTCTTTGAGCATGCCCGGCACCAACCACTCGCCGCGCTCCTCGCTCACCTGGTTGAGCACGAACAGCGGCACGCTGATGGTCACACCGTCGCGGGCGTCGCCCGGTTGGTGCAAATAACTCGCCGCGCAGTCCACGCCGCCCAAACGGATCTGCTTGGGGAAGGCCTGTGTCGTGATGCCCGCGGCCTCGTGGCGCATGAGCTCTTCGCGGGTGAGGAACAGGCACTTGGGGTGGGTGCGCGACTGCTCTCGCCACCACTGCTCGAGCAAACGGCCGTTGAAGACCTCGCTGGGGATCTGCGCGTCGTAAAACGCGGCGATCAGCTCGTCGTCCACCAGCACGTCTTGGCGGCGCGACTTGTGCTCCAGCTCCTCGACCTTGGCGACCATTTTTTGGTTGGCCGCCAAAAACGGCAGGGCCGTGTCCCATTGGCCGTCCACCAAGGCTTGGCGAATGAAAATGTCGCGTGCGCCCACCGGGTCGACCGTGCCGTAGGCTTTGCGCCGGCCGTTGTAAATCGTCAGCCCATAGAGCGTGGCGCGTTCAAAGGCCACAACCTCGGCGGATTTTTTCTCCCAATGCGGGTCGAGCAACTGCTTCTTGACCAGGTGCGCGCCCACGTCTTCCAACCACTGCGGCTCAATGGCGGCGATGCCCCGGCCAAACAGGCGCGTGGTCTCGACCAACTCGGCCACCACGATCCAGCGGCCCGGTTTTTTCTTCAGGTGCGCGCCGGGGTGGCGGTGAAACTTGATGCCACGCGCGCCCAAATACACGTCTTCGTCGTCGAGCTTGCAGCCGATGTTGCCCAAGAGGCCCGCGAGCATGGACTTGTGCAGCTGCTCGTAACTGGCGGGCTGGGTGTTGGGCTTCCATTGGTGCTCGGCCACCACGGTGAGCAGCTGGCTGTGGGTGTCGCGCCATTCGCGCACGCGGCGCACGTTGATGAAGTTTTGGCGCAGCAGCTGTTCGTATTGGCGGTGGCTGAGTTTGTGTTCGGTGCCGTGCCCGCCCCGCGCATCATTCAACCAGCGCCACAGGTTGAGGTAACCGCTGAACTCGCTTTTCTCGTCGTCGAATTTGGCGTGGGCTTGGTCGGCTTGGGCCCGGGCTTCCATGGGGCGGTCGCGCACGTCTTGCACGCTCAGGGCGCTGGCGATCACCAAGACCTCGTCGAGCGCGTGGCGCTGGCGGGCTTCCAAAATCATGCGGCCCACGCGGGGGTCCAGCGGCAGCTTGGCCAGCTCGCGGCCCATGGGCGTGAGTTCGTTGGCCTCGTCGACCGCGCCCAACTCGGCGAGCAACTGGTAACCGTCGGTGATAGCGCGTTTGCTCGGCGCTTCAATGAAGGGAAAGTCTTCCACCTGCCCCAGGTGCAGGTTCTTCATGCGCAAAATCACACCAGCCAGCGAGGACCGCAAGATCTCCGGGTCGGTGAAACGGGCGCGACCGGCAAAGTCTTTGTCGTCGTACAGGCGGATACAAATGCCGTTGGCCACGCGGCCGCAACGGCCCGAGCGCTGGTTGGCCGCGGCTTGGCTGATGGGCTCGACCATCAGCTGCTCGACCTTGCTGCGCAGGCTGTAACGCTTGACCCGCGCCGTGCCCGCGTCGATCACGTAGCGGATGCCGGGCACGGTCAGCGAGGTTTCGGCCACGTTGGTGGCCAAGACGATGCGCCGCCCGCCACCGGTGTCGAACACGCGGTCTTGTTCGGCTTGCGACAGGCGCGCGAACAGCGGCAAGACCTCTGCGTTGCGCGTCCACGCCTGGTGGGCCATGTGTTTGCGCAGGTGGTCGGCGGCTTCTCGGATCTCGCGCTCGCCAGGCAAAAACACCAAGATGTCGCCGCCCGCGCCACCGGCCCAAAGCTCGTCCACACCGTCGGCGATGGCCGCATTCAGGTCGTATTCCCGCGACTCTTCAAACGGCCGATAACGTTGCTCGACCGGGTAGGTGCGCCCCGACACCAGGATCACCGGGGCCTTGCCTTTGGCGCTGGCGAAGTGCTGGGCGAAGCGGTCGGCGTCGATGGTGGCCGAGGTGACGATGACCTTCAGGTCGGGGCGGCGCGGCAAGATTTGGCGCAAGTAACCCAGCAAAAAGTCGATGTTGAGGCTGCGCTCGTGCGCCTCGTCGATGATGATCGTGTCGTAGGCCTTGAGCAGCGGGTCGGTTTGGGTTTCGGCCAGCAAAATGCCGTCGGTCATGAGCTTGACCGTGGTCTGTGCGCTCAAGCGGTCTTGGAAGCGCACCTTGTAGCCCACCACCTCACCCAGCGGGGTTTTGAGTTCTTCGGCGATGCGCTTGGCCACCGAACTCGCGGCGATGCGCCGCGGTTGCGTGTGGCCGATCAGGCGCGCCGCTTCACCCGGGCGGGCGTTCGCACGCGACAAGCCACGCCCCATGGCCAAGGCGATTTTGGGCAGCTGCGTGGTCTTGCCCGAGCCGGTTTCACCGCAGACGATGATGACCTGGTGCTCGGCCAAGGCGTCCATGATGTCTTGACGCCGAGCCGAGACGGGCAAGCTGTCGGGGAAATCCAGCACATAAGGGGGTTGGGGCATGGGCAGCGTCACGGCGGCGATTATCCCACGCCACAGGTTAACGTGCTACACTTGTTCATGTGAAACCCGTGTTTGTAGGTATCCCATGGCCAACCTGACCATTTCTCTCGACGAAAACCTCATCAAACAAGCCCGCATCAAAGCCATTCAAGAGGGAACGTCCTTGAGCGCCAAGGTGCGCGAGATGCTGGCGACCTATGTTCGGCAAGACAGCACCAGCACGCCCTTGGTGATACCCACGCTGCCCATCTCAAAAGCCCGCGGCGGTTTGCAGGCCGGCGTTGACCTCAGCAGCAACCGCGCCCTGTACGACGCCATGGACGCGGGCGTGGACCTGCACAAATTGTCATGACCCCTGACGTGAACGTCTTGGTGGCGTCGTTCAGGCCCGACCACCCCCACCACACCAGCGCCCGCGCTTGGCTGGACAGCGCCGTCCAGCAAGCCGCCCAAGGGCGTTCCAGCCTGATGCTGCTGGGCACGGTGGTGACGGGGTTCTTGCGCGTGACGACCAACCCCAAAATTTTTCGCGAGACCGACCCCTTGGCCGACCTCACCGACTTCATCGACCGCTTGCTCAGTTGCCCAGGCGTGCACTTTCAGGCCCAAGGGGCCAGCTGGCCTGCCCTGCGACAACTCTGTTTGGGCCAAGGCACGCAGGGCAATATGATCAGCGATGCTTGGATCGCCGCCACCGTCGTGCAGTCCAGCGAGACGCTCTGCACCTTTGACCGCGACTTTTCTCGGCTGCTGCCGCCCAGTCAACTTCTTTTGCTCAAGCCTTGAGGCTTCACACCATGTCCACTGTCTTCAACTTCACCTTTGTGCCTTGGTTCCGCTCGGTGGCACCCTACATCCACAAGCTGCGCGGCAGCACGGTGGTGGTGGGTGTGGCCGGCGAAGCGATCGCCGCCGACAAGCTGCCGCTCATCGCACAAGACTTGGCGCTGATCCAAAGCATGGGCGTGCAAGTGGTGCTGGTGCACGGTTTTCGCCCGCAGGTCAACGAGCAGCTGCGCCTCAAAGGCCACGAAGCCAAGTACTCCCACGGCATGCGCATCACCGACTCGGTGGCGCTGGACTGCGCCCAAGAAGCCGCCGGTCAGCTGCGCTACGAAATCGAAGCCGCCTTCAGCCAAGGCCTGCCCAACACGCCCATGGCCGGGGCCACGGTGCGCGTGATGTCGGGCAACTTCATCACCGCGCGCCCAGTGGGCCTGATCGATGGCGTGGACTTCATGCACTCGGGCTTGGTGCGCAAGGTCGACACCGAAGGCATTCAGCGCACCTTGGACATGGGTGCGCTGGTGCTGCTCTCGCCCTTCGGGTTTTCGCCCACCGGCGAAGCCTTCAACCTGACCATGGAAGACGTGGCCACCTCGGTGGCCGTGGCTTTGCAAGCCGACAAACTGATGTTCTTGACCGAGGTGCCCGGCATCCGTGTGGAGCCCAACGACCCGGCCAGCGACATCGACACCGAACTGCCCTTGGCCGACGCCAAGCGCATGCTTGCCGCCCTGCCCTCGGCCACCCAACCCAGCGACGTGGCGTTTTATTTGCAGCACTGCATCCGCGCTTGTGAAGCCGGCGTGGAACGCAGCCACATCTTGCCGTTCGCCGTGGACGGCGCGCTGCTCTTGGAGATCTACACCCACGACGGCATCGGCACCATGGTGGTGGACGAAAAACTGGAGAGCCTGCGTGAGGCGACCATCGACGACGTGAGTGGCATCGTGGCCGTGATCGAGCCTTTTGAAGAAGACGGCACGCTGGTCAAGCGCGACCGCACCGAAATCGAGCGCGATGCGAGCTGCTACACCATCATCGAACACGACGGCGTGATCTTTGGCTGCGCAGCCCTCTACCCCTACCCCGAAGCCAAGACCGGCGAGATGGCCGCGCTGACGGTGTCACCGCAAGTGCAAGGCCAAGGCGATGGCGACCGTTTGCTCAAGCGCATCGAGCAGCGCGCGCGGGCGCAGGGCCTGAAAAGCATTTTTGTCTTGACCACGCGCACCATGCACTGGTTCATCAAGCGCGGCTTTGTGGCCACCAGCGCCGACTGGTTGCCGGAGGCGCGTCAGCGCCAGTACAACTGGAACCGCAAGAGCCAGGTGCTGGTGAAAAAGCTCAGCTGAAGCCCCAGCGGGCTTGGGCTTGGCGGCGCACCCACAACAAAGCGCCGGCCAAGGCGGCCACGCCCATGAAGCACAGGAACGACCAGTTCGCGATGGTCAGACCCAAAAAGGTCCAGTCCACCGCGCTGCAGTCGCCGCTGCCTTTGAACAGCATGGGGATCACGCGTTTCAAAGGGAACGCTTCGATCATGCCGAACAGGTCGCGCCCGCAGCTCATGATCTCGGGTGGGAACCACTGCAACCAGCTTTGGCGTGCGGCCACGCCCGCACCCAACAAGGCCAAGAGCGCCAAGAGCACCAACTGACGACCGCGCCAACGCGAGGGGCTCAGGCTGGCCACACCCGCCACCAGGGTGACCAAGACCCAGGCGTAGCGCTGCACGATGCACATGGGACAAGGCTCCAAGCCCACCAAGTGCTGCAAGTACAAACCGTAGGACAACATCAGCACGCCCGCCAGGGCGACCGCGGCCAGCAAACTGCCCGTGAAACGGTGCAAAACCATGACATTGATCCGTGGCATTGACATAGGGAGTCAGCTCGAAACGAAAGCCCGTTCGATCACAAAGTCACCCGGCGTGCTGGTGTTGCCTTCCACAAAGCCCAAACCTTCGGCCATGACCTTGAGGTCGCGCAGCATCTCGGGGCTGCCACAAATCATGATGCGGTCTTCTTCGCGGTTGAGCATGGGAATGCCCAAATCGCGCGCCACTTGACCACTGGCCAAGATGTCGGGGATGCGGCCTTGATGTTCAAAGGGTTCGCGCGTGACCGTGGGGTAGTACAGCAGCTGTTCTTGAATCATCTCGCCCAAAAACTCGTGCTGGGGCAACTCTTGGCTGATGTGTTCGCGGTAAGCCAACTCCTTGACCTCGCGCACGCCATGGATCAACACCACTTGCTCGAAACGCTCGTAGGTTTCGGGGTCACGGATGATGCTCAAGTAAGGCGCCACGCCAGTGCCGGTGCCCAGCAAATACAAGCGCTTGCCGGGCAACAAATAGTCGATCAGCAAGGTGCCGGTGGGCTTGCGGCCCACGATGATGCTGTCACCGACTTGGATATGTTGCAAGCGCGAGGTGAGCGGGCCGTCGGGCACCTTGATGCTCAAAAACTCCAAGTGCTCTTCGTAATTCGGGCTTACGATGCTGTAGGCGCGCAGCAAAGGCTTGTCGTTCACGCGCAGGCCAATCATGGTGAAGTGGCCATTGGAGAAACGCAGCGCGGGGTCGCGGGTGGTGGTGAAGCTGAACAGGCGGTCGGTCCAGTGGTGAACGCTCAAGACGCGTTCTTCGGCAAAAGCACTCATGGCAACTCGTGGGGGAGGTGAAAAGGTTTGCGAGCGATCGCAAAAAGCCCTGCATTCTAAACACGGGCTTTTTCTGCGGGCCATGATCCAGCGCAAACCTTGCTAAAGTTCGGCCCATTGACCTTCACTTTTCGAAAGACCCCTCATGGCACGCACCGTTCAATGCATCAAGCTCGGCAAAGAGGCCGATGGCCTAGACTTCCCGCCCTACCCCGGCGAATTGGGCAAACGCATTTATGAGTCGGTGAGCAAAGAGGCTTGGGCCGCTTGGCTCAAACACCAGACCATGTTGCTCAACGAAAACCGCTTGAACTTGGCCGATGTGCGTGCTCGCCAATACCTGGCACGCCAAATGGAAAAGCACTTCTTTGGCGAAGGTGCAGACGCCGCCGCCGGCTACGTCCCCCCCAGCGCTTGAGTTCACCACGACACGCCTTGGTGATCGGCGCGGGCTTGGCCGGCGCGGCCATGGCCCAGTGCCTCTCGACCCGCGGCTGGCGGGTCGATTTGTTTGATGCCGCCAGTGGGCCTGCGCAAGCCGCTTCCGCCCTGCCGGTGGGCATGCTCAGCCCCCACGTGACCCGAGCGCCCACGCCTTTGTCCGAGTTGTCGGCACTGGGTGTGGACCACACCCGCGCCGAGTTACAACGCCTGCTGCCGCCCGGGCGCGGTTGGCAAGCGTGTGAGGTGGACAACTGGGGGCACGACCCCGGCCGTTGGCCCGCCGCCCTCGTGCGGCCCTCCGCCTTGGTGCAGGCGTGGTTGGACGAGGCACAGGCCACGGGCCGTTTGACTTGCCACTGGAACAGCCCTGTGCACGCGCTGCAAGCCCGCGATGGGCTTTGGTGTTTGCAGGATGCCGCCCAACAGACCTTGGGCGAAGCCCCCACCGTGGTGCTGGCGGCGGCTTTAGGCAGCGCCGCCCTGCTGCAAGCCTTGAGCGGTGCGAGCGACTGGCGACCCTGGCCCTTGCACCCGGTCAAAGGGCAAATGAGTTTGGGCCCGCAGCAGGGTAAGCCCTTGGCGCCTCGACCCCAGCGCAACAACGGCGTCTTCGTGCCGCGTTACGAAGACGCCGACATGCCTGCGCCTTGGCCGCAACGCCTGTGGTCCATGGGCTCGACCTACGACCGCGGCCATGCGAATACCGAGGTCACTGAGGAGGCACACGCGCGCAACGCCGAGAGCTTGCGGCTCATCTTTTCAACACACGAAGCAGCACCGGCTTTGGGTGATGCGCCTTGGCAGGGCTGGGCCGGGGTGCGCTGCGCCAGCTTGGACCGTTTACCCATGGCCGGTGCGGTGCCCAATGTCGGGGCCTTGCAAGCCCACATGGCTCGCCCGGGTGCACACCGCACGCGCTTGGACTTGTCGCAGGTGCCGCGTTTGTCCGGCGTGTATGCCCTGACCGCACTGGGCTCGCGGGGCCTGACCTTGGCGCATTGGTGTGCGCAGCAACTCGCTTTGCAAATGGACGATCAAACCAAGCATGCTCCACACGATCTGTGGCGATGCGTTGATCCAGCGCGTTTCGTGTGGAAGCAATCGCGTCGACAGGAGACCCACAAACCTACGTCCGCATCAGTGGCTTCGACTAAACTTTAAAATGCCCCATTTACCCACTGCCCGACCCACACCATGACCCACGTTGTCACCGAAGCCTGTATCCGTTGCAAATACACCGATTGCGTTGACGTTTGCCCCGTTGATTGCTTTCGCGAAGGTCCCAACTTCTTGACCATAGACCCCGATGAGTGCATCGACTGTGCGGTCTGCATCCCGGAGTGCCCCGTCAGCGCCATCTACGCCGAAGAAGACCTGCCCAAAGACCAGCTGCACATGACGGCCCTCAACGCCGAACTGGCCTCCTTGCCGGGCTGGAAGAGCATCACCAAGCGCAAACAGCCTTTGGCCGATGCCGACGACTGGAAAGACCAAACCGGCAAACTCGGCCAACTCGTTCGCTGACCGGTGTTGAACACGGTCCAGCCCATCCGAACCGACGCCTTGGTCATTGGCGCGGGACCGGTGGGCTTGTTCGCGGTGTTCCAACTGGGGCTCTTGGGCGTGCACGCCCACGTGGTTGACAGCCTGCCCCACGCCGGTGGCCAACCCGCCGAGCTCTACCCCGACAAGCCCATCTACGACATACCCGGCCTGCCCGTGAGCACCGGCGCGGGTCTGGCGCAAGCCGTGCTGCAACAAACACGGCCTTTTGCACCCGAACTGCACCTACAAGACGAAGTGGCCGAAGTGACGGCTTTGCCCGATGGGCGATGGTCTGTTCGCACCGCTGGCGGCCTGTGCTTTGACTGCGCCACGGTGTTCATCGCCGCGGGCGTAGGGGCGTTCGTGCCCAAGACCTTGGCCTTGCCGGGGATCGAAGCCTATGTAGGCCAACAACTGCACTACCACCGACCTGCCCAGATGCCTTCGGCGGGTCAACGCCTCTTGGTCATGGGCGACGGCGACGCGGCGCTGCAAGCCGCCATCGATGCGGCCCATGCCGGTGTGAACGTGACCCTGATGCACCGCCGCGACGCCTTCAAAGCCGAGGCCGCGCGGTTGGCCGAAGTGCGAACCCTGCGCGACCGCGGTGGTATCAACTTCGTGGCCGCCCAAGCCCTGGGCTTTGAGGCCAATGAGGGCCAACTCCGGGCACTGCGCCTGGCCTTGCCCGACGGGCGCGAAGAGCGGCTCGGTGTCGACCACGTTTGGGCCCTGACTGGCCTGTCGCCCAAGCTCGGTGCCATCGCGCACTGGGGCTTGGCCATGGAGCGAAAACAACTGGTCGTCAACACCGAAGACTTTCAAACCGAGTTGCGCGGTGTTTTTGCGGTCGGCGACATCAACACCTACCCCGGCAAAAAGAAACTGCTGGTGTGTGGATTTCACGAAGCGACGCTGGCGGCTTATGGGGCCATGAGCATCATCGCGCCGGGTCAAGCCGTGCCGCTGCAATACACCACCACCAGCACGCAACTGCACGCGCGCTTGGGTGTGAACCA
>CAMDCY010000067.1 GCA_945890705.1 Hydrogenophaga intermedia | reverse complement strand
TCGTGGTTGCCCGGCACGAACACCACGGGCACGGGCCAAGCCGCGTGTTCGGGCAGCGGTGAAAAACGGCGCAGACCCCAATCGGCCTCGTCCATGCAGCGGCCATCGGCCAAGGTTTGGTAGGAGCCGATGTCGCCGGCCAAGACCAGCAGGTCGGCTTCGGGGTCGGGCGTGGCCACGAACGCTGGGTTGGCTTCGAGATGCAGGTCGCTGAGCAGTTGGATGCGCATTCAAACCTCGGCCATGCTGAGTTCGCTGGCCTGAAGCACGGCGCTGCGCAACCATTGGTGTGCGGGTTGCGTGTCGAGGGTTTTGCTCCACAGCGCGTCCACCACCACCGGTGGCACGGGCAGGGGCAGCTCGGTGATCCACAGAGCCTCGGCCATACCGCTGGCTTGCAAAAAATGGCGCGGCAAGGTGGTGATCATGTCGGTGTTGGCCACCACGCGCGCGGCGGTGAAGAATTGGTTGACCGTCAGGCTCACGCGCCGCTCCAGGCCCTGTTGAGCCAAGGCCTCGTCCACATAACCTTGGGCACGGCCCGAAAAGTTGACCAAGAGGTGTTGGGCCGCGCAGTAGTCGTCCAAGGCGATGGGCTGTCCGGCCAATGGGTGATCGCGGCGCATGGCCACCACGTAACGGCTTTCGTACAAGCGCTCATGGGAGAAGCGAGAAGCGCTTTCTTGCAAGTGGTTGGCGGTGAGCTCGGCCATGACACCGGGAAAATGGCCGATGGCGAGATCCACCGAGCCGGACTGCAGGACCTCGCGCGGGTCGCGGGTGGTCAGCGGCAGCAAGCGGATGTTCACGTGGGGGGCTTGGGCGGTGAGCCAGCGCACTAGGCCGGGCATCAGCATGGTGGCCGTCACATCGGCCATGGTGAGCACAAAAGTATGCTCATCGATGCTGGGGTCAAAAACGCCAGGGCTCAGCGTGTCGCGCAATTGTTGCAGTGCATCACGTACCGAAGGCCATATCGTTTCGGCGTAGGCCGTCGGCTCCACACCAAAGCCATTGCGCCGAAACAAATCGTCGCCCACCGTTTTTCTCAAACGTTTCAGTGCGTTACTCACGGCCGGCTGGGTCATGGACAGCCTCAAACCGGCGCGGGTGAGACTTCGCTCAACCATCACCTCGTCGAATACGCGGAGCAGGTTGAGGTCTAAACTGCCAAAGTTGCAAATTGTCATAATTATCGTGAATATATAACATTGCCAAAATAAATTTGGCAAGACCTAGTATTTACCCTAACATGCGATTCATTCAGATAAACAAACGTATTCAAGGGAAGCACCATGACACCATCCATCATCTATTCTGCACCGGCCCCAGACATGGCCGAATTCAAAACCCCCACGGTCAAAAAGTCCATGGACAGCGAGCGCTCACGCGGCTTGGCGGGCATGTTGCTCGCCGCAGCCGTCGCCGCTTTGGTGGTGGTGGCCGATCAATTGGTCAGCACTTGGGCCGACGGCCACCTGCTCTTGGCTTGGGTCGTCATGTGGGCGGTGGTGTTTGCCAGCATGGCGGTGTTCACGGGTGCCGCCCGTCGCTTGTCACAGCGACTGGTGCGCGCATTGGATGCCTGGGCGCGTGAACGTGCCGAAGCCCGTGCCGAAGCGCGCTTCATGGTCTTGGCCCAACGCGACCCTCGCATGATGGCCGAATTCCGCCGCGCTCAAGCGCAAGTGCAAGAGATGCACCACAAGGCTTGAACCCAACAGCGCCTCAAAGCGCATCAAGAAAAAGCCCGCTAGCAAGCGGGCTTTTCTCATTGGGCGATAGGAAACCTCAAGCAGCCAAACGCCGCTCAATGGCGGCCTTGGTCTTGATCAGTTCCGTGGGCAGGTGATGGGCCAATTGCTTGAACAGGTCTTCGTGCAAGGCCAACTCGTCTTTCCACGCGGCTTTGTCAATGGAGGTCACGGTTTGGTATTGCTCGGCCGTGAAGTCCAAACCCGTCCAGTGCAGGTCCTCAAAGCGGGGCGTTACACCGATGGCGTGTTCCTGGCCTTGGGCTTGGCCTTCCAAGCGACCGATCATCCACTGCAGCACGCGCATGTTTTCGCCGAAGCCGGGCCACACGAACTTGCCGTTGGCGTCTTTGCGGAACCAGTTCACGCAGAAGATGCCGGGCAGCTTGGCGCCGCTGGCTTGCAGCTTCGCGCCCAAATCCAGCCAGTGCTGAAAGTAGTCGCTCATGTTGTAGCCGGCAAAGGGCAGCATGGCGAAGGGGTCGCGGCGCACCACGCCTTGGGCGCCAAAGGCGGCGGCGGTGGTCTCGGAGCCCATGGTCGCGGCCATGTACACGCCCTCGGTCCAGTTGCGCGCTTCGGTCACCAGCGGCACGGTCGTGGAGCGGCGGCCACCGAAGATGAACGCGTCGATCGGCACACCGGCTGGGTCGTCCCAAGCGCTGTCGAGTGCGGGGTTGTTGGTCGCGGCCACGGTGAAGCGGGCGTTGGGGTGCGCGGCTTTGGCGCCGGTTTCTTTGGCGATCTGCGGCGTCCATTCCTTGCCTTGCCAGTCGATGGCGTGGGCAGGCGCGTCTCCCATGCCCTCCCACCAGACGTCACCGTCGTCGGTCAGCGCCACGTTGGTGAAAATCACATCGCGGTGCAAGCTGTCCATGCAGTTGGGGTTGGTCAGCGAGTTCGTGCCGGGGGCCACGCCAAAGTAGCCAGCCTCGGGGTTGATCGCGTACAGGCGGCCGTCGGCGCGGGGTTTGATCCAGGCGATGTCGTCGCCGATGGTCGTGACCTTCCAGCCTTCAAAGCCCTTGGGTGGGATCAACATGGCGAAGTTGGTCTTGCCACACGCGCTGGGGAAGGCCGCGGCCACGTGGTATTTCTTGCCCTGGGGGTTGGTCACGCCCAAGATCAGCATGTGCTCGGCCAACCAGCCTTGTTGTTTGCCCATGGTGGAGGCGATGCGCAAGGCAAAGCACTTTTTGCCCAACAAAGCGTTGCCGCCGTAGCCCGAGCCGTAGCTCCAGATTTCGCGGGTTTCGGGGTAGTGAACGATGTACTTGGTGGTGGGGTTGCAAGGCCAGCTGGTCTGGTCTTTTTCGCCCGCAGCCAAAGGTGCGCCCACGGTGTGCACGCAGGGCACGAACTCGCCATCGGTGCCCAAGACGTCGAACACGGCGCGGCCCATGCGGGTCATGAGCTTCATGTTGACGGCCACGTAGGCGCTGTCGGAGAGCTCAATGCCGATGTGGGCGATCGGGCTGCCCAAGGGGCCCATGCTGAAAGGCACGACGTACATCGTGCGGCCGGCCATGCAACCGTCGAACAGCGGCTGCAGCGTGGCGCGCATCTCGGCGGGGGCTTTCCAGTTGTTGGTGGGGCCAGCGTCTTCTGCTTTTTCGGAGCAAATGAAGGTGCGGTCTTCCACACGGGCCACGTCCGACGGGTCGGAGCAGGCCAAGAAGCTGTTGGGACGCTTGGCGGGGTTCAGGCGTTTGAAGGTGCCGGCTTGCTCCAGCTGCTCGCACAAACGCTGGTATTCGGCGTCGCTGCCATCGCACCAAACCACTTGGGCGGGTTTGCACAAGGCGACCATGTCGGCCACCCAAGCGATCAACTTGGGGTGCTTGACGTAGCTGGGCGTGTTCAATGACAGGCCGTGAAGGGAGGGTGCGTTCATGGGAGGCTCCAGAGTTTTAAAACCGGTCGGGACGCGAAGACCCGCTGGGATCGATTTTAGAAATTCAGCGCGTCAGTTACACGCCAGTTACATGCAAAACCTGCATAACCTAATGCCACAGACGTAAAAAAGCCGAGCACAGGGCTCGGCGGTCGGTGTGGCGAAGCCGAGCTGTTCGATCAGGCCATGAACACGGCGATGAAAGCCAACAAGAAAATCAGCACCGCACCAGCCACGGGCAAAAGCACGGGCATGTGGGGAACGATGGACTCAACGATGTCGACAGGGGCTTGCTCGTTGTGGTCGTGTTTTGCGGACATGGCTTACTCCAATAAATGAGGAAAAGCGTATTTTAGTGCCAGCGGGCCAACTTGTGGAGGGCGGGCTCAAGACAGGAAGGGAGCCATCACCCGCAAGACCTCAGCGCCATACGCTTCGCGCTTCTTCTGGCCAATGCCGGCCACGCCCTCCAAATCGTCCATCTGGCTGGGGCGGCGCTGCGCCAAGGCGCGCAGGGTGCTGTCGTGAAAAATCACGAAGGCCGGCAAGTTGTGCGAACGCGCCACCTCGGCGCGCCAGGCCTTGAGCGCGTCCAAGCAATCGCGCTCGACCAAGCTCAGCGGCTGGCCCGACTCGTCTCGCTCGGCGCGGGCCGCGCGGCTGTTGCTGCGCGAAGCGCGCGGCTTCTCGCTCGGGGTCTTGAGCCAAATCGGGGTTTCACCGCGCAGGATGCTGCGCGAGCCCTCGGTCAGGTGCAAGGTGTTGAAGCCGCTACCATCCACGCGCAGCGCCTCGAGGGCGATGAGTTGGCGAATCAAGGCGCGCCACTGGGTCTCGCTCAGGTCGGCGCCAATGCCAAAGGTCGAGAGGCTTTGGTGGCCGTACTGCGTCATCTTTTCCGTGGTTTTGCCGCGCAAGATGTCCATGATGTGGCCCGCACCAAACGCGCTGCCGCTGGCTTGTTGCAAGCGGTAAATGCACGAGAGCAGTTTGCGCGCGGACTCAGTGGCGTCGTGTTGGGCCGGTGGGTTCAGGCAGTTGTCGCAGTTGCCGCAGGGCTGGCTGAGCTCGCCAAAGTAAGACAACAAGCGCACGCGGCGGCAGTCGCTGGCCTCGGCCAAGCTGAGCAAGGCGTCGAGCTTGCCGCGCAAGACCTGCTTGAAGGCATCGGCCGCGGGGCTCTCGTCGATCATGCGGCGCTGGTTGACCACGTCTTGCAAGCCGTAGGCCATCCAAGCGTTGGCCGGCTCGCCGTCGCGACCCGCGCGGCCGGTCTCTTGGTAATAGCCCTCGATGTTTTTGGGCATGTCCATGTGCGCCACAAAGCGCACATCGGGTTTGTCGATGCCCATGCCGAATGCGATGGTGGCCACCATGATCCAACCCTCTTCGCGCAGGAAGCGGTCTTGGTGGGTTAGGCGATCTTGTGAATCCATGCCCGCGTGGTAAGCCATGGCCTGAAAGCCCGCGTCGTTGAGCATGCTGGCCACTTCTTCCACCCGGCGGCGCGATTGGCAGTAGACGATGCCGGCGTCGTGGCCGTTGGCGCTGCTGTGTTCGTCGCGGATGAAGCGAACCAGCTGCGCGGTGGCATCTTTCTTTTCGACCAACTGGTAGCGGATGTTGGGGCGGTCAAAGCTGCTGATGAAGGTGCGCGCGCTTTGCAGCTGCAAGCGCTCGACCATGTCCTCGCGCGTGAGCGCATCGGCCGTGGCGGTCAAGGCCACGCGCGGCACACCGGGGAAACGTTCGGCCAAGACCGCGAGCGAGCGGTACTCGGGGCGGAAGTCGTGGCCCCACTGGCTCACGCAATGCGCCTCGTCGATCGCAAACAAAGCGAGTTGGCCGCGCTCGAGCAGCGCATCGAGCAAGGCCAAAAAGCGCGGCGTGTTCAGGCGCTCGGGCGCCACGTACAGCAAGGTGGTCTCAGCGCGCAGCAGCGACTTCTCCACCGCTTGGCTTTCTTCGGATGAGAGGGTGGAATTCAAAAACGCCGCGGACACCCCGGCTTCGAGCAGGGCGCCAACCTGATCGTGCATGAGCGCGATCAGGGGCGAGACCACGATGGACACACCCTGGCCCGCACGCTGGCGCACGATGGCCGGGATTTGGTAGCACAGCGACTTGCCGCCGCCCGTGGGCATGAGGACCAAGGCGTCGCCTCCGGCACTGACGTGGCCCACGATGTCGGCCTGCGGGCCCCGGAAGGCGTCGTAGCCAAAGACCTCGCGCAGCACATCCACGCAAGTCTCCAGCACCACCCCTTCGTCCGACACATCGATCATGGGTCTATTGTCGGGCAAGCCCGGTGGTGCTTGAAGACCCTTGCCTACAATGTTGGCATGACCGTTGCTCAGACCCCCACCTACACCCGTGCCCAAGCCCTGCCGGGCATCCTTCGCCAGCGCATCGCCATCTTGGACGGGGCCATGGGCACCATGATCCAGCGCTTCAAATTGGGCGAAGCCCAGTACCGTGGCGAGCGTTTCAAGGACTTTGGGCGCGATGTCAAAGGCAACAACGAACTGCTCAGCCTGACGCGCCCCGACGTCATCCGCGACATCCACGAGGGCTACTTGGCCGCGGGGGCCGACCTGATCGAGACCAACACCTTTGGCGCGACCACCATCGCGCAAGAGGACTACGGCATGGCCGACTTGGCCTATGAAATGAACCTGGCCTCGGCGCGCATCGCCCGAGAAGCCTGCGACAAATTCAGCACGCCCGAGCACCCGCGTTTTGTGGTCGGCGCTTTGGGCCCCACACCCAAAACCGCCAGCATCAGCCCCGACGTGAACGACGCGGGGGCGCGCAACGTGGACTTCGAGCAGCTGCGCCAAGCCTACGGCGAGCAAGTCAAAGCCTTGGTCGAGGGCGGCTCGGACCTGCTTTTGGTGGAAACGATTTTTGACACGCTCAACGCCAAAGCCGCGCTGTTCGCCATCGAGGAATTTTTCGATACCAGCGGCGAACGCCTGCCCGTGATCATCAGTGGCACGGTCACCGACGCCTCGGGCCGCATCCTGAGCGGTCAAACGGTGACCGCGTTTTGGGCCAGCGTGCGCCACATCCAGCCTTTGGCCGTGGGCCTGAACTGCGCCTTGGGCGCCACGCTCATGCGCCCCTACATCCAAGAGCTGGCCAAGGTTGCGGGCGACACCTTCATCAGTTGCTACCCCAACGCCGGCCTGCCCAACCCCATGAGCGAGACCGGCTTTGACGAAACCCCCGAGGTGACCAGCCGCTTGTTGCACGAGTTCGCGGCCGAGGGTTTGGTCAACATCGTGGGCGGCTGCTGTGGCACCACGCCCGAGCACATCGCCGCCATCGGCCAAGCCGTGCGCAGCGAACACGCCCGTGCCCTGAGCGCGGGGCGCTTTTACCGCGAGCCTGCCGAGGCTTGAGTTCCGAGACCCGCTAAAATACAGGCTTCCCCAAGGAGCGTTGCAGCTTCACCCGTCCCGTTAAAGGATGTGCGCGTGAAGTCAGGCTTGGGGACGCACCTTCTGCAACGACGCTCACCTGATCATTTCCAACAGGTGAGTACCCCCATGACTGTGAGCCTTGTCCCCCCCATGTTGTTGTCCGGCCTGGAGCCTTTGCGCGTGGGCGCGGACAGTTTGTTCGTCAACGTGGGCGAGCGCACCAACGTCACCGGCTCCAAAGCCTTTGCCCGCATGATCTTGAACGGCGAATACGAGCAGGCCTTGGCGGTGGCGCGTCAACAGGTTGAGAACGGCGCGCAAATCATCGACGTGAACATGGACGAGGCCATGCTCGACAGCCAAGCGGCCATGGTGCGGTTTTTGAATTTGATGGCCGGCGAGCCCGACATCGCGCGCGTGCCGGTGATGGTGGACTCGTCCAAGTGGTCGGTGATCGAAGCCGGTTTGCGCTGCATCCAAGGCAAGCCAATAGTGAACTCAATCAGCATGAAAGAAGGCTTGGACGAGTTCAAACGCCAGGCCAAGCTGGTCAAGCGTTACGGCGCCGCTGCGGTGGTGATGGCGTTTGACGAAAAAGGCCAGGCCGACACCTACGCCCGCAAGGTCGAGATTTGCGAACGCGCTTACCGCGTGCTGGTCGACGAGGTGGGCTTCGCACCCGAAGACATCATTTTCGACCCCAACATTTTTGCCATCGCCACCGGCATCGAAGAACACGACAACTACGCGGTGGACTTCATCGAGGCCACGCGTTGGATCAAGCAGAACTTGCCGGGCGCCAAGGTCTCGGGTGGTGTGTCGAACGTGAGCTTCTCGTTCCGCGGCAACGACCCGGTGCGAGAGGCCATCCACACCGTCTTCCTGTACCACGCCATCCAAGCGGGCATGGACATGGGCATCGTCAACGCGGGCATGGTCGGTGTGTACGACGACATCGAGCCGGTGCTGCGCGAACGGGTGGAAGACGTGGTGCTCAACCGCCGACCCGATGCGGGCGAGCGTTTGATCGAAGTGGCCGACAGCGCCAAGGGCGCCGCCAAAGACGAGAGCACGAAGCTGGCTTGGCGCGGCACGCCAGACGCCCCAGTGGTCGTGGCGCAGCGCTTGAGCCACTCTTTGGTGCACGGGATCACCGACTTCATCAACGAGGACACCGAAGAGGCCTACCGCGAGATGTTGGCCAAAGGCGGTCGCCCCTTGCACGTGATCGAAGGCCCGCTGATGGACGGTATGAACGTGGTCGGTGACCTGTTCGGCCAAGGCAAGATGTTCTTGCCCCAAGTGGTGAAAAGCGCCCGCGTGATGAAGCAGGCCGTGGCGCATTTGCTGCCCTACATCGAGGCCGAAAAACTCGCGCAAGAAGCCGCGGGCCAAGACGTGAAAGCCAAGGGCAAGATCGTGATCGCCACCGTCAAGGGTGACGTGCACGACATCGGCAAAAACATCGTCACCGTGGTCTTGCAGTGCAACAACTTCGAAGTGGTGAACATGGGCGTGATGGTGCCCTGTCACGAAATTTTGGCCAAGGCCAAGACCGAAAACGCCGACATCATTGGCCTGTCCGGTCTGATCACGCCCAGCTTGGAAGAGATGCAGTACGTGGCCAGCGAAATGGAAAAAGACCCCTACTTCCGCGAGCGCCAAATGCCGCTGCTCATTGGCGGCGCGACCTGCAGCCGCGTGCACACCGCCGTCAAAATCACGCCCCACTACAGCGGCCCCGTGGTCTATGTGCCCGACGCCTCGCGCAGCGTGGGCGTGGCACAGGGTTTGTTGTCCGAGCAAGCGGCCAAGTTCATCGCCGACTTGAACACCGACTACGACAAGGTGCGCGAGCAGCACGCCAACAAAAAACAAACCCCGATGTGGACGCTGGCGCAGGCCCGCGCCAACAAGACGCCGATCGACTGGTCGAAGGGCGTGCCCGCCGCGCCCAAGTTCATTGGCCGTCGCGTCTTCAAAAACTTCGACTTGGCCGAGATCGCCGCGTGCATCGACTGGGCGCCGTTTTTCCAGACCTGGGACTTGGCGGGCCCCTTCCCCGCCATCCTCGACGACGAGGTGGTGGGCGAGCAAGCGCGCAAGGTCTACGCCGATGGCCAAGCCATGCTCAAGAAAATCATCGAAGGCCGTTGGCTCACGGCCAACGCCGTGATCGGCCTGTACCCCGCGCACAGCGTGAACGACGATGACATCGCGCTCTACACCGACGCCTCGCGCAGCCAAGTGGCCATGACCTGGCACGGCTTGCGCCAACAAACCGAGAAGCAGGCCATTGATGGCGTGATGCGCCCCAGCCGTTGCTTTGCCGACTTCGTCGCGACCGTCGGTACCGCGCCCGACCACGTGGGCCTGTTCGCGGTGACCGCCGGCATTGGCGCCGACAAACGCGCCGAGGCCTTCGAAGCCGCGCACGACGACTACAGCGCCATCCTGCTCAAGTCATTGGCCGACCGTTTGGCCGAGGCCTTGGCCGAGCGCATGCACCAGAAGGTTCGCACCGATTTGTGGGGTTACGCGGCGGGCGAGTCCTTGAGCAACGAAGACCTCATCGCTGAAAAGTACCAAGGCATCCGCCCCGCGCCCGGCTACCCCGCTTGCCCCGACCACAGCGCAAAACAGGCCATGTTCGACGTACTGCAATGCCAAGACATCGGCATGGGCCTGACCGAGAGTTTGGCCATGACACCCGCGGCCAGCGTGAGCGGCTTCTACATCGCCCACCCCGAGGCGCAGTACTTCAACGTGGGCAAAGTGGGCGACGACCAAGTGCAAGACTTGGCCCAGCGCAGCGGCGTGCAGGTCAAAGACCTGCAGCGCTTGCTCGC
>CAMDCY010000066.1 GCA_945890705.1 Hydrogenophaga intermedia | reverse complement strand
GAGAAGCCGGCTAAGCCAGCATTGGCGCCGCAAATCAGTTCACCGCGCTTTTTGATCGCGTCGAGGTCTTTACCGGCGTGAGCGGGCATGGCCAACAGGGTGGCAGCGGCGCTCAGGCCCAGGGCGGCCCATTTCAATGAGGCTTTGTTCATTCGGTTTTCTCCAATCGAGTTGTAGATGCTGTTTTTCGGTTGTGTGGCGCACACGAGTTGTGCAGCCCAACACCGACCGAGACTGTAACGCACCGCTTTGGACAGCTTACTTGGGGTTTACGCGGGTTCTATATGCAACTTTTTTATAACCCCATGGCCAAGCTGGCTCAAAACTGACGTGCGCGAGAGTGTATTGCAGTTTTTATGCCAAATTTTCCTTTTCCACCCAGGCTGGCGGGGGGTGAGCATCCCCGACAATGGCGGCATGAGTCCCAAGCCCTCCGCCTTCGAGCGCCTGTACCAGCCCCGAGAACCCCTGTTCTGGGTGGCCGTGGCCTTCAACCTGCTGGGGGCGGTGATGTTGCTGGCCTTGCAATCGGGGCAACTCAACCCCTTGGCCCAATGGCTGACGGCGCTATTGGCTTTGTCCAACAATGCCTTGGGCAGCTGGGCGGTTTGGCGCTTGTGGCGCGGGGATTCAGGCCTGCGGCGCCGGGACGATGTGGCGGTAGGCGTGCCATGTGGCGTGTCCCAAGACCGGCCCCACGATGAACAGCCCTAAAAACACCGGCAAGATCGCCAACAAGACCAAGCCCGTGATCAAGGCGCCCCACCACAGCATGACGCCGGGGTTTTGAAGGCAAGCGCGGATGCTGGTCAGTCCGGCCGAGACCGCATCCACACGACGGTCCATGATCATGGGGATGGAGATCACGCTGGTCACAAAGATCAGGCCCGCGAAGATGCCGCCGACGGCGGTGTAGGTGATCAAAAAGGTGATGTTTTCGGGGTCGAGCAACATGGCCAATAGGTTGGCTTTGTCGGGCATGGTGGTAAAGCTCACGGCAAACACCACCAGCGCGGCGCGGCCCCACAGCATTTCCAAGATCAGCAACACGCCCGCAAAAATCGCCATCGTGCCTCGGGTGGGGCGCCACGCCTGCAAAGAGGCGCGCAAAGACGGCCGGTGGCTTTGGGTTTGCATGGCTTTGCTCGCGTCGTACAAGCCCAGGCACAAAAACGGCCCCATCAGCAAAAAGCCAGCGCTCAGCGCCAAGACGTATTCGGGCGCGCTTTGAAACACGGCCATCAGCGCGTGTCCCATGGCAAAGAAGCACAAACCATAAAACAAACCGATGCGAGGGCAGCGCACAAAATCGGCCCAACCGAGTTGGAGCCAGCGTATCGGGTCGCCCATGCGCAATTCGGTCAACGGTAAGCTGAAAATCGAAGCGCTTTCGGTGGCGGGTGTGGTTTCTGTTGCGGGCGTGTCGCTCTTCGCCTCTGCGTGCGATAGGGGTTGGCTGTTCATATGACCTCCTTGACAAAGGTCAATGTAACGAAGCTGGAGCAATACCGGGGGCGGTATTAACCCTCGATACACTGTGGGCATGAGTTCCTCTTTCACGCCCCCGTTCGTCGGCGCTGAGCGCCGCCAAGAAGCCTTGCGCGTTCAAGGCCAAACGCTGCTGTCGCCCGAATCGGTGTCGCAGTGGATGGATTTGAGTTCAGGCGACATGGACTCGCTGTACGCCTTTTGGGGCGACCTGCCGCCCGACCCGCACCTCAAAGACGGCGGGCGTTACCGCCGCCGTCGGCACGGCTCGTTCGTGGTCAAGGGCTCGGCGGTGACGCAAGCCCCGCACCGTGCACACTGGCAACCCCTGAGCTACAACGCCTTGCACGGCGGCATGTTGCGCTGGTTCGAACCCATAGACCCGGCCATGGTGGCCATGCCCGCTTGGCAGCGCGTGTTGGTGGGCTTGGGTGAAGCGGCCTCGGCGCTCAAAGGCGCGCAGACTTGGTACGTTGAAGCACACCCGTTTCGCATCGACACCACCGACGGCATTGGCCGGCCCACGCCCGAAGGCGCGCACCGCGATGGCGTGGACTTGGTGGCGGTGTTTGTACTGGGACGGCACAACATCAAGGGCGGCGAGAGCCGCGTCTTCGAGGCCAACGGCCCGGCCGGTCAGCGCTTCACGCTCACACAGCCGTGGTCGCTGCTGCTGCTCGACGACGAGCGCACCATCCATGAGACCACGCCCATCCAACCCGAAAACCCCGACGATCTGGGCTGGCGCGACACGCTCGTGGTCACCCTGCGCAAGGGCGGCTTTCAAGACGCCGAGTGAGGCACCCGGCGCCTGGCTGCGCCGGTCAGCAGCGCTCGAAAATCGCGGCGATGCCTTGGCCGCCGCCGATGCACATGGTCACCAGCGCGTAACGGCCACCGATGCGGTGCAGCTCGTGCACGGCCTTGACGGTGATGATCGCACCGGTCGCGCCGATGGGGTGACCCAGCGAGATGCCCGAGCCGTTGGGGTTGACCTTGGCGGGGTCGAGTTTCAATTCTTGACTCACGGCGCATGCTTGGGCGGCAAAGGCTTCGTTGGCTTCGATCACGTCCAAGTCGTTGACCGTCAGACCGGTGCGCTTGAGCACGGCTTGGGTGGCCGAGATCGGGCCCACGCCCATGATCTTGGGGTCCAGGCCGGTGTGGGCGTAACCCACCAAACGCGCCAGCGGCTTGGCGCCACGCGCTTTGGCCGCGCCGGCTTCCATCAGCACCACGGCTGCGGCCGCGTCGTTGATGCCCGAGGCGTTACCCGCGGTGACGGTGCCGTTTTCTTTGATGAAGACCGGCTTGAGCTTGGTCATGTCGGCCAAGGTGCAGTTGGGGCGGTGGTGCTCGTCGGTCTCGTAGGCCACGTCGCCTTTGCGGCTCTTGAGCATGACCGGCACGATTTGGTCTTTGAAGTAACCGGCTTCGATCGCGCGTTGGGCGCGGTTGTGGCTCTCGACCGCGCAAGCGTCTTGCATCTCGCGGCTGATATTGAACTGCGCAGCCACGTTCTCGGCGGTCACGCCCATGTGGATGTTGTGGAAGGGGTCGTGTAAGGCGCCGACCATCATATCGATCATCTTGGTGTCCCCCATGCGCGCACCAAAGCGCGTGGCCAAGCTGGCGTAGGGCGCGCGGCTCATGTTCTCGGCGCCGCCACCGATGGCCACGTCGCAGTCGCCCAGCAAAATGCTTTGGCTGGCGTTGACGATGGCTTGCAGACCCGAGCCGCACAAGCGGTTGACGTTGTAGGCCGGGGTGGTTTGGGCACAGCCGCCGTTGAGGGCCGCCACGCGCGACAAATACATGTCTTTGGGTTCGGTGTTGACCACATGGCCAAACACCACATGCCCCACGTCTTTCCCATCGGCGCTGGCGCGGGCCAAGGCCTCGCGCACGACGAGCGCAGCGAGTTCGGTGGGTGGGGTGTCTTTCAGGCTGCCGCCAAACGTGCCAATGGCGGTGCGAACCGCGCTGACCACAACTACTTCTCTGCTCATGTCTCGCTCCTGGGGTGAATCAATGGGAAATGCCCAATCCTATGCTAGGCCAGCTGCCTGACACGGAACTGCCAAATTCAAGGATTCAGGCTCGCCAGCACCCGCAGGCGCTCGCCAGGGCCTGGCCAGCCGCAGAGCAAGACCTCACCCATGGACGTTCCACGGCCCGTCAAGGCGCTGATGTTCACTTGGTGCGTGACCAGCATGAACTTTCGCTGCGGCGGGGTTTGGCGCAGCCGTGCCATCACCGCTGCGGTTTGGGTGGCTTCGTCGCCTTGGCCTTGGAAAAAAGAATTCAGTGCAGGCCAAACCGCCGTGCGGGCGTTGAGCTGGGGGTGCGCATCAAAAGCCAAACGCGCGGTGTCCACGCAGCGGCACCAGGCACTGCTGAGCACCGCGTCCAGCCGAACACCTTGTGCGGCCATGCGCTGCCCCAGCGCCACCGAAAACGCACGGCCGTCAGTGCTCAAGTTGCGTTGGGTGGAGCAATCGCCCAAGCGGAACTCGGGCGGGTCGCCAATGCCGGGCTCGGTGGCGGCGTGGCGCATCAGCATCACGTATCCGCCGGCTTGCGCACGGCTCCAAAATTCACGTTCCCCAGTGTCGGCCAGCACCGCCCCAGGCAAGGCCGCGGTGCCAAGCCACTGCAGCAGGCGACGGCGATCAGTGGCGCAAGTCATCGACGACCGTGTGACCGAAGTCGGCTTGGTTCAGGTAGCGCACCAAGCGGGCTGCGGCGTCTTCGCAGCTGCTGAGCGCGCCGTCGGTGTGCAGCGACACGAAGCGCGAGCGGTCGGGAAATTGGGCCGCATCGGCGCCGCGCAAGTGCACCTGCATGTCGGTGTCGATCACGCCCGGGGCCAAGGACACGATGCGCGCGCCGTGTTCGTGCTGCGCCTCGTCCAGCGCCACGCAGCGGCTGAAGTGGTCCATGCCGGCCTTGGCTGCGCAATACGGCGCTTGTGAGGCCATCGGGCGGCGGCCCAGGCCGGAAGAGATGTTGAGCACCTTGCGCGGCCCGCGCCAACCGGCGTTGACCCAGCCAAAGGAGGCGTTCAAAAACGCGTGCGTCAGCAGCATGGGGGCTTCGAGGCCCACGCGCAGGGCGCGCGCGACCTCGCCGGGTTGGCTGCCCGAGAGTGGCGCGATGGTCGGTATCACGCCAGCGTTGTTGATCAGCGTGGCCGAGGCAATGTCCTCGGGCTTCAAGCCGCTGAGCCACATCTGCAACGCTTGGGCTGCGGCTTCGCTGTCCGACAAGTCCAAGGTCCATTGCGTGAGCGGGGTCGATTGCGCTTGTGCTGCGACTTTGAGTGCCTCGTTGCTTTGGCGAGAAATGCCCAGCACGCGGTGGTTGGGGCTGAGCAAAGCTTGCGCGAGGGCCAAGCCCATGCCGCGCGAAGCGCCGGTGATGATGTAAAGGTGTTGGTTCATGGATGCTCCTTAAAACGGGCAGGGGCTCTCAAATTGCATGGTTTGCCCACCGATGGGGTGGGGCAGCGACAAGGATTGTGCGTGCAACAGCAAACGCGCGCTGTGCGTGGGGTCGGGCGCATACAGCGCATCGCCCACGATGGGGTGCCCGATGTGCAGCAGGTGCACGCGCAACTGGTGCGTGCGACCGGTGATGGGCTGCAAGGCCAAGCGCGTGACAGGCCCGTGCGCGGTGTCTGCTCGCGACACGATGCGCCAATGCGTGGTGCTGGGTTTGCCGGTGTCGGCGCACACCTTGCTGCGCGGGCGGTTGGGCCAGTCGATGATCAGCGGGGCCTCGATCACGCCGTGCTCGGCGCCGGTGCTCGCGCGCGCATCACCGTGTACCACCGCGGTGTAGCGCTTGTCGGTCAAGCGCTGCTCGAACGCCTCGCTCAAGCGGCGCTGGGCTGCGGGGCCACGCCCCATGACCACCAAGCCCGAGGTGGCCATGTCCAAGCGGTGCACGGTCAGAGCCTCGGGCCACTGGGTTTGCACCCGCGCCACCAAACAGTCTTGTTTGTCTTCACCGCGACCGGGCACACACAAGAGCCCGGCGGGTTTGTCGAACACCAACAGCGCATCGTCGGCGTACAACGGGCTGAGATTCATCGCGCCACGAGTTCGACGCGGCGGTTGAGTGCTTCGGCCACTTCGTCGTCGGTGTGTTTGAGGGGCCGACGCTCGCCCATGCCGAAGGCTTGCGTTCGTTCAGCATCAAAGCCCAGCTGGTTCAAGGTTTGACTGACAGCCTGTGCGCGCTTGAGCGACAAGGCTTCGTTGGCACTGGCCTCGCCAACCCGGTCGGTGTGGCCGATGACCATGAAGTCGACGTCAGTTCGGCCTTGGAAGCGTGCAACAAAGGCATTGAATTCGGCTGTGGAAGCGGGTGTCAGGGCCACGCCACCCGCCTCAAAGTACAGGCTCAAACTCTGTGTTGGGGCCACTTGGGTGGACCACAGGTCCGCACCGAACCAACGCAGAGCGGCGGCAGAAGTTTGTCCGGTTTGGGTGAGACCATCGCTGGATGCGGTGGCGGTTTGGTAGGGTTGGTCGATGGTTTCCGTGCGAGATCCCACTTGGATCACCACCGCGCTGGTCGTGTCTTGGTCATCGGGCAGCAAGGTCACGCGGGTGCGTTGCCAAGGCCACCAACTGGGTGATGTGCTGGTGATGAAGTCGGTCCCGCGTACACCCATGATGGCGCTGGGCGTTTCGAGTTGGAAGAGCTTTGGGTTGATTTGGGGGAGCACGCCACTGACCAAACGCATCGTGCCTTGCATCAGGCGCAGAACAAAGCCTTCTTGCTGAACACCTTCGTTGACCGTCAAGCGGTCAAAGTCCAATTGAACGCCGTGCGCCAAGTTCAACAAGGTTCCGTCTCGCAGGTTGAGCACGGCGGAGCCGTTGGTGCCCGTGTACAGGCGGTCACCGGGCAACCAGCCATCGCCGTTTTTGGGATGTACGTAGCTGCCTTGTCGTTCGATCCAAACCAAGCCTTCGACCATTTTGAAGGTGCCCACGCGCTGGGCATGAGCGCTGCTGCCCAAGGTGGATCCGACGCAAGCTAAGAACACCAAGCACCAACGGATGCGTTGAATCAATGAAACGGAGGTCATGACAAGGGACAATAGGGTATCGATGTATTTTAGGAGTGCAGCATGGATTGGTCCCGTTTCAACGCAGATTTCTTTTGGGACATTTTTGTCACTTATGGCAGTCGTATCAGTTTGGCTGCGGTCACTCTGGTGGTGGGCTTGTGGTTAACCGGCTGGATCGCTCGACGCATGGACGACCACATGAAGCGTTTGGAGGTGGAGGTGACCCTGCGCCGCTTCCTCAAAAGTGTCACCAGTTTGGCGCTTAAGGTGCTGGTGCTCATCACGGTGGCCAGCATGCTTGGTGTGGCCACGACCTCGTTCATCGCGGTCTTGGGTGCGGCGGGCTTGGCCATTGGCTTGGCGCTGCGCGACAGCCTTTCGAACTTTGCCGGTGGCGTGTTGATGATCGTCTTCAAGCCCTACAAGGTCGGCGATTTCGTGGAAATGCAGGGCCAAAGCGGCACCGTGCAGGCCATTCAAATTTTGAACACCGTGCTGCTCACGGCGGACAACAAAACCGTCTTCATTCCCAACGGCCCCATCATCAACGGCAACGTGACCAACCACACCAATGAGCACAAACGCCGGGTGGATGTGGACCTGGGTATTGGTTATGGCAGTGACATCGACGTGGCCCGCAAGACCTTGTTGGCCATCGCCAACGCCGACCAACGCATCTTGTCCGAACCTGCGCCCGACGTGGTGGTGGCCCAACTCGGTGAGAGCGCCGTGGTCCTGCGCGTGCGCGCTTGGGTCAGCACACCCGATTACTGGTCGGTGTTTTTTGCCATTCAAGAACAGGCGAAAAAATCCTTTGACGTGGCCGGTGTCGAAATCCCCTTTCCTCAGCGCACCATCCACGTGGTGCAAAAGGCCAGCGATTGAACACCCCAGAAATTTGGCTCGCCCCCATGGAGGGCTTGCTCGACGCAGCCCTGCGCGACACGCTCACCCGCGTTGGCGGGGTGGACCGCTGTGTGAGCGAGTTCATCCGGGTGACCAACACCGTCTTGCCCCTGCGTGCCTTTACCCGCGTGGTGCCCGAGCTCTTGAACGGAGGCAAAACCGCGGCCGGTGTGTGGGTGCGCCCGCAGTTATTGGGATCTGACCCCGAATGTTTGGCGGACAACGCGGCGCTGTTGGCGACTTTGAATCCACCGGGGATCGATTTGAATTTTGGTTGTCCGGCCAAGACGGTTAACCAAAGCCGGGGTGGGGCGGTGTTGTTGGAGGAGCCCGAGTTGGTGTGCCGCATCGTGGCGGCGGTGCGCCGCGCGGTACCAGCGCACATCCCCGTGTCGGCCAAGATGCGCTTGGGCTACTTCGACGACCGCTCGGCCGAAGCCAACGCGCACGCCATCGCAGAAGCTGGGGCCAACGAATTGGTGATTCATGCGCGCACCAAAGCGCAGGGCTACAAGCCGCCGGTGTATTGGAATCGCATCGCCGAGGTCAAGGCCTCGCTGGGATCCCACCCCATGCGCGTGGTCGCCAACGGCGACGTGAGCTGTGTCGAGTCCGCGCGCCGCTGCCGCGAGGTCACGGGCTGCGACACCTTGATGATTGGGCGCGGCATGATCACCCACCCCGGTCTGGGCTTACGCATCAAAGGCCAAGGCGATTGCAGCTGGGATCAATTGCAACCCTTGATCGCCCACTTTTGGATGCGGGTGTGTGGCCGTGTGGAGCGGCGCCACCGCGCCGGCCGGCTCAAGCAGTGGCTCAACCATTTGCGCCACCATTACCCGCAGGCGCAGCAGGCTTTTGACGACCTGCGCGTGAGCAACGACCCCGACCACATGCAAGCTTGGATCACCGAACAAAACAGCACGCACAGCAAGTGTCTTGCAGACGTGTTAACTTCCATGCCCGCCTTTGTGAATTGAATACCTATGACCGCATTGAAATCCATGCTCGACGCCTTGGCTGCCCAAGAGCGCTTGGGCATGCGCCGGGGGATTGAAAAAGAAAGCTTGCGCGCCCAGCCCAGCGGCTGGTTGGCCCTCACTCCACACCCCGTGGCCTTGGGCAGCGCGCTCACGCACCCCCACATCACCACCGACTACAGCGAATCGCAGCTCGAGCTCATCACTGGCGTGCACGACAGCGTGGACGCATGCTTGGCCGAGTTGCGCGCCATTCACCAGTTCACCTACCGCTGCTTGCAAGCCGAGGGCGACGAAATGCTGTGGGTCTCGAGCATGCCCAGCGGCTTGCCCACCGACGAGACGATTCCTTTAGGGCGCTACGGTTCGTCCAACATCGGCCGCGCCAAAAGCGTTTACCGCATGGGCTTGGGCCACCGCTATGGCCGTCGCATGCAAACCATCTCGGGCATCCACTACAACTGGTCGCTGCCCGGCTTGGACAACGACGACTACTTCGGCCTGATCCGAAACTTCCGCCGCCAAGCGTTTTTGCTGCTGTATTTGTTTGGCGCCTCGCCCGCCGTGTGTTCGACCTTTGTCGAAGGTCGTCAGCACGAGCTGCAGCGCTTGTCCGAGCGCACGCTCTACATGCCGCACGGCACGTCCTTGCGCATGGGCAAGCTCGGTTACCAAAGCGAGGCACAAGCCACGCTGGCCGTGAGCTACAACGGCCTAGAGGGCTACGCCGATTCGCTGCACGACGCGCTCACTCGGCCTTGGCCCGCCTACCAAAACCTGGGCGTTCAAAACCCCGGTGGCGACTACAACCAGCTCGCCACGACCTTGCTGCAAATCGAAAACGAGTTCTACGGCACCATCCGCCCCAAGCGCACCATCACCTCGGGCGAACGCCCTTTGCATGCGCTGCGCGAGCGCGGCGTGGAGTACATCGAGGTGCGCTTGATGGACCTCAACCCCTTTGTGGATATCGGCATCGA
Source organism: Hydrogenophaga intermedia (assembly GCA_945890705.1). Taxonomy (GTDB): domain Bacteria; phylum Pseudomonadota; class Gammaproteobacteria; order Burkholderiales; family Burkholderiaceae_C; genus Hydrogenophaga; species Hydrogenophaga miladensis. The sequence continues at coordinate 621 of CAMDCY010000066.1, read as the reverse complement.
CGCCAACACCTTGCACTTCTTGGACGTGTTCTTGTTGCATTGCGCGCTCAGCGACAGCGCACCCGATAGCCCCGAAGAAATCCGCGAGATCGGCTTGAACCAACACCTGACCGCGGCGCGCGGTCGTGAGCTGGGCCTGAAGTTGCAGCGCCAGGGTCGTCCCGTGGTGCTCACAGATTGGGCCAGCGAGATCCTGCGCGAACTCCAACCCGTGGCTCTGGCTTTGGACAAAGCCCAAGGCGGCACGGCCCACGTCGACGCCTTGGCGAACGCCGAGCGCGCTGTGCAAGACCCCACGCAATTGCCTTCGGCCCAGGTGCTGCGCGCCATGGCCGAGCAGCACAACGATGTCTTTGTGGGCTTTGTGCGCGAGCAGTCGCGCCAGACCCAAGCGGCCTTGTTGGCCGAGCCTTGGAGCGCCGAAGAACAAGCGCGCTTTGAAGCCATGAGCACCGAGTCGCTCGCCGCGCAACGCCGCATCGAGTCGGGCGACACCATGTCTTTTGAAGTTTTCCGCCAACACTACGTGTCACCCGATCGTTTGGGGCTTGAGTCCGTCGCATGAGCGTTCAGTGGTTCCCCGGCCACATGCACCTGACGCGCCAGGCGATTGCCGAGCGC
>CAMDCY010000065.1 GCA_945890705.1 Hydrogenophaga intermedia | reverse complement strand
AGGTGTGTGCCAGGAACGAGCGGCACTTGCCCCTATGGGTGATTGGTTTTATGATTCAAATAAGTAAATGCTTATTCACTAAACTCCTCAGGACTCTCCATGACCCAGCGCCCCAGCACCCCCGCCTTATCCCAGGTTTTGAACCCACGCCGAAACTTTTTGCGATGGGCTGGTGGCATGGGCTTGGGCGCAGCGGGCTTGAGCATGGTCCCGGAGGTTCGGCTGGCCGCTCAGCAATTGCAGGACTTCATCGAAGGTCCGCCCATGCCTGACATCAAGCCTGAGCGCTTGGGTAAAAACACCTGGATGATTTTTGCCAAAGACGGTTTCCCCACCCAGGCCAACCAAGGCATGATGGCCAACATCACCTTCGTGGTCACCCCGAAAGGCGTGGTGGTCCTCGACAGCGGCGGATCTTGGCAAATTGGCCAAATGGCCATCCGCATGATCAAAACCGTGACGCCTTTGCCGGTGATCGCGGTCTTCAACAGCCACTACCACGGTGATCACTGGTTGGGCAACCACGCCTTTGTGGAAGCCTACGGTAAGGACCTGCCCATCTACGCCCTGCCCTTCACCCAACAGCAAATTGCGGGCGCCGAAGGCAACCTCTGGCGCAGCCTGATGGAGCGCTGGACCAACCAAGCCACGCTGGGCACCAAGGTCTTCGCGCCCAACCGCACGGTCGAACACGGGCAAGTGCTCAACCTGGGCGGCATGGATTTCAAGATGCACTTTTATGGCAAAGCCCATTGCTCATCGGATTTGTCGGTGCAGGTCATGGCCGATGGCATCACCCACGTGGGCGATGTGGCCATGGACAACCGCATCGCCAATATGGACGACGGTAGCTACTTGGGCACCTTCAAGTACTACGAGGCTTTGCAAACTGCCACCGGCGATCAGCTGTGGGTACCAGGCCATGGCCGCGCCAGCAAAGACTTGCTCAAGACCTACGGCACCTTCATGAAGGGCATTTGGGAGCCTTGCGAGAAAGCCGTTAAAGACGGTGTCTCGCTGGACTCGGCCAAAGCCTTGGTCCTCAATGACCCGCGTGTGGTGCCCCACATCCAGACCATGGCTGGTTTTGAGGCCAACATCGGCAAGTACACGAGCTTGGCGTATTTGGAAGCCGAAAAAGAAAACTTCTGAAGCCCTATTGAAGGGCGAAAAAAAGCCCGCCACCGTTGCCGGGGGCGGGCCAAGCATGAAACCTTAAAAGGTCAGATCACCATGCCGGGGTTGTTGCCCATGCCCAGCACTTTGGGGGTGTTGATCTTGACGCCTTTGATCACCTTCTTGTCGCGCAAGTAGCCCGAGACCACGTCCCAGATCGGCTCACCTTGCACGCCCTCTTGCACCGAGGCCCAACCGGCCACCTTGTACTTTTTGTTGGCATCAATGGGCTTGCCTTTGAGCATCATGTTGTTGATGCGCGAGCCGTTCTTGGCGTTGGGGCTGATGTCGTAAGACATACCGCCCACACGAACCATATCACCACCTTGTTGGTAGTATGGATCGGGGTTGAAGATGTTGTCCGCCACGTCTTCCAAGATGCCTTTGATTTGCTCGCCGGTGAATTCGTTGACGGTGGTGGCGGGGTAGGTCATGGCCATCTGGTCCATCATCTTTTCGTAGGTGATGGTGTCGCCTGGCAGCAAAGAGGTGCCCCAACGCACGCCTGGTGAGAAGGACATGTCGGTTCCTTTAACTTCGATCAAGGCATCACAAATGATCTGGTCCCACGAGCCGTTGAAGTTGCCACGGCGGTACAACAGGTCTTCGGTGACGGCCAGTTTTTCTTCCAACTTGGCCTTGTACGGGGCGCGCACCTTGGTGATGAACTCGTCCATCGGCTTGTCGGCCGCGATCAGGTTAGAGAACACGGGCAACAAGCGGTACTGGTAACCCTGCACCTTGCCACCTCGCACATCGAAGTCGAGCACGCCCAAGAACTTGGAGTTCGAACCGGCGTTGGTCACCAAGGTCTGGCCACCGCCGTTCTTGACGATCACAGGTGCGGGCATGCCGTCGTGGGTGTGTCCACCCAAAATCGCGTCGATGCCGCGCACGCGCGAAGCCATCTTGATGTCTACGTCCATGCCGTTGTGCGACAAGACGACCACCACTTTGGCGCCTTTGCTGCGGGCCTCGTCGACCACTTTTTGCATGTGCTCATCTTGGATACCAAAGGTCCAGTCGGGCACCATGTAGCGTGGGTTTGCAATCGGGGTGTAGGGAAAGGCTTGCCCAATGACGGCCACTTGCACACCGTTCATTTCGCGCATGGCGTAAGGCTTGAAGACCAGGTCTTCAAAGTCGGTGGTCTTGACGTTTTGCGCCAAGAATTCAATGTGGCCTTTGAAGTCTTTCTCGACCACTTCTTGCACGCGCTTGGCACCGAAGGTGAATTCCCAGTGAGGGGTCATCATGTTCACGCCCAGCATCTTGCAGGCGTCGACCATGTCTTGGCCGTTGGTCCACAAGGACGTGGCCGAACCCTGCCAGGTGTCGCCGCCGTCGAGTAGGAGGGCGTGTGGACGACTGGCTTTGATTTGTTTGACCAAGGTGGCCAAGTGGGCGAAACCGCCCACCTTGCCGTAAGTTTTGGCGGCTTGCGAGAAATCGAGGTAGCTGAACGCGTGCGCCTCAGGCGTACCGGGCTTCATGCCGTAGAACTTCAGGAGTTGCTCACCGACGATGTGCGGGGGACGCCCTATGGCCTCGGCAACACCCAGGTTCACGTTGGGTTCACGGAAGTACACCGGCGTGAGTTGGGCGTGACAGTCGGTGAAGTGCATGAAGCTGACGTTGCCGAACTTGGGAACGTCGTACAACCGCTGAGCTGCGCCGTGTTGACCCGCCAACAGGTCCTTGTGGTTCAAAGCCATGCCACCGGCGGTAGCCACAGCCAACACCTGCATGAATTCACGACGACTAAAACTCATAAACATTCCTTCTCAATTGATCGCTGATATTTGCAATAAAAAACACACGCCGCTAACTGACAACGGCGTGGTTCACCGCCCCTTTCAGGGGCGGTGGTTCAATCCATCACTTGTTGACAGGTGAGGCAGGATCCAACAGCAAAGCCATCACATCTTGCACTTGCTTTTGTGTCAACACGCCGTTGTGGCCCAAGCGAGGCATTTGGGAACAAGCGCTGTAGGCTTGGGAATTCCATAACTTGCCCCAGGTGTATTCCACGATGGCTTTGGATGCTGGGGCGTTGGGATCGGTCACACCGCGCAGCTTGCCGTAGTTGTACAAGCTCGGGCCTAAATTGCCGTAGGACAACTCAGATCCGCTGATCTTATGGCAGTTATAGCAGTTACCGCCATTGACGTCAGTCGCTTTGTCAGACCAAGTCAAGCCACGGCCGCTCTGAGCCACTTTTTCGCCCTCTTTCCAGTCGCCCAAAAACTTACCGTCGGTCGGCCACTTGATGGTCTTCATGCTGGACGCTTCAATGGATTTGGCCAAAGACTCGGCCAAGGGCTTGCCCGAGGCATCGGCCTCGGAGCACAACTTCATCGCTTCGTCTTGATTCAATCGGTCCATTGTTGCGATGCTGCGCGCCGAAAAAGATTTTTTCATGGCGTCTTCGGTCATCTTGTCGTAGTTGGCGGCTTGCATCGACGATCCGCAGGCACTCAGCAGCAATGGTGCGCAAACCACCAGAAATGTTTGTTTCATCATGTTGTTTCTCCTGATTAGCGCTTGAGAGCAGGTGTGATGGATGCAGCGCCTTTGGCGTTCACGCCCATGTAGACACCCAAAGCGATCGTGATTTCGCTGGCATAGCCAGGCTCTGGAAAGCGTTGTGAACGGTAGCAATCGTGGATGCGGTGTTGCATACTCCACATCTGACCGTTGGAGACCCGATAGGCAGGCCAAGCCGCAAAACCAACGCCGTCACCGGGATTTTTGGTCAACACGGGTAGGTCTTGCAGACGGATACGTCCGTTTTCAACACCATGGCAAGAGTTACAGGAAAAGTCGTGTGTCCCCGCGCGCTTGAAAAACACGCGCTTGCCCACTTCGTACATATCGCGCTCAGCTTGGTGCTCCTGCGACAAGTTCATGCGCATGCCTTTTGACTGGCCAGATATCCAAGTGGCCAATGCCACTGCGTTAGCCGTTTCGCCTTTGCCCCACGAACGGCTGTTGACGGTGGAGGGATCAATGCCCTGCAGGGTTTCCATACATGTCAACAGACGCGACTCCAAGTCCTGAACGCGTCCCGTATCCTTGAAGAAACGGGGCAACTCAACAAAAGCACCTTTGACGACACCTGGGCCCTTGCCCAGATCACACTGCTCCAGCGAAGCATTTTTGGGACCGCGTTTTTTGGTCCAAAGCTCTTCACCCTTAACTTCAAACAATTCAGCGGGGTTGCCGTCGGCCAACATTTCGCGGTATTTGGCGATACCGTCAGCGGTTGAGCCTTGCGCATAGGCTATTCCAACGGACATCAATGCTGCGAGCAGCACCGAGCGCATGACCATGTGTTTTTTCATCTCGGGTCTCCTTTGTGGGTCAAAAAAAATCAAAAACGGCCAGCAACAGATGTGGCTGGCCGTTTGTGTAAACCATGCAGTTAAGCGATGGTTGCTTCGTCGGTACGGGTTTGACCTTTGTTGTCAACCCACTTGACGGAGACCTTGTCGCCCTTGGCTGCGCCCTTGAATTGGAAGGACAAGAAAGGGTTTTGCGACACAGCGGTGCTGAACATGCCTTTAAGCACGGTCTTGCCGTTATGGTTGGCTTCCAAATCAGTGATGAAGTGAGCTTCTTTGCCGGTGGTCATGGGGTGGGACATCAGCACACGAACGGTGGTGGTGTCGCCTGCGAGGGCTGCACGGATGCGCATTGGATCGGCCATGTTGAACTCCTGTGATCTAAAAAAATAAAGGTATGAATCGTGGTGCGAGCGATTAGCCGCCGCAGCCGCCCAAGGTCACTTTGGTTTCTTTGGTGGCGGAATACAACTGGCCACCAGCTTTGACCACAGCGATCACGTTGGTGCTTTGACCCATTTTTAAACGGGTGGTCACTTCGGCCAAGGTACCAGCGGGCAGAACAAAACCAGCCGCCAAGGGGGTGGGGTTCTTCTCGACCAAAAGGTAGATATCGGTGGTATTGGCCAGCTTGCTGGACGCACCCACGGGCACCACAGCGCCGTTCTCGGCGATGTCGGGGGACACCACAGAAATTTGGTCGCTGGTGGCAGGGGTGCCACCGATGGCTTTGAGCGCATCGGCCACGGTCTTGATTTCAAAAGAAGCACGGTCCACAGCAGCTTGGGCTTGGCTCTGGGTCACGAGGCCAAGAGAAACTAGGGTTGCCATGGCGCCGGTGGTCTTGATGGCTTGGCGACGGGTTGCTTTCATATCAAACTCCTTGGGTAAAAAATGGGGGATCACTTATCGGGGGCGCCAGCCAAAACCCAGCTGGCCAAAAGCTTGAGCTCTTCGGGCTTCAGATTGGGCTGAGCGGGCATGGGCACGGGGCCGTAAACGCCAGAACCGCCCGATTTGATGCGGGCAGCGACTTTGTCGACTGCATCGGCTTGGCCTTTGTGCTTGGCGGCCACGTCTTTGTAAGATGGACCGACCATTTTGCGATCAACCGCATGGCAACCCATGCATGCGCTCTTGGATGCCAATGCCTTGGCCGCTGCTGCATCGAGTGCCTGCGCGCCCGTGGTGGTGGCCAATGCGGCCAATGCCAAGGTGATATGTTTCAGATTCATTTTCATAGCTTAACAACTCCAAACAGGTTTAAGGATGAGGGATTACGCTTATTTAGGCAAATAAGCACCCACGGATTCAATTGGCGCCAGCAGCAATCCATGCGGCCATGGCTTTTGCGTCGGCATCTTTGACTTGTGGCTGGGCTGGCATGGGGATGGCCCCAAACACGCCCGAGCCACCATTTTTGATCTTATCGACCAAGTACGCTTCCAAGTTGGCCTTGCCTTTGTGCTTAGCCGCAATTTCGTTGAAGCCAGGACCCACGATCTTGTTTTTCATACCGTGGCAAGCCGTGCAAGAGTTAGCGGCCAATAGGCTGTTGACGTTGGGGCCTTTGCCTGCGGCCGCTGCGGCCACGGGTGCAGCCGCTGCAGCGGTAGCACCCTTCAAGCTCTTGGCGGGCGGCTTGGTGGTGTCGACGCCGCGCACAGGGCCAATGCCACGGTTTTGCTCTTGGATGTTGCCGTGCGCGTCACGGGCAAAGTCGGGCAGGAACGATTTGACGCGGGGGTCAAATTCGCAGTCTTTCATGCAAGCCACGTTTTTCACATCGCCTTTGCCATTGATCTTCCAGAGGGGTTCATAAAAAACCATGCCGTTGCGGTTGGGCATGCGCTTTTGCACTTCGGCGATGTTTTTGTCGGTCAAGACAAAATCGGCCGGCACAATTTCAGCCAAGCTCAACATGTAAGCCGTCACGCCAAACACTTCATCGGCGGTCAAGGTCTTGGGGTTGTTCCAAGGCATGGCGCGATTGATGTAGTCCCACAAGGTCGACAGGGTAGCGACCTTCATGATGGTCGTCTTCTGGGGTGCTGTGGCAGGTGCGCCTTCGACCAGACTCGCCACACGTCCGGTTTCGATGTCCTTCTTGGTGGTGCCGCCAATGATGGGAGTGAATACCTCGTTGGATTCGCCGAAATCACCGTGGCACGACGCGCACTTGGCGATCCAAACCTCTTCACCCATGCTCACCGAACCGGCACCTTTGGGCAGGCCTTTGAAATCGCCGCGGACATCGATGTCCCAGGCCTTGACTTCGGCAGGGGTCGCGGCGCGACCCAGATCGCTCCATGGCTTGCTTTGAGCTTGCGCCACACCCGCACCCAACAGGGCCAATGCAGCGGCCGCCACGGCCACTGAACGAGAAAGTTTGAACATGTTTTTCATCAGTACACCTGCACGTTGGAGACTTCACCGTTTTCGGACACCAACCAGCTTTGAATGGCGTTTTGGTGGTAAACAGACCGGGTGCCACGCACGGCACGCAGTTGGTTGATCTTGGGTTGAACGTAACCGGTGCTGTCGATGGCGCGGGCTTGCAAAATAGCGGGCTTGCCATCCCAGACCCAATCGATGTTGAAGCGGGTCAAAGCTTTGGGCAGCACAGGGCCTTCCAAGCGGGCGGTGCGCCAGTTGCGTCCACCATCCGCGCTCACGTCCACGCGCTTGATCGAGCCACGGCCCGACCAAGCCAGGCCGGTCACGTTGTAGTAACCCTTGTCGAGCAGGGTCTGACCCGCCGATGGGGTGGTGATGACCGATTTGCACTCTTGAATGCCGGTGTACTGGCGGTGTGTGCCATCGGGCATGTGGTCGATGTAGTGAACCGCTTCGTCTTTGGTGTCGTACTTTTTGTCACCGACTTCGATGCGGCGCAGGTACTTGACCCAGCTCACACCTTGCACGCCGGGCACCACCAAACGCAGGGGGTAGCCGTTTTCGGGGCGCAACATTTCGCCGTTCATGGCCCAAGCCACGATGCTGTCGTCCATGGCTTGGTCGATGGAGATGGTGCGGGTCATGGAAGAACCGTCGGCACCTTCGGCCAACACGTACTTGCCGTTTTTCTTGTCGTAGCCACACATCTCCAACAAAGTGGACAGCAACACGCCAGTGAATTCCGAACAGCTGACCATGCCGTGGGTGTATTGCACGGTGGGCACGGCCACGTTACCCCACTCGGTGGCGGAGTTGGCGCCGCACTCGATGAAGTGGATGCGCGAGACGCTGGGCAGGCGCATCAGGTCGTCCATGGTGAAAACGCGCTCGCGCTTGACCAAACCGTTGATCATCAAACGGTGCTTGGAAGGATCGATGTCCCACCAACCTTGGTGGTGACGCTCGAAGTGCAAGCCGCTGGGCGTGATGATGCCGAACAGGCCTTGCAGGGGGGTGAAGCTCACAGAGGCCGCGTCCACGCGGGTCAAACCCGGGCTTTGGCGGCGGCGCAGGTTGCTTTCCCATTTGCTGGGACTTCCGTAGCCCGGCTCCATGGCCACGGGCATGCCCAGACCGGTGGTGTGCTCGGGCATCTTCAGAATGGCATCTTCGCCTTCGGCGGCGATGGCCTTGGTTGCGGCACCAGCAGAAGCGGCCACACCGGCACCCATGGCCAAGGCGGTGCCCATGAATTTGCGACGCGCTTTTCGGGCGCTTTCGAGCTGTTCGGCACTCAGAAAGTTTTCTGGTGCGGGCACAACGCGCCCAATGACTTCACTCAGGTCTTTAGACACTTGTTCTTCCTTCATGTTGAAAGGTGGGAGGCCAGACGGGTCTGCCTGGACCAACGAAAAATCGATCTGCACAGCCAAGCGAGTGTGCAAGCCGCACCCGCCCAACAAGATCCTCATTATATGAGTAGTTACTGATATACGGATAGGTGCAAACCCTCACCAAACGTCCAACACGAACGGCCCAGAGACTGAACGTAGACTGACAAGTCAAGGGTTTCCACGCGCTTGTCATCGGCTTGACCGCAATTAACATCGGATATCGATCTATGCGCTTTTAGCGATGCTTAAGCACTGCGATTCTTCATCACTTCTATCGGAGAAAACCATGGCAACTGTCAAACACTGGCTAACCGCCGCCGCCCTGCTTGCAGCGGCTGCAGGCGCTCACGCCCAAGTCAACCAAATCCAAGTGTGGGCTTCAGCTTGCGCCAACTGCCACGGCACCGAAGGCCGTGCTGAGCCAGGCAATGTGACGCTGGCGGGAGGTAACAAAGACGACATGACCAAAGCCTTGTTGAGCTTTAAAAACGGCACGCGTCCTGCAACGATCATGCACCAGCTCACCAAGGGTTACACCGACGAGCAATTGGCACAAATCTCAGCGTACTTCGCTGCTCAAAAGAATTAAGGAGCCCAACATGCAACGTCGACAATTTGTACAAACCATTGGTGCGGGTTCCGCGGTCGCCGGCCTGACCACTCTGACCGGATGCGCCTCCATCGGTGGCGCCAAAGGCCATGTGGTCGTGATCGGTGGCGGCTACGCCGGCGCCACTGCCGCCAAATACGTCCGCCTCTTCTCCGAAGGCAGCGTGAACGTCACGCTGATCGAGCCCAACGCCTCGTTCATTTCTTGCCCCATCTCCAACTTGGTGATCGGTGGTCACAAGACCATGGCCGACATCACCACGCCCTACGACAACTTGGAGCGCCGCCACGGCATCAAGCTCGTGCGCGACATGGTGGCCAGCATCGACACGGCCAAACAAACCGTGAAACTGGCCGGCGGCGCCGACATCGCTTATGACCGCCTGATCGTTTCGCCCGGCGTGGACTTCATGTGGGAAACCCTGCCAGGCATGGCCTCTGCCAGCGCCAAAGAAAAGGTCTTGCATGCTTGGAAAGCCGGCGCACAAACGATGGGCCTGCGCAAGCAATTGGAAGCGATGCCCGACGGCGGCGTTTTTGCCATGAGCATTCCCCGCGCCCCTTACCGCTGCCCCCCCGGCCCCTACGAGCGCGCTTGTATGGTCGCGAGCTATTTCAAAACCGCCAAGCCCAAGAGCAAGGTCATCATTTTTGATGCCAACGACGACATCCAGTCCAAGAAAGGCCTGTTTACCAAGGCTTGGGATGAGCACTACAAAGGCATGATCGAGTACCGCCCTAAACACCGCGTGGTCGATGTGGACGCCAACACCAACACCATGAAGTTCGAATTCAATGACGACTTCAAGGCTGGCGTGGCCAACGTCATCCCCGATATGCGTGCCGGCGAAATCGCCGTCAAAACCGGTTTGGCCACCGCCAACAAGCGTTGGTGCGAAGTCGACTTCCTGACCTTCGAGTCCAAAGCTGCCAAAAACGTGCACGTCTTGGGCGACTCGATCCAGATCGCGCCCGCCATGCCCAAGTCCGGTCACATGGCCAACCAGCACGGCAAAACCTGTGCAGCTGCTGTGGTGTCTTTGCTCATGGGCAAAGAAGTGCCTCAATTGCCGCTTTACGCCAACACCTGCTACAGCTTCGTGACAGCCAAGGATTCTGTTCACGTAGCCAGCGTGCACCGCTACGATGCCGAAAAGAAAACCATGGTCGCGGTGGCCGGTTCAGGTGGCGTGTCCAGCGCAGCCAGCGAATTGGAAGGAGCCTACGCCATGGCTTGGGCCCGCAACATTTGGGCCGATACCCTGGCTTGATGTTCATGCCTGCGCCCCTGCGCTGA
>CAMDCY010000064.1 GCA_945890705.1 Hydrogenophaga intermedia | reverse complement strand
TTCACGCTCAAAGGCTTGAAGATCGTGGTGGACGGTGCCCACGGCGCGGCCTACCAAATCGCCCCGGCCGTGTTCCACGAGTTGGGCGCTGAGGTCATCAAAATCGGTTGTACCCCCAACGGTTTGAACATCAACGAAGGCGTGGGCGCCACCCACCCCGAGGCCTTGGTCAAGGCCGTGGCCGAACATGGTGCAGACGTGGGCATTGCGCTCGACGGCGACGCCGACCGCTTGCAAATCGTCAACGCCAAAGGCCGTTTGTTCAACGGCGACGAGTTGCTCTACATCGTGGCCGCGCACCGCTTGGACAGCGGTGCCGAGGTGCCTGGTGTGGTCGGCACGCTCATGACCAACATGGCCGTGGAGCTGGCCCTGCGCCAGCGCGGCGTGCAATTCGTGCGCGCCAAAGTCGGCGACCGCTACGTGCTCGAGGCCTTGCAAGACAAAGGCTGGCTCTTGGGCGGCGAGGGCTCGGGGCATTTGTTGGTGCTCGACAAACACACCACCGGCGACGGCCTGGTGTCGGCCCTGCAGGTGCTGCAAGCCTGTGTGGCCAGCGGCAAAAACCTCGACGAATTGCTCGACGGTGTCACGCTCTTCCCCCAGGTCCTACTCAACGTGCGCTTGAAGCCGGGTCAAGACTGGCGCAGCAACACGCGCTTGGCCGACCTCACCCAGAGCGTCGAGCGCGAGCTCGGCGACAGCGGCCGAGTGCTCATTCGCCCCAGCGGCACCGAGCCCTTGCTGCGCATCATGGTCGAAGCCGCCGACGCCGCACAAGCGCAGTCGTGTGCGGAGCGGCTCGTGCAAGCCGTTCAAGCAGGCTGACACCCGCTGAGCGTCAGTACAACAGGTAAGGCCGTCGCGCGTCGATCCAAGCGGCTTCGTCTCGCGCCGCCAGTGCCTCCAAGGCCTCGGGCGGGGCGCTGAGGTCGTCCACCCATTCGCGCAAGCCGGGTCCGCCGTTGATCAAGTCGATGGCCAGGCGGTCGTGCTCGTACTCGTAAGGGAAGTCGCGCCACAGCGGGTAGTCGGCCTGTTGCAGGCGCACGGCGCGGAACGCCAAGGCTTGCAAGCGCCACGGCTGGAAGGCCTGGTGGTCGTAGTGGCTGGGGTCTTCGACGTGGATCTGCACGCCCGCGCACAGCTGGTGCGCGTGTTTGTGGAAGGTGGGCTCAAAGAAGCAGCTGCGCAAGACGCAGCCTTGGAGCCACTGTGATGCCGTGCGGCGCATGTCTTCGATCAAGCGGTTGGTGTCGATGTCGGGAGCACCGAACAACTCCAGCGGGCGTGTGGTGCCTCGGCCTTCGCTCAGCGTGGTGCCTTCCAACATCACGGTGCCGGCATAGGCGCGGGCCATGCTCAGGTTGGCGGCGTTGGGGCTGGGGTTGACCCAGCTGCGCTCGGTGGGCCAGCCAAAGCCCGGTGCGGCTTCGGGCGCCCAGTCGCTCATGGTGATGACGCGGTAGTCCACCGTCAGCCCCAAGGTGTCGATGAACCAGTGGCCCAGCTCGCCCATGGTCATGCCGTGGCGCATGGGCATGGGGCCTGCGCCCACGAAGCTTTCCCAGCCCGGTTGCAGCGTCAGGCCTTCGACGGGGCGGCCCGCGGGGTTGGGTCGGTCGAGCACCCACACACTTTTGCCGTGCGCGGCCGCAGCCTCGAGCACGTAGCGAAGCGTGGTGATGAAGGTGTAGATGCGGCAGCCCAAGTCTTGCAAGTCCACCAGCAAGACGTCGAAGCTGTCCATCATCTCGTCGGTGGGGCGGCGCACCTCACCGTAGAGGCTGAAGATCGGGATGCCCCAGCGCGGGTCCACGTAGTTGGGCGACTCGACCATGTTGTCTTGTTTGTCACCGCGCAAGCCGTGTTGTGGGCCAAAGGCCGCGCTCAAGCGCACCTCGGGCAGGGCCGAGAGCGCGTCGATGCTGTGCGTGAGCTCGCGCGTGACCGAGGCCGGGTGGGCCAACAAGGCCACGCGGCGGCCTTGCAGTGGCGCGCGCAAAGCGGGTTCAGACAACAAGCGTTCGATGCCGAGTTTCATGGTGTGGGGGTGGGGTTGGGCCAGGGGGCGGCGATGCGCATCCAACTGGCGCGGTGGTGGAAGTCGGCTTGGGCGCGGTCGTGGCGCAGCGCCCAATGGGTGATCTGACCGTCTTGCGATTCGGTGACGGTGCTCAAGCTCAAGTCCCAGGGCTTTTGTGGGTCGGGCAACACCGACCACGGCAAGTCCAAGCTCAGCCGCAGGCCATGGCCCTCGAGGTGGCTGCGGGGGTGCAGGGCGGTGGTGCTGGGCTGCGGGTCGCGTTGGCGCTCGTCGCTGAAGCGGTAGTGCGCCCATTGGCCCTCGGGCAAGGACGGTGAGGCGTTGAACTCGGCGTAGGCGCGTTCGCCGGCAACCCCGACAAAACATTCAAAACAGGTGTGCTGCCACAAGCTGTCGGCCGCGCCGCGCAATCCGGGCGCGGGCAAGGCCAGGCCGCGCACATCGGGCAAGGCGAACACCAGGCTCAGGCCGTGGGCGTGCGCGCTCAGCGTCACGAGCGGGGCGGGCAGGTCGGTGTGTTGGCTAGGGTGCGGGCACAAGGCCCATTCGGTGGGTGTCACAGGCGGTATTTTCGCAGTTTGGTCACAGCACCCCCGCATAATGGTCCAAACCCCATTTCGCAGGTTTCATTGATGCACCACCAACCCGCTTTCATCGCCCCGACCCAACACACCGACGCCGCCTCGGCGTGGCAACAAGTGCAAACGCTGTACGCGCACAGCGTGTCGCATTTGCGACAAGCCATGCAAGACTTCGTGGCCGGCCGCGATGTGCCCGACCAGCGCATCCGCGCCTGTTACCCCTTTGTGCGTTTGCACGCTCGACGCGCTTTTGACCACGCACAGGCCACGCACCTGAGCTACGGTTTTGTGGCCGAGGCGGGGCGCTTCGAGACCACGCTGACCCGCCCCGACCTGTTTGCCGAGTACTACCAAGAGCAGTTCCGTTTGCTCTTGGCCAACCACGGCGAGGCGCTGGAGGTGGGCCTGAGCACCCAGCCCATTCCCATCCATTTTTCGTTCGCCGAGCACGACCACGTCGAAGGCCACCTGAGCGCCGAGCGCCGCTCGCTCATGCGCCACGTGTTTGATTTGCCCGACCTCGCGGCCATGGACGACGGCATCGCCAACGGCACCTATCGAGCCGCGCCGGGTGAGTCTTTGCCTTTGTCCTTGTTCACCGCGCCGCGCGTGGACTATTCCTTGCAGCGCCTGCGCCACTACACCGGCACCGCGCCCGAGTGGTTCCAAAACTTCGTGCTCTTCACCAACTACCAGTTCTACATCGACGAGTTCATCCGCTTGGGGCACGCCGAGATGGCCAACCCGAACAGCGAATACACCGCGTTTGTGGAGCCGGGCAATGTGGTCACGCGCCGCGTGGGCTTGGCCGCTGAGGCCGTGGACGCCTTGGGTGCAGCGCCCCCGCGCTTGCCGCAGATGCCGGGCTACCACCTCATGCGCGCCGACCGCAGCGGCATCACCATGGTCAACATCGGCGTGGGGCCGGCCAACGCCAAAACCATCACCGACCACATCGCCGTCTTGCGTCCACACGCTTGGTTGATGCTGGGTCACTGCGCAGGCCTGCGCAACAGCCAACGCTTGGGCGACTACGTGTTGGCCCACGCTTATGTGCGCGAAGACCATGTGCTGGACGAAGAGTTGCCGCTGTGGGTACCCATCCCGGCGCTGGCCGAAATCCAACTGGCTTTGGAGGGCGCGGTGGCCGATGTGAGCCAAGTGCCGCCGGCCGAGCTCAAGCGCATCATGCGCACCGGCACCGTGGCCAGCACCGACAACCGCAACTGGGAATTGCTGCCCACCCACAACGTGGCCAGCACACCGCAGCAGCGCTTCTCGCAGTCTCGCGCGGTGGCGCTGGACATGGAGTCGGCCACCATCGCGGCCAACGGCTTTCGCTTCCGTGTGCCCTACGGCACCTTGCTGTGTGTGAGCGACAAGCCGCTGCACGGCGAGATCAAGTTGCCGGGCATGGCCAACCACTTTTACCGCGAGCGCGTGGACCAGCACCTGCGCATCGGCATTCGCGCCATCGAGCGTTTGCGAGAAGGCGGGGTGGACCAGTTGCACAGCCGCAAGCTGCGCAGCTTCGCCGAAGTCGCCTTCCAATAAGCGCGGCCGTTCAGCGACGGTCACAAAACGGTCACATGGGCTGGAGACAATCGTTCAATATTTCTTGAAACGTTAAACTCTCCCCCTGAAAGGACCTGTCATGAAAGTCGGTATCAACGGAATGGGCCGCATCGGCCGTTTGGCCCTGCGTGCGGCCATGGGTGCGGCCGAGCGCCAGTCGGACGACCCGCGCGCGGGCAACCGCTTGGAGGTGGTGCACCTCAACGAACTCAAGGGCGGCGCGGCCGCCACGGCCCATTTGCTGGCCTTTGATTCGGTGCAAGGCAAGTGGCGCGCCGACATCGCCGCCGAAGGCGAAGACCGCATCCGCATCGACCAACACACGCTGTCGTTCAGCAGCCACGCCAACCCCGGCGATGTGCCGTGGGGCGAGTTGGGTGTGGACGTGGTGCTCGAGTGCACCGGCAAATTCCTCACCCCCGAAACCCTGCAAGGCCATTTGGACCGTGGCGCCAAGCGCGTCATCGTGGCCGCGCCCGTCAAAACCGGTGGTGTGCTCAACGTGGTGGTGGGTGTGAACGAACACCTGTATGAACCCAGCCGCGACCGCCTCATCACCGCCGCGAGCTGCACGACCAACTGCTTGGCCCCGGTGGTCAAGGTGATCCAAGAGTCGATCGGCATCAAACACGGCCAAATCACCACCTTGCACAACCCCACCAACACCAATTTGGTGGTGGATGCGCCGCACAAAGACCTGCGCCGCGCCCGCAGCGCCATGATGAGCTTGGCGCCCACGACCACCGGCAGCGCCACCGCCATTGCGCTGATCTACCCCGAGCTCAAAGGCAAGCTCAATGGCCACGCGGTGCGCGTGCCCGCGCTCAACGCCTCGCTCACCGACTGCGTGTTCGAGCTGCAGCGCGCCACCACGGTCGAAGAGGTCAACGCCTTATTCGAAGCCGCCGCGGCGGGTCCTTTGGCCGGTATCTTGGGTTACGAGACGCGCCCATTGGTGAGCGCCGATTACGCCCGCGACACGCGCAGCTCCATCGTGGACGCTTTGTCCACCATGGTCACCGACGGCAGCTTGCTCAAGGTCTACGCGTGGTACGACAACGAAATGGGCTACGCCTGCCGCATGGTCGATTTGGCCGTGCACATGCAAAACCGCGGTTTGTGACGCCATGAACAGCGCCACGCGGCACTACGCCATCGTCACCTCGGCCTATTGGGGTTTCACGCTTACCGACGGCGCTTTGCGCATGTTGGTGTTGTTGCACTTCTACCAGCTCGGCTACTCGCCGTTCACGCTGGCGTTTTTGTTCTTGCTCTACGAAGCCGCGGGTGTGGTGGCCAACCTCATCGGGGGTTGGTTGGCCACGCGCTACGGCATTCAGCGCATGCTCATCGTGGGCTTGGTCACACAAATCACCGGCTTCGGTGTGTTGTCTCTGCTCGACCCGAGCTGGACGGTGGCGATGTCGGTGGCGTGGGTGGTTATGGCGCAGGGCATTTGCGGTGTGGCCAAAGACCTGACCAAAACCGCCAGCAAATCGGCCATCAAAATCACCCAGGCGCAAGCCAAGGCCGAGGACGGTGGCAACAACCAACTCTTCAAGTGGGTGGCGTGGTTCACCGGCAGCAAAAACGCCATGAAAGGCCTGGGCTTTTTCTTGGGCGGTGTGATGCTGCAGACCTTGGGTTTTGCCCCCTCGCTTTGGTTGATGGCGGGTTTGTTACTGATCGTTTTGATCGGTGTGGTGTGGGCGGTGCCGCCCTTGATGGGCAAGGCCAAGGCGTCCAAGTCAGCCAAAGAGCTGTTCGCCAAAAACGCCGGTATCAACGGTTTGGCGGCCGCGCGCGTGGCCTTGTTTGGCGCGCGCGACGTCTGGTTCGTGGTCGGTGTGCCGGTGTTTTTGTATTCGCAGGGTTGGAACTTCGCCATGGTCGGTGGCTTCTTGGCCGCGTGGACCATCGGCTACGGATTGGTGCAAGCGATGGCGCCAGCCTTGGTCAAACGAAGCCCCGACGGTCTGAGCGCTGAAGTGCCCGCGGCCCGCGCGTGGTCCTTGGCTTTGGCTTTGGTGCCCATGGCCATTGCTGCCGCGGTCTGGGCCGAGGTGCCCGACCTGCAGTGGTGGGTGGTCGGTGGCTTGGGTGTGTTTGGCGTGGCTTTTGCGGTCAATTCCTCGGTGCACTCGTATTTGATTCTGGCTTATGCGGGCAGCGAAAAAGCCGCCGAAGACGTGGGCTTTTATTACGCCGCCAACGCTTTAGGGCGTTTCTTTGGCACGCTGATGTCGGGCTTGCTCTACCAGTGGGGCGGCTTGTTGTACGCGCTCATCGGCTCGGCTTTGATGCTGGTGGTGTGTTGGCTCATGACCTTGGCCTTGCCCACGCGCTTGCCGTCCACGCCCTTGATTCAGGAGACCCCATGACCGAAACCCAAGCCCTGCAAGCCTTGGCCGCCTTGGCCCAAGCCACCCGCTTGCGGGCGTTTCGCGAACTGGTCGGCGCGGGCCCGGCGGGCCTGCACCCAAGCCAGCTGTGCGAGGTCTTGGCCTGTTCACCCACCGCCTTGTCTTTTCACCTCAAAGAACTCAGCCATGCCGGCTTGGTCAGCAGTGAGCGCGCTGGGCGACACT
Organism: Hydrogenophaga intermedia; assembly: GCA_945890705.1. Taxonomy (GTDB): domain Bacteria; phylum Pseudomonadota; class Gammaproteobacteria; order Burkholderiales; family Burkholderiaceae_C; genus Hydrogenophaga; species Hydrogenophaga miladensis. The sequence goes on along the minus strand of CAMDCY010000064.1, from coordinate 3,758 downwards.
TCGTCTACCGCGCCGAGTTCGACAGCATGAACGACTTGTTGGCTTATCTGACGGCGCACTGCTGCCAAGGGCAGCCCTGCGAGTTGTCAACGGTCGCCTGTGAGTGTGAAGACCCTCCCTCGTCCGCCCATTGAGGGTGTTGTAATGAAAGCCGTGAACATGCCTTTGAAATTTCCCCAGTGGTGGTCGTTGTGGGCCTGTTGTGCCGCCTTCTGTGGCCTGGGTGCGGCCCACGCAGTTGAGGTGGTCTTCACACCTGTGGCCCCCAATGTCTACGCCTACGTGGGCGACACCGAAGGCCGAACCTACGAGAACGAAGCGCTCAATGCCAACTTCGGTTTGATCGTCACGCCCAAGGGGGCGGTTCTCATCGACAGTGGTGCGAGCTGGCAAGGCGCTCAGCAGATCGCTGCGGCGGCACAAAAGGTCACCCCGCAACCCATCCGCTGGGTGATCAACACCGGTGGACAAGACCACCGCTGGCTGGGCAATGGGTATTTCCAAGCCCAAGGCGCTCAAACCCTGGCCCACGTCAACGCCCAAGCCGACATGGTGGCGCGTGGCCCTCAGCACCTCAAGGCCAACGCCCCGGTGCTGAAAGAAAAAATGAAGGGCACCGAGGTGGCCTTGCCCCAGCGCTGGCTGCAAGGGGCGGATACGGTGTTGGACTTGGGCGGCATCGCCGTGCACGTGGTGCACCGCGGCGGCGGACACACGCCGGGCGACAGCATGGTGTGGCTGCCCCAGAGTGGCGTGGTGTTCACAGGTGATGTGGTGTACGTGGACCGCATCTTGGGTTTACACGCGGTGAGCAAAACCAAAACTTGGGTTGAGAGTTTCAAAGCCTTGGAGGCACTCCAGCCTCGCGTGCTGGTACCGGGCCATGGCCGCGTGACGACCTTGGCCCAAGCGCAACGCGACACCGGAGCCTTGCTCCAAGCTCTGCGCACCCACATGGCCACCGCTGTGGAGCAGGGCACGGACATCGGCGTGGCCGTCAAATCGTTTGACTCTGCGCCATTCCAACACCTCAAACACGTGGGGGTGTGGTTGCCGCAGTTGGCCAACCGCACTTATTTGGAGATGGAGCAAGAGTGACGGTTGGGATTTTGGTAAGCCACCAAGGCGGCTTTCAAATCCTTCCACTCCTCGCAGTCTGTTGAGCCGCACAAGCCTTGGATGGCGGCTAGTTGTTCGGCCGCTTGATCTGGACAATGAATCATCAGCCAAGCCTCACCCAAGTACTCCCTGGCTTGTCGGTGTCCAGGGTCGATGGCCAAGGCCCGCTCGTAATGGTCCAAAACAGCCACCATATTGGGTTGGCTTTGGTGGCGCAAGACATAGCCCATGAGGTTGTGGAAATCGGCGGACGATGCTTGTTCCGGGGCGATGGCACGCAAGCTGTTCAAAGCCTCCGTCCAATTTTTTTGGGCAATGGCCTCGCGCGCGCCATCCAAAGGCGATCCGCCCATGTTTGACGGCGTGTCTGCGGCGTGCAAAGACAGGCAAAAAGCCAGGCCCAGCAGGGCAGTGCAGCAGTTTTTCATGTGAAATCTCGCTTCATTTTGAATAAAAAAAGCGGCCCGAAGGCCGCTGTGAGTCACCCTCTACTGACCATCAGGTGCCGATCACACCGCCGTTTTTCTTGGTGATGACGATGGTGGCCGAACGTGGGCGCTGGCCAGCGCCGTAACCGGCGTTGGCGGGCCATTGGCTCTCGTACTGCGATGCATCGTTGACCTTGGCCATGGCGGTGTTTTCGCCAGGGTGTTGGATGTTCACGAAGATCGCACGGCCATCGGGCGTTTCGCAGATGCCGGTGATTTCAGCACCTTTGGGGCCCACCAAGAAGCGCTTGAGCGTGCCTGCGCTGGGGTTCTTGCCCACGTGCGTCGTGACGGTTTTGTCGCCGTGTTTGAGCGTGCGGGTCGTGCCGTCACCGACTTGGCCAGGCAAAGCGGCCAGCATCATGCAGTTGGTCTTGTCGGTGTAAGCACCGTCGTCGGTTTGAATCCAGCAAACGCCCGTGGCGGGGCTGAACACCAAACCGTCGGGCGAAGACAAGTCGTTGCTGTCGGTCAAGGCCGACAGGTTGATCGTGTCTTTGTTGGCGTCGGCTTCCGAGGCAAACAGGTAGATGTCCCACTTGAATTTGGTATCGGTGGGTTTGACCTCGGCCATGCGCACGATGTGGCCGTGCACGTTGCCTTTGTTTTCCTTGCTGCCTTTCATGTCGCTGTAAGCGCGAGGGTTGACGGCATCGGTCGTCTCGGCCTTGCGTTGGCTGTTGTTGGTCAAGGTGATGTATACCTCGCCGTTCTTGGGGTTCACGCCGCTCCACTCGGGACGGTCCATCTTGGTGGCGCCCACCGCATCGGCAGCCAAACGCGTGAAGATGGCAATGTCGGCATCGGACTTGAATTCAAAGTACGAGCTGTTGGCCAAAATGGGGTTGTTCATCGACAACTCCATCCATTCGCCTTGGCCATCGTCTTTGAAACGGGCCACAAACAGCGTGCCTTCGTCGAGGTATTTGTCACCTGCTGACAAACGGTTGGCGCCTTGTGCGTCCTTGGGGTCCCACACGGCCTTGGAGACGAATTTGTAGATGTATTCGCCTCGCGCATCGTCACCCATGTAAGCCACGATGGGCTGACCTTTGACGGGAATACCAAAAGCCACCGATTCGTGACCCATGCGACCCAAGCCGGTGCGCTTGCGCAAGACCGAGTTGGGTTGGTAGGGATCGAGTTCAACGACATAACCGAAAGTGTTCATCTCGTTGCGGTAATCTTCTTTGGCCGATACACCCACGGCACCGTTGTTCCAGCGCACGAAGCGGTCATCCGCGCCGCCGCTTTCCCAGCCGTGGCGGCTGGCCGCGCCGGCTTTGCGACCATAGCGGTTGAGGGCTTGAATGGACTTGTCTTTGTTGCGACGGGTGTCGTCTTGGGCATCGCGGTGGAAGTAGCCGAACCAGTTTTCTTCGCCCGAGACCAGGGTGCCCCATGGGGTTTTACCGGTGCCGCAGTTGTTGAGCGTACCGCGGCACACCGTGGCGTCGGCGCTGTACTTGGTCACCAAATGATCGCTGCCGCGCGCAGGGCCGCGCAGCTCGGCGGGGGTCATGGTGGTGACGCGGCGGTTGTAGGGCGATGTCTTCTCGTAAGACCAACGCTTACCGGTGTCGCGAACTTCCACCACCGACAGGCCGTGAATCATCAGCTCTTTGTCGATTTCAGCGGCGGGGCGGGGCAGGGTGGCTGTGCCACCGTTGGTGTGTAAAAAGAAAGAAGTGAGCTTTTCGTCGGTCGTGGCTTCGTGGTTGATGGCCAACAAGCCACGGGCGGTGAAGGTGTTGGAGGGTTGGTTTTTGGCGTCCAAACCAAACCATTCCATGCCGTCGTGGTGGTCGCCCGCGCGCTGGTCAAAGTGGGTGTCGCTGCCATCGTTTTTGAATGCAGGGACGTTGGCGTTCAAGGGGTCGCCCAAGGCGTACAGCACTTGTGCTTGGTAGCCCTCGGGCACCACCACGGTGTCGGCCAAGCTTTTGCCCACAGCTTTGAATCCGAGTTGATTGACTGGCGCGGCAGGAGCGGCGGCTTGCGCGCTGGGCACGGCCAAGGCCGCGCCAGAAGCCAAGCCCACGCTGGCCGCACCTTGCAGCCAGCCGCGGCGGCTCATGCGGATTTGGGCAATGTCTTCAAATGCCGGGTTGGCGCTGGTGTTGGAATCTTCGTCGTTGAAGTGGGCGTTGG
>CAMDCY010000063.1 GCA_945890705.1 Hydrogenophaga intermedia | reverse complement strand
CCACCAAAATTCCCGATGTGGCGCGCCACCCAAGCCAAGGCGCGCGCAGTTTGCAGCGCGATGTCGGGCACAGTGACCGCGGGGCACAGCGCGTAATTGATGACCACCACACAAGCCCCTTGTGCCACGAATGGGGGAGCGACAAAGCTGTGGTCGGCCTTGTCCAGACTGCGCCAATAACCACCGTGGATGAAGACCATCACCGGCGCGCCTTTGGCGGGCTCGTCCGGCACGAACAAATCCAAGGTTTCATTCGGTCCGCGACCATAGGCCACATCCAAGAATCCTCGCAACTGTTGGCGCGCTTGCAAGGATTCGCTTTGCCAGCGCTCGAAATGCTTGGCAAACGCGGGCACCAAGGCTCGGTTGTTGTAGGCGCGGTCGAGCTCGTCGGGGTCGGTGGGCGCGGTGGTCAAAGCGTGTGCGGGGTGTTGGGCGAGCATGTGAACGGTCGGCGAAGGCCTTCGCTATGATGATTCGCACACTCTAAACCAAGACACCCCATGAACACCCCTACCCCCACAGAACCCATGAACATCGCCGTGTTGGGTATCGGCTTGATGGGCTGGCCGATGGCACAGCGCCTCTTGGCCGCCGGTCACCACGTGCACGCTTGGAACCGCACCCGCGCCAAGGCCGATCGCCTGGCCCCGCTGGGCGCGCAGGTGCACGACCACGTGGCCCAAGCAGTGGCTCAGGCCGACTTGGTGATCGTGATGCTGGAGAACGGCGATGTGGTGGGCGAGGTGCTGCTCGACCCCGCCAACTTGGCCGCGCTGCGCCCGGGCTGTTTGGTGGTGGACATGTCGTCCATCCAGCCGCGCCAAGCCCGCGCTCACGCCGCTCGTTTGCAGACCGTGGGCGTGGCCCACTTGGACGCACCCGTTTCGGGCGGCACCTTGGGCGCCGAACAAGGCACCTTGGCCATCATGATTGGGGGCGAAGCCGCCGATGTGGCGCGCGCCCTGCCCGCTTTGAGCGCCATGGGCCGAGCCACGCACGTGGGCGACCATGGCAGGGGCCAATTGGCCAAGCTGGCCAACCAAATGATCGTGGGCATCACCATCGGCGCGGTGGCCGAGGCTTTGCTCTTGTGTGAAAAAGGCGGGGCCGACCCAGCCAAGGTCAAGGCCGCCATCAGCGGTGGCTTTGCCGACAGCCGGATTTTGCAGGTGCACGGTCAACGCATGGTCGACGGCGACTTCACCAAGCGCGCGGCCATGGCGGTGCAGCTCAAAGACATGCGCAATGCCCTGAGCACAGCGGCTGAGGTGGGGTTTGATGCGCCGATCACGGCGCTCTATGAACAACTGTTTGCCCAAGGCGTGGCCGAGGGTTTGGCTGAACAGGACCACTCGGCCCTGTTCTGCTCATTGGCTCGGCGCAACGGCATGCGCTGACGCGCCGCCGCTGCGCGGCCAGGTGTCAGCGCGGGGTGCGCTTGACGAAGGGGCGCGCGCCGAAGCCTTCTGGGCGACGGGCGTCACCACCGCGGGGCATGGGGCGGTCGCCACGGGGACGGTCGCTGAAACGGTCCGCACCACCACCGCGTGGGCCGTCGAAACGGTCACCGCCACGGGGCGCTTCAAAACGGTCGCCACCAAAACCGCCGGGGCGGGCCTGACCACGCGGTGCGCCTTCGGGACGATCGCCCCAAACGCGAGGCGCGGCGGGACGGCCCTCGAAGCGGTTCTCGGTGCGATCGCCACCACGGCCTTCAAATCGGCCTTCTGGACGACCTTCAAATCGGGGCTTGTCGCCACCAAAACGGGGTTTGTCACCACCGAAGCGGGGCTTGTCGCCGCCAAAGCGACGCTCACCACCGAAGCGGTCGTCACCACGGCCACCGGGCTTGGCAAAGTGGGCGGGCTGGGGTGGGCGCTGTTGCGGCTCCAAACCCGGCACGGTTTCCACGGTGATGCGCTGGCGCGTGAAGTTTTCGATGTCACCGATCTTGCGGCGATCGCGCAGCTCGGCGAAGGTCACGGCCAAGCCGGTGCGACCGGCACGGCCGGTGCGGCCGATGCGGTGGGTGTAGTCCTCGGCCTTCATCGGCAAGCCGAAGTTGAAGACGTGGGTGATGGTTGGCACATCAATGCCGCGGGCAGCCACGTCGGTGGCCACCAAGATTTGCACCTGGCCATTGCGCAGCGCCATCAAGCGGCGGTTGCGCATGCCTTGGCTCAAAGCACCGTGCAAAGCGACGGCCGAGAAGCCTTCTTGTTGCAAGTCGTTGGCCAAGCCATCGCACTCGATTTGGGTGCTGGCAAACACAATCGCTTGGTTGATGGTGGTGTCGCGCAACCAGTGGTCCAAGAGCTTGCGCTTGTGGTGCGCGTTGTCGGCCCAGAACAGCACCTGCTTGATGCTGGCGTGTTTTTCTTGTGGGCTGTCGATCTGAATTTTCTGAACGTGCTTGCCGTTGTCGTGCATGACGCGCATGGCCAACTGCTGGATACGCGGCGCGAACGTAGCGCTGAACATCATGGTCTGGCGGCGGTCGATGGTGAGCTGGTTGACTTCGGCCAAGTCGTCGGAGAAGCCCAGGTCGAGCATGCGGTCGGCTTCGTCAACGACCAAGAAACGCACTTGGTCGAGCTTGAGCTGTTGCGAGCGCTGCAAGTCGAGCAAACGACCGGGCGTGGCGACCACGAGGTTGGCGTTTTGCAGCTTGGCGATTTGCAACTGGTAAGGCATGCCACCGACCACGCTGGCGATGCGCAGGCCACGGCAATGGCGCACCAAGTCGATGGCGTCGTTGGCCACCTGTTGGGCGAGTTCGCGTGTGGGGCACAGGATCAAAGCGCCAGGGGTGGGCGCTTTGAAATGGCGGGGGTTGGTGGGGTCTTTGCGCTTGGGGCGCTTGGGCGCTTCTTCGCCACGGGCCAAAGCCTCGGCGACCAAACGCTCTTGCTCTTCGCGCGCTTGGCGCTCCTCATCTTGCTGCTGCTTGAGCAAGGTGTGCAAAACGGGCAACAAGAAAGCGGCGGTCTTGCCGCTGCCGGTTTGGCTGGAGACCAGCAAGTCGGCGTAACGCTGCTCGCCGTTGTCGTCCACCATCGCTTTGGGGATGGTGTTGAGTTGCACGGCGGTGGGCTGGACAAAGCCCATTTCGGCCACGGCGCTGACCAGTTCAGGGGCCAAGCCCAAGAGCTCAAAGCCGTTGGGGCCCGCGGGCACCGCAGGTGCTTCTGCGTCGTCAGCAGACGCCTGCACAGGGGTGTCGACAGCGTCGGCGATGGGGGTGTTGATCGCCTCGGGGGCGTCGGAAGAAATCAGTTCAGTCATGTTCGATCCTCGGGCGTTTTCAAACGCCACAGTTCGAGCAAAGCAGAATGGGCCAGCGCCCCGCGGGTCAACCGGGAGAGCGGGCATCGGGCCGCTTCGTTCGTGGTTCTATCAAAAACATCAACCACAAACGAAGAACGCAACAGCGCGGGACAAGCCGCAGGCCGGGACGCAGGCCCTATATTGATCTTCGACACCACCAAGGGGGTGTCGAGGGCCGCTGCTTGCATTCGCCAACGGCATCAGGGCTTCAGAGAATGAGGCGGATGCACAAAAAACGCAGTTGCCTGCGCAGTCTTGGATTATGTCAGGTTTTTAGGGAAAACCCTAGAACTTTTTCGTGACGATCAGTTTTCAGCGACTTGCGGGAGGGATTTGGGGCGTTGCTTCCTCTGCGCAAACATGCATTTTTCTCGCCCATCTAGCATCAGAGGTTCAAAAAATGGGTCCGGTAATGCACCAATTCGTCGATGGATTCGTGCACATCGGCCAGGGCGGTATGTTTTTGCTGCTTTTTGAAGCTGCTGTGGACGGCTGGCTTCCAGCGCTTGGCCAGCTCTTTGAGCGTGCTCACGTCCAAGCAGCGGTAATGGAAGAAGGCTTCGAGCTTGGGCATGTACTTGACCAAGAACCGGCGGTCTTGGCTGATGGTGTTGCCGCACATGGGCGAGCCGTTTTTGGGCACATACTTGGCCAAAAACGCCAGACACTCGGCCTCGGCCTGGGCTTCGCTCACGGTGCTGGCGCGCACCTTGTCGACCAAACCGCTCTTGCCGTGTGTGCCCTTGTTCCAAGCGTCCATGCCGTCGAGCACGGCGTCCATTTGGTGGATGACCCAGACCGGGCCTTCGATGCGCACGCTCAAGTCGGCGTTGGTCACGACCACGGCGAGTTCGAGCAAACGCTCTTTTTCGGGGTCTAGGCCGCTCATTTCACAGTCGAGCCAAACCAGGTTTTGATCGCTCTTGGCCAAGGTGGGAGGTGTTGGGGTGGGTTGTGCACTCATGCGCCGATTTTCGCCGATCCGGATAGACTCACCGCCATGGACACCGCTTCAACCACCTTCACCCTCGTTTTTTGTGCGCTGCTGATCGCGGGCTTCTTGACCCGCCAATGGCTCGGCTCGCGCCAGATCCGCCACGTGGCGCGCCACCGCTCGGCCGTGCCGGCGGCGTTTTCGGCCCAGGTCGACCTGCCAGCGCACCAAAAAGCGGCCGACTACACCATCGCCAAAACCCGCTTGGACCTGCTGTCGGCCACGCTGGGCGCCATGGTGCTGTTGGGCTGGACGCTCTTGGGTGGTTTGAACCTGCTCAACCAAGCGCTCCTGAGCGCCATCGGCCCCGGCCTGTGGCAGCAAATCGCCTTGGTCGCGGCCTTCTCGCTCATCGGTGGCCTGGTCGGGCTGCCCTTGTCTTGGTGGGCGACGTTTCGCTTGGAAGCGCGCTTTGGCTTCAACCGCAGCTCGCTGGGTTTGTGGGTCGCCGATGGCATCAAATCGACAGTGGTGGGTGCGGTCATTGGCCTGCCCTTGTTGGCTGCGGTGCTCTGGCTCATGGGCGCAGCCGGTGGCACCTGGTGGCTGTGGGCTTGGGGCCTGTGGATGGGCTTCAACCTCTTGATGCTGGTGCTCTACCCCACGGTGATCGCCCCGATCTTCAACCAATTCAAACCCTTGGACGACCCCGAGCTGCAAGGCCGCGTGCAGTCGCTGATGCAGCGTTGCGGCTTCACCGCCAAAGGCCTGTTCGTGATGGACGGCAGCAAACGCAGCGCGCACGCCAACGCCTACTTCACCGGCTTTGGCGCGGCCAAGCGCGTGGTGTTTTTTGACACCTTGCTGGCCCAACTCAGCCCCGGCGAGATCGACGCGGTGCTGGCCCACGAACTCGGCCACTTCAAGCACCGCCACATCCTCAAGCGCATCGTCATGCTTTTTGCCTTGAGTGGCGTGGGCTTGGCCGCCTTGGGCTTTGCGGCTTCACAAGCTTGGTTCTACACCGGCTTGGGCGTGATGCCTTCGCTGCTTGCGCCCAACGACGCATTGGCCCTGATCCTGTTCATGCTGTTCGTGCCACTGGTGAGCTATTTTGTGTCGCCCTTGGCCTCGCTGCGCTCCAGACAAGACGAGTTCGAGGCCGACGCTTACGCCAGCGAACACGCCCAAGCCACCGACTTGGCCAGCGCCTTGCTCAAGCTCTACAAAGACAACGCCAGCACCCTCACCCCCGATCCGCTCTACGTGCGCTTCTACCACTCCCACCCACCGGCCAGCGAACGTCTGGGCAGGCTCATGCACCGCGCCGCGCACGCATGAGCGGGCCGCAAGAAGGTCTGGTGGTGGCGGCCTATGGGCGCCATTGTTTGGTGGAAAGCCCCGATGGCGTGCGCCGCATCTGCCACCCACGCGGTAAAAAAAGCCAATCGGTCGTTGGTGACCGCGTGATGTGGCAAGCCACTGGCGACGAAGGCACCATCGAGCGTGTGATCGAGCGTCGCAACTTGCTGCACCGCCAAGACGAGATCCGCACCAAATCGTTCGCCGCCAACTTGGACCTGGTGGTCATGCTGGTGGCGGCCGACCCCGAGTGGTCGGAGAGCCAGCTCACGCGCGCCCTGATCGCGGCCGAGGCCGAGCACATCCCCGTGCTCATCGTGCTCAACAAAAGCGACCTGAAGGAACTCTTCGATCGCGCTTGGATGCGCTTGGCGCCCTACCGCCGCATGGGCCACACCGTTTTACCCCTGTGCTTGAGCGAGGGGCAAACCCAAGGTTTGAGCGAGCTCGCCGCGTACCTGCACGGCAAAAACAGCTTGATTCTGGGCCCCTCGGGCGTGGGCAAGTCCACCTTGGTCAACCACCTGGTGCCCGATGCGCAAGCGCAGACCGGCGAGATTTCGCGCGCCTTGAATTCGGGCAAACACACCACCACCAGCACCACCTGGTATTGGGTGGGCGAAGGCCGACAGACCGGCTTGATCGATTCACCGGGCTTCCAAGCTTTTGGTCTGCACCACATCGAGCCCATGCAATTGGCCCACTTGATGCCGGACTTCCACGCCACGCTGGGGCACTGCAAGTTCTACAACTGCACCCATTTGCACGAACCCGGCTGCGCGGTGCAAGCGCTGGTGGGCGTGGATGCGGGCGACGGCTCGGGCCCCGCCATCAGCGAGAATCGCTACCGGCTGTACCGTGAGCTGTTCGACGAGCTCTCACAAACACGCTATTGAATGCGCGGCGCGGCTTCACCAAGCCGCCAAGGTCAAGAGCGCCAAGACAAACAACCACAGCACCACGCTGCGCCACAACAAGCCCACGGTGCTGGCCAAGTGGGCCACCTTGAGCTCGGTGAACAACACCGGTTCGCCATCCAGGCCCAGGGTTTGGCTGTGGTCGCGCCACTCCACGGCCATGGCCCCGCCCGCTGCAGCCAACAACACCGCGTCGTTGCTGGGCAAGGTGCTGTCGGTGGGGGCGCGCCAACGCGAGAGCGATTCCTCAAAATGCCCCACCACGGCAAAGCACAAAGCGCTCATGCGCACGGGCAACCAGTCGATGGCGGCCCAAGCGCGCTCGGCCAAGCTGGCGGTGGACTCGCCCACCAAGCCATCGGCGGCGGGCTTGACCCAGCGCTGCCCAACCAACTGGGCCAACCGGTACAGCACCGCGCCAGCAGGCCCCAAACCTACGGCAGCCAACAAAGCAAAACACACGATCACGCCCAGCACATGGCGGTGCGCCGCCACCACACCGTTTTGCATCGTCAAAGCGATCAATTGGTGACGCGTCAAACGGTGGGTCTCGATCGACAACCAGCGGGCCAACTCGGTGCGCGCAGCGTCCTCGTCCCCCTGGGCCAAGGCGTCGCGGATTTGGGTGAAGTGGTGGCTGAACTGGCGAAAGCCCATGGCCAAGTACAAGACTCCGATCACCCAAGCCCACGCCAACACCCCCGCCACCCACGACAGCGCCCAGAACACCACCGCACTGAGCAGGGTGGGCAACAGCACAGCCAAGGCCCACGCCCACTGGGCATGGTGCTTTTGTCCGGCATCAAAATGCCGACGCACCCATTCCACCCAAGACAGCATCCAGCCGTGCACCGGGTGGTCCGACTGCACGGCGCGCGCCTGTTCCAACATCAGCGCGATCAAGAGGGTAAAAAAGCTCATGCCAGCATCCTACAAGGAGTCGGTGTGCTGCCCAGAGGCCGCGGCGAGCAAATGGTAAAAATTTCGAAGCAAACCCGCGGTCGCGCCCCAAATGAAACGCTCATGCTCGCCGTCCTGGTAGGGCATGGCGTACCACTCGCGGCGCTGACCGTTGGCCTCGCGCCAATGGCGGCGGTGGTGCGCGGGGTTCATCAAATAAGACAAGGGCACTTCAAACACCGCGTCGACCTCGCCGGCGTTGGGCCGCACCACCCAGTCGGGTTGCACCAAGGCGACCACGGGGGTGATGTCAAAGGCTGAGCCGGTGCGGTAGTGGGGCAAGGTACCGAGCACCTCCACGCAGTTCGGGGGCAGGCCGACCTCTTCCTGCGCCTCGCGCAAGGCCGCGGCCACCGCGTCGCGGTCTCGCTCATCCACCCGTCCACCGGGCAAGGCGATCTGCCCTGCGTGAGACGACAGTTGCGCACTGCGCTGGGTGAGCAAGACGCTCACCGACTCGCGCATCACCAATGGCAGCAAGACCGCGGCGGGTGTGAGCAAACGGTCGCTCCAAGCGAGCTCATCGCGGAGCTCGGGGGTCCAGGTGGGCGGTGCGGCAAAGACCTGGCGCAAACCCGATGGGCTCAGGCAATGCGGGTGAACAGGCTGCGTCAGCGGCACCTCGTCCGGCACGACAGGCGCCAAACGGGGGTCAAACACAGGCAACTCCAAGCTCATGGAGCGTCAGCATAACAGCGCATACCGACGAAAAAAAACCGCCCGGTGAGGGGCGGTTTTTCCGGGTTGGCGGCTGCCAAGTCCAAGGGGCGATCAAGCGCCCAACTTTTCCTTGATACGTGCCGACTTGCCGCTGCGCTCGCGCAGGTAGTACAGCTTGGCGCGACGCACCGCACCGCGGCGCTTGACCTCGATGGAGGCAATGCGGGGGCTGTACAGGGGGAACGTACGCTCAACGCCTTCGCCGTTGGAGATCTTGCGCACGATGAAGCTCGAGTTCAAGCCACGGTTGCGGCGGGCAATCACCACACCTTCGTAAGCCTGCAAGCGCTTGCGCGTGCCTTCAACCACGTTGACGCTCACGATGACCGTGTCGCCAGGGGCAAAGACTGGAATGGTTTTGTTCAAACGAGCAATTTCTTCTTGCTCAAGGGTTTGGATCAGGTTCATGAGAACTCCACACAATTTTGCGTTCATGCCCGCTGCACTAGGGGCGGCGATGGGCGTATAGCCCGGCCGCGGCGGGTAGAGGACCGAAAAGCCTTGAATTATAGCAAGTCGCGCAGGAAGGCTTCATCGGCGGCGCTCAAGCGCCCGGCGGCCCGAACCGCCTCGATCACATCGGGTCGCCAGCGCGCCGTGGTGGCCAAGCTTTGTTCGCGGCGGTGGCGCGCGATGCGCTCGTGGTGGCCCGAGAGCAAAGCCTCGGGCACCGCCTGCCCTTGCCACACCTCGGGTCGGGTGAAATGCGGGCTGTCGAGCAAGCCATCAATGGCCGGATTGAAGCTGTCGAATTGGTGGCTGCCCTCGTCGTTGAGCACGCCAGGCTGCAGCCGCGCCACCGCGTCGAGCAGCGCCATGGCCGCGATTTCGCCGCCCGACAACACAAAGTCGCCCAAGCTGATTTGGTGCGTGACGTGCCTGTCGATGAAACGCTGGTCGATGCCCTCGTAACGGCCACACAGCAGCACCGCCCCCTCACTGTCGGACCAAGTCTGCACCGAGGCGTGGTTCAGTCGCTCGCCGATGGGCGAAAACAGCACCACTGGGCAGGGCTGTCCCTGTCGGTCCTGCCCAATCGCTTGCAAACAGCGCTCGAGCGGCTCGGCGAGCATGACCATGCCGGGGCCGCCGCCGAAGGGGCGGTCGTCGACGCGGCGGTAGTTGCCCTCGGCAAAATCGCGCGGGTTCCACAAGCGCACCTCGACCTGCCCGGACTCAAACGCCCGGCGCGTCACCCCCGCGCTCAACAGGGGCGCGAACAGTTCGGGAAACAGGGTGATGACGTCAAAGCGCACAGACACGCTCAATAGTCGGGCTGCCAGTCGACGGTGATGCGCCGCTCGGCGGTGCTCACCTCGTCCACATAGGCGCTGACGAAGGGCACCAAACGCTCCAGCGTTTTGGCCTCGCCCGCCAGAGTCTCGGTGTATTCCATCACCAGCACGCTGCTGGGGCCGGTGGCCATGAGGTCGGTGACGAGCCCCAGGTCCACACCCTCGCGGTTGCGCACCTGGCAGCCAATCAGATCGACCCAGTAATACTCACCCTCGGGCAAGGCCGGGAAATGGCTGCGCGAGAGGTAAATGCGGGTGCCTTTGAGGGACTCGGCGGTGTTGCGGTCGTCGACGCCTTCGAGGCGCGCCACCCAGCCATCGGCGTGGGCTTTGACCTCGGCGACGCACACCTGCACCGGGCCGCTGAAAACGGCAAAACCCCGCGCGAAGCGAGCCTCGGGCGGGGTCAGGTACCAAGTGTCGCTGGCCAAGAGTGCGGCGGTATCGGCACCGTGGGGCTGGATTTTGAGCCAGCCCTTGATGCCCCACGCGTCTTGAAAACGACCCAACTCCACCGCGTCGGCCGGCAGGGGCGACGCTGTGAAGACCGTCATCTTCAGGCGGCCTTGGCGGCGTTTTGCTTCATCAGACGCTCAACCGTTTCAGAGGGCTGTGCACCCACGCTGACCCAGTGGTTCAAGCGGTCCATGGCGATGCGCAAGGGCTCTTCACCACCGCGGGCCAATGGGTTGTAAAAACCCAGGCGCTCGATGAAGCGGCCATCGCGGCGGTTGCGCTTGTCGGCAACCACGATGTTGTAAAAAGGACGGGCTTTTGCACCGCCGCGAGAAAGTCGGATGACGACCATGGTGAATCCTTCGGGTGGAGAGGTGCCAAAATCGACACCTCAGCAGGGTTTTTCAACCCACTTGATTGCAACGCTTGAGACACACGACTGACCACCCGGTCAGCGAAACGCCACAAAACCGACGATTATAGCCCCATGCCCACCATCCGCCCCAGCACCGAAGCCGACCTGAGTGCCATCACCGCCATCTACGCCCACCACGTGCTGCACGGCACCGGCACCTTTGAGACGACGCCGCCCACCGAGGCCGACATGCGCCAGCGCCGCGCCGACGTGCTGAGCAAAGGCCTTCCCTACATGGTCATTGAAGACGGTGGCCAGGTGCTGGGTTTTGCCTACGCCAACTGGTTCAAACCCCGGCCGGCTTACCGCTTCTCGGTGGAAGACTCGATTTACCTCGCCCCCGGCCAAGAGGGCCGCGGCTTGGGCAGCACCTTGATGAACGCACTGTTGAACCAATTGGA
>CAMDCY010000062.1 GCA_945890705.1 Hydrogenophaga intermedia | reverse complement strand
GCCGGGAAGGGGTGCAGCGGCTCACCGAACGCGTCCAGGCTCAGTGGCTGCACGTGGTATTCCAAATTGGCGTACGGCTGCGACGGGTCACTTTTGGTGAACGCGCCCAACTGGCTGGGCGCCATGCTCATGGGGCCGCTGCGCGTGAGTAGGTACTCCAGCCCGATGCGCGCCTTGCCCCACCAGCTGCTGGCCAATACGTTGAGCGTGGGCGCGCCTTGTATTTTGTAAACCGAGCGGATTTGCAAATGGTCTTGCAGGTTCTCGCCGACACCGGGCAAGTCGTGATGCACCGCCACGCCCGCGGCTTGCAGCACGGCGGCCGGCCCGATGCCCGAGAGCTGCAGGATCTGCACCGAGCCGATGCTGCCGGCGCTCAGCACCACCTCGCGTTCGGCCTGGACGGTCAGCACCTCGCCGCCGCGCTTCACCTCGGCCCCGGTGCAACGCAGCGCGCCATCGGCTGCGCGTTCGAGCGTCAAACGCTGCACCTGCGACTCGGTCCACACCGTGAGGTTCGGGCGGTGCTGCACCGGGCGCAAAAACGCTTTGCTCGCGTTCCAGCGCCAGCCCGATTTTTGGTTGACCTCGAAGTAACCCACGCCCTCGTTGTCACCGCGGTTGAAGTCGTCGGTGGCGGGCACGCCGGCTTGTTGCGCGGCTTGAGCAAAAGCCTCCAAGATGTCCCAACGCAAGCGCTGCTTTTCCACGCGCCACTCGCCGCCGCTGCCGGTGCGGGCGTTGCCGTGCAATGCCTCAAAGGCCTCGCTCGGCGCTTCGGTGTCCAAGCGGTGGTGGTGTTCGTGGGCCTTGAAGTCGGGCAGGCAGTGCTCCCAGCGCCAGGCATCGTCGCCGGTGAGCGCGGCCCACTGGTCGTAGTCGCGGGCTTGGCCGCGCATATAAATCATGCCGTTGATGCTGGAGCAACCGCCCAGGGTTTTGCCGCGTGGGTAACGCAGGCGCCGGCCGTTGAGCCCCGGGTCGGGTTCAGTTTGGTAGAGCCAATCGGTGCGCGGGTTGCCGATGCAATACAAATAGCCCACGGGGATGTGGATCCAGTGGTAATCGTCTTTGCGCCCGGCCTCGATGAGCAAGACTCGGTGCTGTTGGTCGGCGCTCAGGCGGTTGGCCAAGAGGCAGCCGGCGGTGCCGGCGCCAATGATGATGGTGTCGAATGTGTTGGCGCTGCTCATGGCGGGATGATACGGGGGCGTTTGACTAGGGTTTGTCCCGAGCCAAAAAAGCACGATCGTGCGTCAGTTTGCGTTGGCTTGCGACACAATTCAACCATGACCACTGCATCATTCTCCCACCGCCCTTGGCACGCGGCCTCCGTGGCCGCCGGAATCCCCACCGAACTGCCACACCCGCAACACAGCTCACTGGCCGCCTTGGTGCACGAGCGCTGCGCGCATTTTGCGGAGCGACGCCCCAAGCACAAGGCCTTCACCTGCGTCATGCCCAACGGCATGAACGGCAGCTTGACCTATGGCCAGGTTGACGCTCTCTCGGACGCCTTCGCCGGCTACCTGCGCAGCGTCTTGGGCTTGCAAGCAGGCGACCGCGTGGCCGTTCAAATGCCCAACAGCTTGGGCTACCCGGTGGCCGCGTTCGGTGTGCTCAAGGCCGGCTGCGTCTTGGTCAACACCAACCCGCTCTACACCGCCAGCGAGATGGTGCACCAGTTCAACGACGCGGGTGTGAAAGCCTTGGTCATCATCGACATGTTCGCCGACAAATTGCCCGAGGTCTTGGCCAAGACCCAGGTGCAACACGTGGTGCTGACCAGCATCGCCGAGTTTTTCCCCGTGGTACCGCGCGGCATCATCCGCGCCGTTCAAAAGGTCTGGAGCCGCGTCCTGCCGTCCGTGAACGTGCCACACACGCGATTGAAAACCGCCTTGGCCTTGGGCCGCGACACGCTGACCCAAACCCCTGCCGCCACGCTTTGGCAGCGCATCGGCCCCGACGCTTTGGCGGTGTTGCAGTACACCGGCGGCACCACCGGCGTGAGCAAAGGCGCCATGCTCACCAACAGCAATTTGCTGCACAACGTGCAACAAATGCTGGCCATGGGCGGCTCCTTCATGAAAGAAGACGAAGAGTGCGTGCTCACGGCCTTGCCGCTGTACCACATCTTCGCGTTCACGGCCAACCTCTTGGGCTTCCTGACGCTCGGCGGGCACAACATCTTGGTGCCCAGCCCACGGCCCGTGCAAAACCTGCAGCGCGCGGTGGAGAACTACCCCATCACTTGGATCACCGGCGTCAACACGCTCTACAACGGTCTGCTCAACGAAGAGTGGTTCGTGGCCTACCCGCCCAAGCACCTCAAGGCGTCCATCGCCGGTGGCACAGCCTTGCACGACGCGGTGGCCGAGCGCTGGCGCGAAGTCACGCAAACGCCGATTGCCGAAGGTTATGGCTTGACCGAAACCTCGCCGGTGGTGAGCTTCAACCCCTTGAGCGGCGATGTGCGCTTGGGCAGCATCGGCGTACCCTCGCCCGGTACCGACGTGCGCTTGGTGCAAGACGACGGTCAAGACGCCCCCGTGGGCCAGCCCGGTGAGATTTGGGTGCGCGGCCCACAGGTCATGCCCGGCTACTGGAATAACCCCACAGAGACCGCCAACGTCATGAAAGACGGCTGGTTCGCCACTGGCGATATCGGCATGATGTCGGCCGACGGTTTCTTCACCATCGTGGACCGCAAAAAAGACATGGTCTTGGTCTCGGGCTTCAATGTCTACCCCAACGAGGTCGAAGAGGTGATTGCCCAAATGGACGCGGTGCTGGAAGTCGCGGTGATCGGCGTGCCCGATGCCACCACGGGCGAAGCGGTGCGCGCTTATGTGGTGCCCAACCCCGAACACGGTGATGCGGTTGACGTGGCGCAGATCATTGCGCACTGCAAAGCACAACTCACCAGCTACAAGGTGCCCAAGCAAATCGAGGTTCGCGATGAGCTGCCCAAGAGCCCTGTGGGCAAAGTGCTGCGCAAAGACCTCAAGGCGCAAGCCGCCGCCCAAACCACACGGAGTTGAACATGGTCACCGAATTTGAAACCAAACTGTTGGGCGCCATGATGATGATCATCATGCTGGGCATGGGCGCTTCGCTCACGTGGCGCGATTTTCTGATTGCCTTTCGCAAACCCAAAGGCGTGCTGATTGGCTTGCTGAGCCAGTACATGATCATGCCCTTCTTGGGCTTTGCCTTGGCCATGGCGCTGGGCTTATCACCCGGCTGGACCTTGGGCCTGATCCTGATGGCCTGCATGCCTGGTGGTACCACCTCGAACATCTTCACCTACTTCAGCAAAGCCGTGCTGGCCTTGTCGATCATGATGACCAGCGTGTCCACCTTGGTGGCCTTGGTGATGGTGCCGGCCTTGTTGGAGTTTTATTCCAACGCGGCGGGGCTGGGCAGTGAATTCAAAATCCCGGCTGCTAACGTGGCGCAGGTCTTGGTGGTCTTGCTGGTGCCCACGATCATCGGCATGGTCACGCGCAAACTCAACCCCAACATCGGCGCGACGCTGGAGCTGCTCGGCGGCCTCATGGGCATCGCGGTGATTTTGTTCTTGGTGGTCACTTGGATTCCGCGCAACCACATGCTCTTGGCCTCCACGCCATGGCAGGTGTATTTCAGCGCCATCGGCTTGGGCTTGTTTGGCATGACTTTGGGCTATTTCTTGGCCCGTGGCTTCAAACAAGACCCCAACCGCAGCCGCACCATCGCACTGGAAACCGGCATTCAAAACGGCCCCATGGCGGTGTTGATCGTGACGCTCAGCATCACCGGTGCCATGCAGCAAGACGTGCTCTTGATTCCCGTGTTGTATTCGCTGTTCATCGTGATCAGCAGCAGCGTGGTCACGGTGTTCTTCCGCCGCTTGTCCATCCGCGAATCGATGGCGCGCGATCAGCGCAAAGTCGGCAGTGTGATGGCGTCTCGCTAAAAGCCGCTGCGGCTTTAACCGATGGCGCGGACGAAGAACACCGCGCTCATCACCAAGCCCGTGGCGATGACGCCACGGCGCACCCACAGCACCGGCACGCGCTTGGACCACCGGGCGCCCCAAAAGCCCCCGGCGGTCGCGGCCAACATCATGGCCAAGCCTTGCGGCCAAGCGATGGCCCCGGCCACCACAAACGCCACCACCGACAAGACCGAGAGCACCAGTGAGTTGAGGTTCTTCAGCGCGTTGACGGTGTGGATGCGGCCCTCGCCCGTCAAGGTGTAGAGCGCCATGAGCAAAATGCCCAAGCCCCCATTGAAGTAGCCGCCGTAAATGGCCACGGCCAAGAGGCCCGGTTCGCGCCAAGGGCTGTCGCTGGGCGGTTGACCCGCCGCCGAACGCGCGGCCAAGCGCGGGCCGATGGCGAACAGCAGCGTGGCGAACAACAGCAAAGCCGGCACCAGCCCCACGAACACCGAGGCGGGCGTGACCAAAAGGAGCAAAGCCCCCAACACACCACCCAAAGCGCTGATGGTCATCTCGCGCTGCAAACGCCGACGGGGCAAGGCCTGCAACTCGGTTTTGAAACCCAAGGTGCTGCCCGCGTAACCGGGGCTCACCGCCAACGCGCTGGTGGCGTTGGCTACGATGGGCGGCACGCCGGTGAACACCAGCGCGGGGAAGGTCAGGAAACTGCCGCCGCCGGCCACCGCGTTGAGCACGCCCGCAGCAAACGCCGCCACCACCAACAGCACCCAAGCCGAGGCATCGATGCCGACGATGTCCATGACTTCAGGGCGTGGGGTGGATTTCGGGGGCGAGTAGGCTGCCGTT
Source organism: Hydrogenophaga intermedia (assembly GCA_945890705.1). Taxonomy (GTDB): domain Bacteria; phylum Pseudomonadota; class Gammaproteobacteria; order Burkholderiales; family Burkholderiaceae_C; genus Hydrogenophaga; species Hydrogenophaga miladensis. The sequence continues at coordinate 6,152 of CAMDCY010000062.1, read as the reverse complement.
GCGCAAGCCGCGCACAGTGGACAGGCTCAGCCACAAGAGCAGCACGGAGGTGACCGCGAGCAAGGCCACCGCCAAGCCCTGCATCAGCGCACCACCAGCTTGGCCCGTCATGGCTTCTGCCAAACGCAAGGTCAGCGACGTGAACGCCGCGATGGGGAAAGACAATGCCCAGAACGGCACCGCAAAGGGCTGGGCCACGATGCGCTGGAACAAGGGCACGAGCCAGGCCAACACAAACGCGCCCACGCCCCAAACCGCCTGCACCCAGATCAAGCCCACGTCGTATTGCATCAACGCCAAACCAATGACCGAAGGCGGCGCCAAGCTGATGAACCACGAGGGCAAGATACGGTCGGGCAAGGGGCTGTGACCCACGCGACGCGCCACCAACAGCGCCATCACGACCGGCCAGAAAAACACACCAATGGCCAACTGCATGACCGACCACACCTCGTGGCCCAAGCTCACGCCCGCCAACGGTGCCACCACGTTGCCCACCACGGGGATGAACAACACGGGGGTGATGGAAGGCCACATCAGCGCTGGCGTTGAACCAGGTGCGGGTGCGGCCATCGGCGCCAACCAACGGCCCAAGACCCACCACGTCGCCACCAATTGCGCCACCGAGCCGACCCACCACAGGGTTTCCCACAGCGGGGAGACGCCCATCAAAGCAATGCCCACCGTGGCCACCAGCATGGCACCCACGGGAGCGGCGGCCACAAAGGCGTGGCGCACGGGGTGCTTGAGGTCTTCGATCAAGGCTTCGGGGTAGCGCCAAGCGCGCAACACCGAAGCAAATAACAAGACCGCCAACAGCAGGGCGGCCATCACGCCCAACAGCGCCGACACCGCCTCGGCCGCTTCACCAAAGAAGGGCGCTGCGCGGTGCCAAGCCAGCGACCAACCGCTGTAGCCCATCACCAAGGCGAACCAGCCAGGCATCAAAAACTTCAACGGGGTCGGGTGTGTCATGCGTTGTCTTTCAGCTGCACTTGACGTCGGTGCTGCAGGCGATCTTGCTGTCGGGCACACCGAGCTTGCGCAAGATGATGGCCATGGGGCAGAAGTTGGTCAGACCGAATTGGAACAGATTCAAGCCCACGAAGGCGGTGAAGGCCAAAAACCAGCTGTTGACGAACAAGGGACTGGCTTGCACGCCCAGCGCCAACGAGGTCATGATGAACAAACCAGCCAGCACACGGATATATCGTTCTACGGTCATTTCAAACTCCTGAATCAAACAATCAAACAGAGGTGCTGGCATGGCGGTGACGGTACACCGCGTAATACAACACCGGAATCACCACCAAGGTGAGCAGGGTGGAGACCGCGATACCAAAGATCAGCGAGATCGCCAGACCGTTGAAAATCGGATCGTCCAAAATGAAGAAGGCGCCCATCATCGCGGCCAAGCCGGTCAAGGCGATCGGCTGGGCACGCACGGCCGCCGACTGCACGACCGCTTGCGCAAACGGCATGCCGCGGCGGGTTTCCAGCTCGATGAAGTCGACCAACAAAATCGAGTTGCGCACGATGATGCCGGCCAGCGCGATCATGCCGATCATCGACGTCGCCGTGAACTGCGACTGCAACAAAGCGTGGCCGGGCATGACACCGATGATGGTCAACGGGATCGGCGCCATGATGATGAGCGGCGTGACGTAGCTTTTGAACTGCGCGACCACCAAGAGGTAGATCAAGATCAAACCCACGCCATAGGCCGCACCCATGTCGCGGAAGGTCTCATAGGTGATTTGCGACTCGCCGTCCCACTTGACCGCGTATTGCCGGTAAGGGTCTTTGGGTTGGCTGATCCAGTATTCCGCGACTTCGCCCGTGTTGGGCAAAGCGGCTGCCTTCATGCGCTCGCGAATCTCAAACAGGCCGTACAGCGGCGAATCCAATTCGCCGGCCATGTCGCCCATCACATACGTCACCGGCAAGAGGTTTTTGCTGAAGCGCGGCTGGTCGATCACGCCGCGCTCCACCGTCACCAACTCAGACAGCGGCACCATGGTGCCATTGGCCGCGCGCAGGGGCAAAGCCAAGATGTCGTTCAAGCCCACTTGTTGCTCGCGCGGCAACTGCAAGCGCACCGGCACGGCGAACTTGGCGTTGCCGTCGTGCAGGTAAGCCGCGTCGGTACCGCTGAGTGCGGTGAACACGGTTTGCGCGATCACTTGGGCGGGGATGCCCAAGCTCTCGGCGCGCTGGCGCTGGATACTCAAGAAGGCACGCGGTGCGTTTTCCTTCATGGTCGTGTCCACGCCCACGATGTCCGGTGTCTCAGCAAAGGCCTTGGCCACGTTGGCGGCCAAGGCGCGGCGACCTTCTTCGTCGGGGCCATACACCTCGGCCACGATGGGCGAGAGCACGGGCGGGCCGGGTGGCACTTCCACCACCTTGATGCGCGCACCGTGAACCGCAGCGATGCGCTCCAGTTCAGGCCGGTGTCGCTGCGCGATGGCGTGGCTCTTTTCGCTGCGGTCGGCGGCGTCGGTCAGGTTGATTTGCAGGTCGCCGCTCTCGGCGTCGCTGCGCAAGTAGTACTGGCGCACCAAACCGTTGAAGGTGATGGGGCTGGCCGTGCCGGCGTAGCCTTGCACGTTGGTCACCTCGGGCTGCTGGGCCAACCACGCGCTCATGTCTTGCAGCGCCGCGGCGGTGCCTTCGAGCGGCGTGCCGGCGGGCATATCCAACACCACTTGGTATTCGCTCTTGTTGTCAAATGGCAGCATCTTGAGCACCACACCGACCCACGTCGAGGGCACCAAGGTCAAGGCCACCGACACGACCAAAGCCCCCAAGATGCCGTAGAGCAACTGCCAGCGCTTGCGCGGACTGGCCAGCAAAGGCGTGAGGGTTTTGGTGAAGGTGTTTTGCAGCAGCTCGGTGATCTTACTGGGCGCGGCGTGCGCGTGGCCATCGGTTTTGGTCAGCTTCAAAGCCAACCAAGGCGTGATGGTGAACGCGATGGCCAAGGACAAAGCCATGCCCATGCTGGCGTTGATCGGGATCGGGCTCATGTACGGGCCCATCAAGCCCGACACAAAGGCCATGGGCAAGAGCGCGGCAATCACCGTGAAGGTGGCCAAGATGGTGGGCCCACCCACTTCGTCGACCGCACGCGGGATGATCACGCTCAGCGGCACGTTCGGGGTGAGCTGTCGGTGCCGGTGGATGTTCTCCACCACCACGATGGCGTCGTCCACCAAAATGCCGATCGAGAAAATCAGCGCGAACAACGACACGCGGTTGAGCGTGAAGCCCCACGCCCAGCTGGCGAACAAGGTGGCTGTCAGCGTCAACACCACCGCCGCGCCCACGATCACGGCCTCGCGTCGGCCCAGCGCCAAGCCGACCAAGATGATCACGCTGCCGGTGGCAAAAATCAGTTTTTGGATCAGCTTGTTGGCTTTGTCGGCCGCGGTTTGGCCGTAGTTGCGCGTGACCTCAACCTCCACGTTGCCGGGGATGACCGTGTTCTTGAGCAGCTCCAAGCGCTCCACAGCACCCGCGGCCACATCGACCGCGTTTTCGCCGGGTTTTTTGGTCACGGTCACCGTCACGGCGGGGTAACTCTTGCCCTGAACGTCGGCGCTCAAACCACTGGCCGCGCCGGGCGTGAACCAGACGTAGCGCACCGGTTGCTGCGCGCCGGCTTCCACCCGCGCGACTTCGCGCAAATAAATGGGGCGGCCTTGGTTGACGCCGACGACGATGTCGCCCACGTCTTGCGCGTCGCGCAAAAACTCACCCGTTTGCACACTCAGCATGCCGGGCTCACCCTTCGCGGGCGCGGTGTTGACCACCGTGCCCGAGGGCATGGCTTGGTTGGCCGAGCCGATGGCTTGGTGCAGCTGCTGCACGCTCACGCCGCGCTCGCGCAAGCGACCGGGCTCTATCCACACATGCACGGCTTGGCCTGGGCCCCCGATGGTTTTGACTTCACGCGAACCCGGCACGCGCTTGAGCTCGGTCTCGACCGCATGGGCCACGCGCTCCAATTCTTGGGCGCTGCTGGCGTCGGGGCTCCAGAACGTGGCCGCCAACACTGGCACATCGTCGATGCCTTTGGGCTTGACGATCGGCGGCATGGCCCCCAAGCCGCTGGGCAACCAGTCTTGGTTGGCGTTGAGCACGTCGTACACGCGCACCAAGGCTTCGGTGCGCGGCACGCCCACTTGGAACTGCACCGTGAGCACCGCCACGCCGGGGCGCGACACCGAATAGGTGTGCTCGATGCCTTGGATTTGCGAGAGCACCTGCTCGGCGGGGCCGGCCACCATTTTTTCCACGTCGGCGCTGGACGCACCGGGGAAGGGGATCATGACGTTGGCCATGGTCACGTTGATCTGCGGCTCTTCTTCGCGCGGCGTCACCAGCACAGCAAAAGCGCCCAGCAACAAGGCCACAATGGCCAGCAAGGGCGTGATGGCGTTGGCTTGGAACAGTCGGGCGACCGAGCCCGAGAAGCCCAAGGGCTCCTGCTGTTCTTGGGGGGTGGAGGTGTTGGGTTTCATGGCAAGGTCCTCACGGTGCGCTGGCCACGGGCACGGCACCGGTCAAGCCGGCGCGCACAGGGTCCAAGGCCAAACGCTCACCGGCCCGCAGACCCGTCAACACCGTCACCTGACCATCGGCCGTCGATGGGCCCACGCGCACGGCGCGCAGCACGAACTGGGCGCGTCCTTCGGCGGGCTCGCTCACCACGTACACCGCGGTCAACTCACCGCGGCGCAGCACCGCGCTGCTGGGCACGACCAAGCGCTCCACCGCGCTGTCGTTGGAAGCCCCCACAAAGCGCACCTTCAAACTGCGGCCGGGCACTTGCGTGGCGGTGTCGCTGGGGTTCAGGGCCATGCGCCACAACACGGTTTGCGACACCGCATCGGCGGCACGCGCGTTGTACACGTTGCTGGGTTTGACCCAGGTGTCGGTGCCCGGCAGTTGCACCTCCACGCGCTGGGCCGCGACGGCTTGCGCTTGGAAGCTGGCCGGCACGTGCACCTCGGCGCGCAGGGGTTGCGGCGCGTACACGGTCACGATGGGCGTGCCGGGCAAGGCCAAGGCGCCCGCTTCGATGTGGGTTTGCATGACGACGCCATCGAACGGTGCGCTCACGCGGGTGAATCCTTGGGCCAAGGATGATTGCGTTTGACCGGCGCGGGCGGCGGCGGCGCCGGCTTGTGCGGCTTTGAGTTGGGCTTGTGCGGTTTCGAGGGCGGCTTTGGCGACGAAGCCTTGGGCGTGCAAATCGCGCACCCGCGCTTCGTTGGCTTGTGCGTTGGCCAATTCGGCCTCGGCTTGGGCCACGCTGGCCTGCGACTGGGACACGCCGGCTTGTGTGGCGCGGTCGTCGATCACGGCCAAGGCTTGGCCCTTGCGCACCGAGTCGCCGGCCTTGGCCAGCAACTGCGACACGCGACCGCTGGCTTGCGCCGACAACACGCTGTGTTGAACCGCTTGCAAACTGCCGTCGAGCGTCAAGCCCGCGACCGATCGGCTTTGGCCCACCGCCATGACGGGCACTTGCGGCCCAGCGGGGTTGGCCACCGGCGCTTCGGTTTCAGAGCAGGCGCTCAAGGCACCCATCAACAACAAAGCCGCGGCAGCCCCGCTGGTGCGACGCGTTGGGTTCAACACAATAGAAAACATGGTCCGTACTCCCTGGTTGCCGAGAGTCTACCATATACCCCCTAGGGTATGTCAAGTCATGCGCCGTCCACCGCAAAAGGCACGCGCGGCGCCACGGCGCAGAGCAATTCGTAGGCGGTGGTCGCGGCGGACTGCGCCACCTCGTCTACCGGCAACACCGACCCGTCGCTGCCACGCCCCCACAGCACCACCTCGGCGCCCACGCCCACCGGCACGCCCGCCGCCTCCAGCGGCGTCAGGTCCACGGTGATCATGTCCATGCTCACGCGGCCCACCACACGGGTGCGCACGCCACCGACCAGCACCGGCGTGCCCGTGGGCGCGTGGCGCGGGTAGCCGTCGGCGTAACCGCAGGCCACCACGCCGATGCGCATGGCCTCGGGCGCGGTGAAGGTGGAGCCGTAGCCCACGGTGTCGCCGGCTTGCAGCGACTGCAGGCCAATCACGCGGCTGGTCAAGCTCATGGCGGGCATCAGGCCCCAGTCCTTGGC
>CAMDCY010000061.1 GCA_945890705.1 Hydrogenophaga intermedia | reverse complement strand
ATGGCCTCGATGGTCTCTGGGGCAAGCAAGCGGCCATTGTCGTCCGTCACTTGGCCTTCCATGGCCGTGGCCAAGGCCCGAGACACTTGGCACAACTGAACAAAAGGCTCGTCCTCGCGCGGCACGCGGGTCACATCGAGCAGCAACTGCACTTCGCGGATGGCGGCTTGCTCGGACTCTTCGGCCATGGCAATTTGAGAATCGAACGACAAAATGAGCACGGGTGCATGGCCCACGCGCTGCGAGGGCAAGACCATACGACCCGGGACCACGCCAGCCACAAAGCCCATCTGCCCAGCGGTTTGAACCACAAAGCCTGGGCTCCAAGCCGCACGACCCGCGCGCAACACAAAGCCGAGCTGTGCATCGTGTTGGTTGGCGAAAGCGTCGAGTTCGCGGGCGCGCGACACCTCGGTACGCATGTCGGGGAAATCCACCGCCGCACCGATGGTATCGGCGTAAGCCTGGGTCTTGACGACAAACTCCGAAAACTCGATTTCGTTCAGCGGGCCCGATCGGTTGGCCAGTTGAATGCCAACTTGCAAAGCACTGTACCGCTCGCCCGCGCGGGGTTGTTCCCAAACCTGGGTGTCGTCATTCAAGCCCTCGACGGCGAAGGGCTTGCTGCCCACACGACGTGTACCGGGCATGGCCGCCAACAAGGCATCGCCCGAGACGGGGCTGTCGATGATGAGCGCCGCGATCGAGTCGATCAGGTCGTCCAAGCCCAAGCGTTTTTCCGGCACGATCACGGGCAAAGGCTCTGGGGCCATGGGCGGTTCAGCGGATTCGGCTTCTTCAGCGCCCTCAGTCAAGGTCGGCTCGGCGACGTCAAGCCGCGGCTCTTGGCGCGGGCCCGTGGGGCGTTCGCGCATGGTTTTGGGCAAGCTTTGCCGGGTGCGCCAAGTGTTGTAAACCGCCACCGCAGCCAAGGCCAAGAGGCCCAAGACCAAGAGGCCCAATTGCAGGTCGCTCATGCGGCCTCCACCATGCTGGCGGCCGAATCCATGTCCACCGCCACGATGCGCGAGACGCCCTGCTCTTGCATGGTCACGCCGATCAACTGCTCGGCCATTTCCATGGCGATCTTGTTGTGGCTGATGAACAAGAACTGCGTGCCTTTTTTGCTCATGCTGGTCACCAGCTTGGCGTAACGCTCGGTGTTGGCATCGTCCAGCGGCGCATCCACCTCGTCGAGCAAACAAAACGGCGCGGGGTTGAGTTGGAAGATCGCAAACACCAGCGCAATCGCGGTGAGTGCTTTTTCGCCACCGGACAGCAGGTGAATCGTTTGGTTCTTCTTGCCGGGCGGCTGCGCCATGACCTGCACGCCCGCGTCCAAGATCTCTTCGCCCGTCATCAACAACTTGGCGTTGCCGCCGCCGAAGAGCTCGGGGAACATCTTGCCAAAGTGTTCGTTGACCGTCTCGAAGGTGTTGCCCAAAAGGTCGCGGGTTTCGTTGTCGATTTTTTTGATCGCGTCTTCTAGCGTGTGGATGGCGTCGAACAGGTCGGCCGACTGTGCGTCCAAAAAGGTTTTGCGTTCGCGCGCGGCGGTGAGCTCGTCGAGTGCGGCCAAGTTGACTGCGCCCAGCGACTGGATCTCGCGTTGCATGCGGTCGATCTCGCCTTGCAAGCCGCCCATGCGCACATTGCCTTCGGTCACGCTTTGGGCTACGGCGGCCAAATCGGCTTCGGCCTCGGCGAGCATCTGGCTGTACTGCTCCACGCCCAAACGCGCCGCTTGTTCTTTGAGCTGGAAGTCGGTGATGCGCTGGCGCAGCGGATCGAGCTCGCGCTCGAGCTGCAAGCGGCGTTCGTCGCTGGCGCGCAGCTTGAGTGTGAGGTCATCGTAGGTGCTGCGCATGGCGCCCAAGGCCTGCTCGCGCTCCAACTTCACGGCCAACACCGCTTGCAAACCCGCTTGGGCCGCGGCGTCGCTGAGTCGGGTCAGCTCTTCATTGGCGCGGACCTGTTCGTCGCGCAAGGCTTGTTCTTGGCTGGCGGCGGTCTCCAGCGTGCGCTGCAGTTCACCCTGACGCGCTTGAAGGCTGCGCAAAGCGAAGGTGGCTTCTTGGGTGCTGCGCTCGATGGCGCGCTGCTGTTCGCGGGCTTGGTTGAGCACACGCTCGGCCTCGATGACCTTGTCGTCGAGCTGGGCGTGGCGGTCTTGGCTGTCGGCGAGCTGCAAGTCCAGCTCTTCAAAGCGGGCCTCGGCCTCCAAGGTGCGGCCTTGCAAAGACTCGAGCTGAGCATCGACTTCCACCAAGTCACCGCTGATTTGTTCGCTGCGGGCGCGGGTTTGCTCGGCCAATTGGCTGAGGCGCAACACCTCCACCTGCAACTCGTGGGCACGGCCACGGAACTCGGCCGCTTCGCGTCGGGCCGCCACCAAACGCTGCGACGCTTCGGCATAGGCCGACTCGGCGCGCACCAAGGCGCTGCGCGCTTGCTCTGCGATCAGCGATTGGGCCTTGACTTGCTTGTCCAGGTTCTCGATTTCTTGGGCGCGAGCCAACATACCGGCCTGCTCGGAGTCGGGCGCGTAAAAGCTCACGCTGTGGGCGGTGACGGCGTGGCCGGTGGGCACATAAATCACCTCACCGGCTTGCAAACGCTCGCGCTGGGCCAAGGCCTCTTCGAGGCTGGGGGCACTCAAACAGCCGTGCAACCATTCGGCCAGCAAGGCGCGCTGTGCGGCATCTTTGGGTTTGAGGCAGTCGGCCAATGGCTTGAGGCCGCTGGGGCTGGCCCAAGCCGTGGCGGCCGTGGGTGGGTTGTAGAACGCCATGCGCGCCGGGGGGGCGTCGGTGGCAAAGGCGCGCACGGTCTCCAAGCGGGATACCTCCAGCGCGCCCAAGCGCTCTCGCAAGGCGGACTCCAAAGCACTCTCCCAACCTGGCTCGACCTGCAAGCGGTTCCACAGCCCCGACATGCCGTCCAAGCCGTGCTTGTTCAGCCAAGGGCTGAGCTTGCCGTCGGTCTTGACCTTGTCTTGCAAGGCCTTGAGCGCCTCCAAACGCGCCGACCAATCGGCGTTGAGGCTTTGCTCGGTGTTGACGGTTTGCTGTGCGGCTTTGCGCGCATCGTCGAGCTGAGGCACGCTGTCTTGCAACTCTTGCAGCTGGGCCTCAGCGATGTCGGCTTGTTCGGTGGCCCCTGCGAGCTGCTGTTGCAGTTGGCTGAGCTGGACCAAATCGGGCGCATTGAGCGCGCTGCGGTCGGTGTCCAAGCGCTCGCGCCGGTGTTGCAACTGACGGGTTTGCTCTTGCAAGCTGCGCTGCTCAGCAGCCAAGACTTGAATTTGTTGCTGCACCTGCGCCACGCTGCTGCGCTGCTCATTGGCGCGATGCTGCGACGCGCGCAAAGCGTCTTCCAAAGCCGGCAGTTGGGTGGCTTGGTCTTCGGTTTGCGCGGCCAACAACACCGATTGTTCTTCGGCTTGCAAGGCCTGCTCGACCAAACGCTCCAGCTCAGCGGCGGCGTCCGTGCTGCGTGTGCTCCAAGAACCCAGTTGCTCGGCGAGTTGTGCCAAGCGCTGCTCCGCGCGTTGGCGGCCTTCGACCACAAAGCGGATTTCGGCTTCCAGCTTGCCCACTTCGGCGCTGGCCTCGTACAACTTGCCTTGCGCTTGGTTCACGCCATCGCCTGCGGCGTAATGCGCTTGGCGGATGGTTTCCAACTCGGACTCTATGCGGCGCAAATCGGCGGTGCGCGATTCCAAGTCGGTCACGGCCTGTACAGCCTCGGTCTTGATGCGCACCTGATCGGTCTCGGCCTCGGCGCGTTTCAAGAACCACAGTTGGTGCTGCTTGAGCTGCGCGCTGGACTGCAAGCCTTGATAGCGCGCGGCGACCTCGGCTTGTTTTTCGAGCTTGTCCAGGTTGGCGTTGAGCTCGCGCAAGATGTCTTCAACGCGGGTGAGGTTTTCACGCGTGTCGCTCAAACGGTGAGCGGTTTCGCGGCGGCGCTCTTTGTATTTGGAAACGCCCGCAGCCTCTTCCAAGAACATGCGCAGCTCTTCGGGCTTGGACTCGATGATGCGGCTGATCGTGCCCTGGCCAATGATGGCGTAGGCCCTGGGGCCCAAACCTGTGCCCAAGAACACGTCTTGCACGTCGCGGCGACGCACCGGTTGGTTGTTGATGTAGTAGCTGCTGGTGCCGTCGCGCGTGAGCACGCGCTTGACGGCAATTTCAAGGAACTGACCCCACTGGCCACCGGCGCGGTGATCGGCGTTGTCGAACACCAACTCCACGCTGGAGCGGCTAGCCGGTTTGCGGTGGGTGGTGCCGTTGAAGATGACGTCCTGCATGGACTCGCCACGCAGCTCAGAGGCCTTGGACTCACCCAGCACCCAGCGCACGGCGTCCATGATGTTGGATTTGCCGCAACCGTTGGGGCCCACCACGCCCACCAGTTGACCGGGCAACAGGAAGTTGGTGGGTTCGGCGAAGGACTTGAAGCCCGAGAGCTTGATGGAATTGAGTCGCACGGTGTGTAAAACGCTGGTGCTGGGCCACCCCAAACAGGCTATTCCAGCAAAACCTCCATGTTAACCGAGCGGGGTGGCGGTTTTGTCAGTTAAACGGCTTCACTGGGGGCCAAACGCCCCTCTTGCAAGGCATGACAAGCCACCTTGATGCCCCGAAAGGCCACCATCTCAGGCCGTTCGGCGCGGCAACGGTCGTTGGCGTGCGGGCAACGGGGGTGAAAGGCACAGCCTGTGGGCGGGTTCAGGGGGTTGGGCACCTCGCCTTGTACCGACGTTCTTGCATGGCCGGTGTTGTGCATCTTGGGGATGGCGTCCAGCAGCATGCGCGTGTAAGGGTGCGCTGGGGCCGAAAACAAGGTGGCTTTGTCCGCCAATTCCACCAAACGACCCAAGTACATCACCCCGACCTGGTCGCTCACGTGGCGCACCACCGCCAAGTTGTGGCTGATGAACAGGTAAGTCAAACCATGCTGGCGCTGCAAATGCTTCATGATGTTGAGGACCTGGGCTTGCACGCTCACATCCAGCGCCGAGGTCGGCTCGTCGCAGACCAAAAATTCGGGGTTGGAGGCCAGGGCCCGCGCAATCGAAATCCGTTGTCGCTGCCCCCCCGAGAATTGGTGCGGGTATTTGTTCATGTCCAAGGGACTCAAACCCACCGAGCTGAGCAACTCACCGACCCGCGCCTGCACCGCGGCGTCATCGCTCAAGATGCCGTGCTCGCGCAAGGGCTCGGCCACGATGTCGGCCACCCGCCAGCGCGGATTCAAGCTGGCGTAGGGGTCTTGGAAAATCATTTGGATGCGCCGGCGCAGCAAATGCCCTTCGGACTGGGCATAGGTTTGGTGCGCGTCTTGCCCATCAAAAGTGAAATGGCCTCGGGTGGGCTTGTACAAGCCCACCAAGAGCCTTGCCACGGTGCTCTTGCCGCAACCCGACTCGCCCACCAAGGCCAAGGTTTGGCCCCGGGGAATTTCAAAACTCACACCATCGACCGCGTGCAAACGCTGACGAGGCTTGCCTTCCAAGACCCGGTTGAGCCAAGGCGCGGACACGTCGAAGCTGCAAGCCAAGTCGTCGGCGACCACCAAGGGTGGCTGAATGGAACGGTCGGTCATGCGGACACCTCGTCACGCGTGGCGGTGCGGTCATTGAACCAGCAGGCCGATTGGGTGGCGCGCGCGGCCATCAGTTCGGGGCGCGTTTGGCGGCATTGCTCGACCGCGTGCGGGCAACGGGGGTTGAAGGCACAACCCGAGGGGATCGCGTTGAGTCGGGGCATGGCGCCGTCGATTTGGTGCAAGGTTTCTCGGTCCTGAGACATGTCGGGGATGCAATGCATCAAACCGCTGGTGTAGGGGTGCGAGGGTTGGTTGATGACATCGTGCACCGGGCCGATTTCGGCCACCCGCCCCGCGTACATCACCGCCACGCGATCGCACGTTTCGGCGATCACGCCCATGTCGTGGGTGATGAGCATGACGGCCGCACCGCGCTCTTTGCATATGCGTTTGAGCAAGCTGATGATCTGCGCTTGGATCGAGACATCCAAGGCCGTGGTCGGTTCATCGGCCACCACGAGTTGCGGGTCGGCCGCCAAGGCCAAGGCGATCACCACGCGTTGGCGCATACCGCCGCTGAACTGGTGCGGGAAATGGTCGATGCGCTCCTCGGCCCCCGAAATGCCCGTGTCTTTGAGCAATTCGATGGCGCGCTGACGGGCTTGAGCAGGATTGAGGGGCAAGTGAGTGGTGATCGTCTCGATCAGCTGCTGACCGATCGAATACAAGGGGTTCAGCGAGGTCAGAGGGTCTTGGAAAATCGCACCGATCTGTCGGCCCCGGATGAGCCGCATATCGTCGTGGGGCAGGTTGTCGATGCGCCGACCGTTGAGGCGGATCTCGCCACTGGCGATGCGCCCGGGCGGCTCCAACAAACCGATGATGGACGCACCGGTCAGGGACTTGCCCGCGCCAGACTCGCCCACGATGCCCAAAATTTCTCCAGGGGCGATGTCAAAGCTCACGCCATCGAGCGCGCGTAAGGTGCCGCGTCGACCGGGGAATTCGACCACCAAGTTCTGCACAGACAAGAGACTCAAGAGGGGCTCCTCAATTCAATCGGGGATTCAAGGCGTCGCGCATCCAGTCGCCCAGCAGGTTCACGCTCAGGGCAATCAGGATCAGGACCACACCAGGGAACACGGTGATCCACCACTCGCCTGAAAACAAGTAGTCGTTGCCGATGCGAATCAGCGTGCCCAAAGACGGCGATGTGGGCGGTGCGCCCACGCCCAAAAAGGACAAGGTGGCTTCGGTGATGATGGCCGTGGCCACGTGGATCGTGGCCAACACCAAGACCGGGCCGAGCACATTGGGCAGCACGTGTTTGCGCATGATGCGCAGCGGCGACACGCCAATCACCCGCGCCGCTTGCACGTATTCTTTTTGACGCTCCACCAAGGTCGAGCCGCGCACGGTGCGGGCGTACTGCACCCAACCGGTCAAGGAGATGGACACGATGAGCACGCCAAAGGCCAAGCTTTCATGCGCGTTGGGAAACAAGGCACGCCCCACACCCGCGATCAGCAAGGCCACCAAGATGGCGGGGAAAGACAGCATCACATCGCACAAGCGCATCAAGAAGGCATCGATCCAGCCACCCCAAAAACCCGCCAAGAGCCCCAGGGTCACGCCCACGATGACCGACAAAATGACCGAGGCCAAACCGACCGCCAAGGAAATGCGCGCACCATAGATCAAGGCAGACAAGATGTCGCGGCCCTGGTCGTCGGTACCGAGCAAAAAAGCCGTTTGCCCATCGGGCAACCAGGCGGGCGGCAGCCGCGCATTGGCCAACTCCAAGGTGGCCAAGTCGAAGGGGTTGTGAGGCGCCACCCACGGCGCGAACAGCGCCGCGATCACGAACACCAAGGCCAACAGTGCAGCCAAGATGGCCGCCGGCGATTGTCGAAAGCTGTAGGCGACATCGCTGTCCCACCAAGCAAAACCCATTTTTTTCATCTGTGTCGTCCTCAATGTCCGCCAGCGGTGTTGATTCGCAGTCGCGGATCCACCACGAAATACAGCAGATCCACCACCAAATTGATCACCACAAAAATCAAAGCGATGACACACAAATACGCAGCCATGACGGGGATGTCTGCAAAGGTCACGGCTTGGATGAACAGCAAGCCCATGCCAGGCCACTGGAACACCGTCTCGGTGATGATGGCAAACGCGATCAGGCCACCGAGCTGCAAGCCAGTGATGGTCATCACAGGCACCAAGGTATTTTTCAGCGCGTGGCCGAAATGCACGGCGCGGTTGGTCAGGCCACGGGCCCGCGCGAACTTGATGTAGTCGGTGCGCAGCACCTCCAACATTTCCGAGCGCACCAAACGCATGATGAGCGTGAGCTGAAAAACAGCCAGGGTCACCGCTGGAAGGGTGATGTGTCGCCAACCATTGAGCGTGAGCAAGCTGGTGCTCCAACTGCCCCATTGCACCACCTCACCGCGACCAAAGCTGGGAAGCCAACCCAACTGCACGGCGAACAACAAGATCAGAAAAATACCGATCAGGAACGTGGGCAAGGACACGCCCAGCAAAGACACCGTCATGAACAACTGGCTGATGAAGCTGCCACGGCGCAGCGCGGCGTAAACGCCCATGGGAATGCCGATCAAAAGCGCCATGACCGCCGCCACCAGCGCCAATTCCAAAGTGGCGGGAAAACGCTCAGCGATGAGCTGCGACACTGGCGTGGCTTGCCGCAGGCTGATGCCGAACTCACCTTGCGCAGCGTTGAGCAAAAAGTGTCCGAACTGCACAAAAAACGGCTGATCGAGACCCAGGTCGGCTCGCATTTGCTGAACCTGCTCGGGGGTCGCGTCTTGTCCCAACAAAAACACCACGGGGTCGCCGACGTACTGAAATAGGACGAAGGACACCAAGGCCACCGTGGCCATGACCAACAAGGCCTGCCAGAGCCTACGCAAGACAAATGCCAGCATAAGAACCCAATAAAGAAGTGGGCATCGAACGCCAAGCGCTCGATGCCCTATTGCAGCAAAACCGGGATCAGTTGACCTTGATCAAACGCCAATCCAAACGGTTATCGGGGCGGTGCACCACCTCGATGTTCTTCTTCATTACCCAAGGAATGACTTGGTTGTGAAGCGGAATATGCGCGACATCATCGTTTTGCAATTGCAAAGCTTGGGTCATGAGCGCGGTGCGCTTATTGGGGTCTAGCTCCACCTTGATTTGGTCTACCAAAGCGTCCATCTTGGGGTTGCTGTAGCGGCCCACGTTGTAGTTGCCATCACCGCCCGTGCCTGGGGTGCGCACCAGGGACTGAAGCGAGTACAAGCCGTCAAAGGTGGGCACGCCCCAGCCCAGCATGTAGATACTGGCTTCGTTGCGCTGGATCATGGGGAAGTAGGTCACCAAAGGCAAGGTGCGCAGCTTGGCTTTCACGCCAATGCGGGCCCACATGGCCGTGACGGCTTGGCAAATTTGCTCGTCGTTGATGTAACGGTTGTTGGGGCAAGCAAAGTCCACCTCAAAACCGTTGGGGTAACCGGCTTCGGTCAACAGCTTTTGGGCCGCAGCGGCGTCAAACGGAAAGCGCTTGTGAACGGCTTCGGTCCAGCCCGCCACCTGAGGCGCCACCAAGGCACCGGTGGTTTGGCCCAAACCACGCATGGTCACGCGGCCGATGGTGTTGGCGTCGATCGCTTGGTACAGCGCTTTTCTGACGCGAACGTCTTTCAGGGGGTTTTTGCCTTTGACATCGCTGCCCACCAGCTCTTCGCGGTGTTGGTCCATGCCGAAGAAAATCGTGCGGTTTTCTATGCCATCGATCACTTTCAGGCCGTCGTTAGAGCGGATGCGGGGCAAGTCTTGTGGGCTGGGGTCCAGCACAAAATCTACCTCCCCCGAGAGCAAAGCGGCCATGCGCGTGGCTTCGGCACCCACGGGGGTATAGACGATCTCGGTCACGTTGGTGGGCGCTTTGCCCCACCACTTGTCGTTTTTGGTCAACACCAAGCGCTGGTCTTGCTGCCACGCCTTGAGAGCAAAAGGACCGGTGCCGTTGGCGTTGCGGTGAGCGAAGTTCTCGTCTTTGGTTTTGATGTCTTTCGGCGCGGTCGAGTTGTTCTTCTCGGCCCAAGCCTTGCTCATCATGCGCAACTCGGTCATTTGGTTGAGCAAGACGGGGTTGAAGGCCTTGGTGAAGATGTCGATGGTTTTGGCGTCAACCTTCACCACCCGATCAATGCCCTGGATGTAGGGGGTGAAGTTGGAGGACGGCGCCATGGCGCGCTGAATAGAGAACACCGCATCATCGGCCGTGAAATCGGCACCATCGTGGAACTTCACGCCAGTGCGCAAGGTCACGCGCAATTGGGTTGGTGTGACTTGCTTCCAATCGGTTGCCAAAACGCCTTCAACTTTGAAGGTATTGCTGTTGTAGTAAACCAAGCTTTCGTAAACCGCCGCATGGATGCCGTTTTGCAAAGCGTTGTTTTGTGAGTGGATGTCCCAAGTCGCGATGTCGCTGGCGCTGGACCACTTGAATGTTTTGGCGTGCAAAGGGGCGCTGCCCAAAGCCAATGCAGCCGACAAAGCCAAGAGTTGCAATTTCATAAGGTCAAACCTCCAAAAGTTGAGACCATGACTATGCATGAACCTCATGATCGATTTGGTTGGGGTATTCCCGATGCCCCGTAGAAAATAGGACCAAGCGCACACAGACCGTCAGGGCATCCGGGATAATCCAAGTCATGAACCCTTTGCTCAGCCGACTGCAGCCCTACCCCTTCGAGCGACTCAAACAGCTCTTTGCCCGCACCACCCCCTCGACGGCTCACCGCCCCATCAGTTTGGGCATTGGCGAGCCCAAGCACGCCACACCGGCGTTCATTCAAGAAGCGCTCAAAGCTTCGGTCGCCCATGGGCTGTCGGCTTACCCGGCCACGGCGGGCGAGCCTGCGCTGCGCCAAGCCTGCGCGCAGTGGATCCAGACCCGCTACGGCCTGAACCTAGACCCCGCAACGCAAATCTTGCCGGTCAACGGCTCGCGCGAGGCGCTGTTTGCCCTCACCCAAACCCTCATCGACCCCACACGCTCCGGCGCCACCGTGGTCAGCCCCAACCCCTTCTACCAAATCTACGAAGGCGCGGCCTTGCTGGCCGGGGCCCAAACCCATTACGTGCCCAGCGACCCCGCGCGCAACTTCGCCATCGACTGGGACCGCGTACCCGCCGAAGTTTGGGCGCGCACGCAACTGCTGTTTGTGTGCTCGCCGGGCAACCCCACAGGTGCGGTCATGCCCCTGTCCGAATGGGCCAAGCTGTTTGCGCTGTCGGACCAACACGGTTTTGTGATCGCCTCGGACGAGTGCTACAGCGAGATTTACTTCCGCGACGAAGCCCCGCTGGGCGGCTTGCAGGCCGCGCAACAACTCGGCCGAACCGACTTCAAGCGCCTGATTGCCTTCACCAGCCTGTCCAAACGCAGCAACGTGCCCGGCCTGCGCAGCGGCTTTGTGGCCGGAGACGCCGCGCTGATCAAGCCCTTTTTGCTCTACCGCACCTACCACGGCAGCGCCATGAGCCCCGTGGTGCAAGCCGCCAGCGTGGCCGCTTGGGGCGACGAGGCGCACGTGGTGGACAACCGCCGCCTGTACCGCGAAAAGTTCGAGCGCGTTACGCCCATGCTCGCCCCGCTCCTTGATGTGCGCTTGCCCGACGCCTCGTTTTACCTGTGGGCCGGTGTGCCTGAGCACTACGCGCAACGCCACCCCGGTCTGTCGAGCGACGAGGCTTTCGCCTTGGACTTGCTCACTCAATACAATGTCACGGTCTTGCCCGGCAGCTACTT
>CAMDCY010000060.1 GCA_945890705.1 Hydrogenophaga intermedia | reverse complement strand
TGGGCTGCGGATTGGCCGCTTTGAGGGTGGCAAAAAAGGGCTCGATGAATTCTTTTTTCATGTCTTGGATTGTGTCGCATGGCTATCCCTTTTGCCGATCGTTTGAACAACGTTGAAACCTCCGCCATCCGCGAGCTGTTCAAGCTGCTTGGCAAGCCCGGCATCATCAGTTTTGCGGGCGGTTTCCCCGACAGCGCCTTGTTCGACGTCGACGGCATTCGCGAAGCGAGCTTGGCCGCATTGGCGCAAGAGCCCGGTGCGGCCTTGCAGTACGGCGCCACCGAAGGTTACGGCCCCTTGCGCGAGCAAATCGCCGGCTTCATGAACAGCAAGTGCGCGACCCTGGCCCCCGAGCAATTGATCGTGACCACGGGTAGCCAGCAAGCGCTGGACTTGTTGGGCAAGACCTTGGTCGGCCCCAGCGACAAGGTCATCGTCGAAGGCCCCACGTTCCTTGCCACCATTCAGTGCTTCCGTTTGTACGGCGCCGAGCTGATCAGCGCGCCCTTGGACGAAGAGGGCGTGGATGTGGACCGCTTGGAGCGTCTCATTGTGGAGCACCGCCCCAAGTTCGTTTACCTGATTCCCACCTTCGGCAACCCCAGTGGCCGCATGCTTGGGTTGGCCCGTCGCCAGCGTTTGTTGGAGATTGCTGTGCGCCACAACACCATCTTGGTGGAGGACGACCCCTATGGCGATTTGTATTTTGGTGATGCGCCGCCGCCCAGCCTCTTGGCCCTGAGCCCCAGCGTGCCGGGCAGCGCCGACCTGTTGGTGCATTGCGGTTCGCTGTCCAAGGTCTTGTCGCCAGGTTTGCGCGTGGGTTGGATGGTCGCCCCGGCCGAGCTCTTGGCCAAAGCCACCATGTGCAAACAGTTCAGCGACGCCAACACCAGCACGTTTGCGCAGGCTGTGGCCGCGCAGTACCTGAAGTCCGGGCGCATGCCCGAAACCTTGGCCAAGGTTCGTCGCGTCTACGCCGAGCGCGCCAAAGCCATGTCAGAAGCGCTGCGCCAAAACTTGGGCCAGCGGGTGTCTTTTGTGGAGCCCCAAGGCGGCTTGTTCATTTGGGCTCGCCTGACCGGTGCCGATGGTGGGCCGACCGATGGCGCGGCGTTTTCCAAACGTGCGGTGGAGCAGGGCGTGGCCTTTGTGCCAGGCGCACCGTTCTTTGCCTCCAACCCCGATCACGCCACCTTCCGCATGAGTTTTGCCACCGCGGGCGTGGACAAAATCCAAGAAGGCGTTCAGCGACTCGTCAAGGCCTTGAACTGACGTTGCTCAGCGGTGGCTTGGCAGGTAAGACGCGCCGAGCCCCATTGAATCGGGTTCGCCAATACGAGCTGTTCATGCCCTCGATTCGCACTTGCGCGCCCGGTCGTGGCGCGTGGATGAATCGACCCTCGCCCAAGTAAATCCCCACGTGGCTGAAGGCCCGGCGCAAGGTGTTGAAAAACACCAAATCGCCCGGCTGCAAGTCGGCGCGGTCAATTTCCACGGTGGCGTGGGCTTGTTCATAAGCGCTGCGCGGCAGGGTGATGCCTTCGGCTTGCTCAAACACCGCTTTCACAAAGCCACTGCAATCGAGCCCGCTGGCGCCGGTGTTGCCACCGCGCACATAGGGCGTGCCGATATAGCCCATGGCGTCGAGCAGCAGCGCGCTGCGGTCTGGCGCCTCAGGGACGCTGACCGTTTGGAACGGCAGTTGGGCACAAGCTTGTAAGGACAAGCAGGCGGCGAAGAGGAGGGGAATCAAGCGCATGGCATGCAACGATAATGCATTTTTAGATCACACCCTTCACAGGACCCGCCCGATGCTGCTCGACGCCGACGAATCCCAACTGGTTTTGGTGGATTACCAAACCAAGCTCATGCCCGCCATCCACGAGGGGCAGCAGGCCTTGGCCAACGCCATTCGCTTGGCTCAGTTCGCCCAAATGGTGGACGTCCCGGTCTGGGGTACCGAACAAAACCCAGAGAAACTCGGCCCCAACGACCCTGTGTTGCGCGCCCTGTGCCAACGCACCCTGACCAAAATGCACTTCAGTGCCGCGTCCGACGGCTTGGTCGATTGGTTGCGCCCACCGGCTCGTCCACCCGCGGGCAATGCCCGCAGCTTGCCCAAGCATTTGCAAAAGCCCGCTTCGGCTGGTCCCGAGCGTCCGACCATCGTTATCGCGGGGTGCGAAACGCACGTGTGTTTGCTGCAAACCGCATTGGAGTTGTTGGAGCAAGAGTTGGACGTGTGGGTGGTGACCGACGCGTGCAGCTCGCGCACCGAGCGCAACCGCGACGCCGCTTTCGACCGCTTGGCTGGCGCGGGCGCGGAATTGGTGACGACTGAGATGGTGGCGTTTGAGTGGTTGCGCACCTGTGAGCACGACGCGTTTCGTGACGCCTTGAAACTGATCAAATAAATCGGACGCAAAACCGCCCATGAGCGGCGTTTGTGTCAGCGTATCGCAAGTCTGATGTTCATAATTATGAATTCAGTTTGACTTCCAGACCGTGCCACCTCAGGAGACTTGCATGACGCAAAACGCCGGCTTCGCCGCCTTCCACGATCGCTCCATCAACGACCGCGACGCATTTTGGGGCGAACAAGCCCAATGCATCGAGTGGAAAAAGCCGTTTGACCGCGTCTGCAATTACGACAACCCGCCGTTTGCCCGCTGGTTCGAAGGTGGGCTGACCAACCTGTGCCACAACGCGGTGGACCGCCACCTCAAAGACCGCGCCGACCAAGCCGCTTTGATCTTCGTTTCCACCGAAACCGACCAAGAGCACACCTTCACCTTCCGCGAACTGCACGCCGAAGTGCAGCGCATGGCCGCTATTCTGCAAAGCTTGGGCGTGGTCAAAGGCGACCGCGTCTTGATTTACATGCCCATGGTCGCCGAAGCGGCCTTTGCCATGTTGGCCTGCGCGCGTTTGGGCGCGATTCACTCGGTGGTGTTCGGCGGTTTCGCTTCGCACTCCTTGGCCACCCGCATCGAAGACGCCTCGCCCAAGGTCATCATCAGCGCCGACGCCGGTTCGCGCGGTGGCAAAGCCGTCTCCTACAAGCCGCTCTTGGACGAGGCCATCAAGCTTTCCGCACACAAGCCCTCCAGCGTCATCATGGTGGACCGCCAGCTGGTCGCTTTCACGCCCGTGGCCGGCCGCGACGTGGACTACGCCACCGAGCGCGCCAAGCACATGGACACCGTGGTGCCCTGCGAGTGGGTCGACTCCACCCACCCCAGCTACACCCTGTACACATCTGGCACCACCGGCAAACCCAAAGGTGTGCAGCGCGACACCGGCGGCTACACCGTGGCCTTGGCCGCCAGCATCCCCAACATCTACCAAGGCAAGCCGGGCGAGACCTTCTTCTGCACCAGCGACATCGGTTGGGTGGTGGGTCACAGCTACATCATTTACGGCCCCCTGATTGGCGGCATGGCCACCATCATGTACGAAGGCCTGCCGATCCGCCCCGACGGCGGCATCTGGTGGAGCTTGGTTGAGAAATACAAAGTCTCGGTCATGTTCAGCGCACCGACCGCGATCCGCGTGCTGAAAAAACAAGACCCTGCCTTGCTCACCAAGTACGACCTGTCGTCCCTCAAGGCCTTGTTCTTGGCCGGTGAGCCGCTGGACGAGCCCACCGCCAAGTGGATCTCCGAAGGCCTCAACGGCAAAGCCATCATCGACAACTACTGGCAAACCGAAACCGGCTGGCCCATCCTGACCATTTGCAACGGCGTTGAAAAAGCCCCGAGCAAGTTCGGCTCGCCTGGCAAAGCGGTCTACGGCTACAACGTCAAGCTGGTCGACGACCAAACCGGTGAAGAGCTGACCGGCGCCAACCAAAAAGGCGTCTTGACCATCGAAGGCCCATTGCCACCCGGCAACTTGCAAACCGTGTGGGGCGACGACAAGCGCTTCGTCAACACCTACTGGAAGAGCGTGCCCAACCAACTCGTCTACAGCACCTTCGACTGGGCCGTGCGCGATGAGGACGGTTACTACTTCATCTTGGGTCGCACCGACGACGTGATCAACGTGGCCGGTCACCGCTTGGGTACCCGCGAGATCGAGGAGAGCATCTCCAGTCACCCCAACGTCGCCGAGGTGGCCGTGGTCGGCGTGGCCGACCAACTCAAGGGCCAAGTCGCCATGGCCTTTGCCATCGCCAAAGACACGTCGGCCTTGGGCGACGAGGCTGGTCGCAAAGCCTTGGAGGCCGAGGTCATGAAGGTGGTGGACAACCAACTCGGCGCGGTGGCCCGACCCTCGCGCGTGATCTTCGTGTCCCTCCTGCCCAAGACCCGCAGCGGTAAGTTGCTGCGCCGCGCCATCCAGGCCGTGGCCGAGGGTCGCGACCCAGGCGACCTGACCACCATGGACGACCCCACGGCGCTCCAACAGATCAAGGATCTCTTGGGATAAACCCTTAAAAACCGGCTTTTGAGCACAATGGCCCTTCGGAGCGGTTGGTTTTTCAGTATGATGATTGCTTATATAGTTTTTGATGCGGTGCACTATGGCCCAAATGATCGAGAGCGAAGCCAACATCGAAAAGGTGCGCGTCTTCGAATTGGCCGCTGAGCTCTTCGGCGTGTTGGCCACGCCCATGCGCCTGCGCATCTTGAGCGCGCTGTGCGATAAAGAAAAGTCCGTCACCCAGCTGCTCCAAGAGATCGACACCACCCAGCCCAACCTCTCGCAGCATTTGAACCTGCTGTACCGGGCTGGCGTCTTGGCCAAGCGCAAAGACGGCACGCAGGTGATCTACCGCGTGCAGAGCGAAAAAGCGGTCACCTTGTGCCGCACGGTGTGCACGCAAATTGCCATCGAAATGGACGAACCCGGTACGGTTTCGGCCGCCGAGCGCCTGTCTCCCCGCCTCTCTTAACCAGCAAACCGACAGTTTCCTGTCAGTTGTTTCGTTTCCTTCCCAGATTGTTGTCATAACGCGCAGCGTTGGTGGCACAATTGCGCCTGTCAGTCACGCCCTTCCAATGTCACTGTCGCATCCGCCAACCGGTTAAGCCGTGCCGCGGGAGGTTTCTTTTACCAACTAATGCTCCCTTCAGGGGAGCCGAGGTCAGCGCCATGAGTGAGACATCCGTCTACCAAGCCTATTCAGGCAATACCCACCTGTTCGGGGGCAATGCTCCGTACGTCGAGGAGATGTACGAGAACTACCTAGCCAACCCCGGCAGCGTTCCCGATTCTTGGCGCGAGTACTTCGACGCCCTACAACACGTCCCCGCAGTGGACGGCAGCCAAGCCAAAGATGTGCCGCACCTGCCGGTCATCAACGCTTTTGCCGAGCGCGCCAAGTCTGGCGTGACGCAAGTCGTCAAGGCCAGCGAAAACCCCGAAATGGGCCGCAAGCGCACCGCTGTTCAACAGCTCGTCGCTGCCTACCGCAACGTCGGCCAGCGTTGGGCCGATCTGGACCCGCTCAAGCGCACCGAGCGCGCCAACATCCCCGACCTCGATCCTGCGTTCTACGGCTTCACCGACGCCGACCAAGAAACCGTGTTCGACACCAGCAACACCTTCTTTGGTAAGAACAGCATGACGTTGCGCGAGCTGCTCAACGCGCTGCGCGAGACCTACTGCGGCACCTTGGGCGCCGAGTACATGTACACCTCGGAGCAAAACGAAAAGCGCTGGTGGCAAGAAAAGCTGGAAAGCATTCGCAGCAAACCCAATTTCAACTCCGACCAGAAAAAAGGCATCCTCGAGCGCCTGACCGCGGCCGAAGGTTTGGAGCGCTTCTTGCACACCAAGTACGTGGGTCAGAAACGGTTTTCTTTGGAAGGCGGTGAGAGCTTCATCGCCGCCATGGACGAGTTGATCCAGCAAGCTGGACTCAAAGGCGTGCAAGAAGTCGTCATTGGCATGGCCCACCGCGGCCGTTTGAACGTGCTGGTCAACACCATGCGCAAGTTGCCAGCCGACCTGTTCGCCGAGTTCGACCACACCGCCCCCGAGCACTTACCAGCGGGTGACGTGAAGTACCACCAAGGCTTCAGTTCCGACGTGAGCACCGCCGGTGGCCCAGTTCACCTGACCTTGGCTTTCAATCCCTCGCACCTGGAGATCGTCAACCCCGTGGTTGAAGGCTCGGTGCGAGCGCGCATGGACCGCCGCGGCGACCCCACCGGCAGCCAAGTGTTGCCGGTTTTGGTGCACGGCGACTCGGCCTTCGGTGGTCAAGGCGTGAATCAAGAAACCTTGGCATTGGCCCAAACCCGCGGTTACACCACGGGCGGCACGGTGCACATCATCGTGAACAACCAAATTGGCTTCACCACGTCCGACCCCCGCGACATGCGCTCGAGCGTGTTCTGTACCGACATCGTCAAGATGGTCGAAGCGCCTGTCTTGCACGTCAACGGTGACGACCCCGAAGCGGTCGTTTTGGCCACCCAGCTCGCCCTGCAGTACCGCATGGATTTCCGCAAGGACGTCGTCATTGACATCGTGTGTTTCCGCAAACTGGGCCACAACGAACAAGATACCCCCTCGCTGACCCAGCCGTTGATGTACAAAAAAATCGCGGCTCACCCCGGCACGCGCAAAATGTACGCCGACAAGTTGGCTGCGCAAGGCTTGGGCGAGTCCTTGGGCGACGATTTGGCCAAGGCCTACCGCGCTGCTTTGGACGCGGGCAAGCACACCGCCGACCCCGTGTTGACCAACTTCAAAACCAAGTACACCGTCAACTGGGCACCTTTCTTGGGTAAGAAGTGGACCGACGCGGGTGACACCGCGATCCCCTTGTCGGAGTGGAACCGCTTGGCCGAGAAAATCTCGACCATCCCCGACGCTGTGACACCGCACCAGCTGGTCAAAAAGGTTTACGCCGACCGCGCCGCCATGGGCCGAGGTGACATGCCCGTGGACTGGGGCATGGGCGAGCACATGGCTTTTGCCTCCTTGGTCGCCAGCGGCTTCCCCGTGCGCTTGTCGGGCGAAGACTGCGGCCGCGGCACCTTCACGCACCGCCACGCAGTGATTCACGACCAGAACCGCGAGAAGTGGGATGAGGGCACTTACGTGCCCTTGCAACACGCCGCTGAAGGCCAGGCACCGTTTGTGGTCATCGACTCGATCTTGTCGGAAGAAGCGGTCTTGGCCTTTGAATACGGTTACGCCTCCAACGACCCCAACACCTTGGTGATCTGGGAAGCCCAGTTCGGCGACTTCGCCAACGGCGCTCAAGTCGTGATCGACCAGTTCATCGCCTCCGGTGAAGTTAAGTGGGGCCGTGTCAACGGCCTGACCTTGATGCTGCCGCACGGCTACGAAGGCCAAGGCCCCGAGCACAGCTCGGCGCGCTTGGAGCGCTTCATGCAATTGGCCGCCGATACCAACATGCAGATCGTCCAGCCCACCACGGCCAGCCAGATCTTCCATGTGTTGCGCCGCCAAATCGTGCGTGACCTGCGCAAGCCGCTGGTCATCTTCACGCCCAAGTCCTTGCTGCGCAACAAAGACGCCACCAGCCCAGTCTCCGAATTCACCAAGGGTTCGTTCCAGACCGTCATCGGCGAGCAAAACAAGGCCATCAAAGGCGATAAGGTCAATCGCGTCTTGGTCTGCTCGGGCAAGGTCTATTACGACCTGGTCAAGAAGCGCGAAGAAATGGGCAACACCGACACCGCCATCGTGCGTGTTGAGCAGCTCTACCCCTTCCCGCACAAGGCTTTTGCCTCCGAGCTCAAAAAATACCCGAACGCCAAAGACTTGGTGTGGACGCAAGACGAGCCACAAAACCAAGGCGCTTGGTTCTTCGTGCAGCACTATATACACGAAAACATGCTGCCAGGCCAAAAACTGGGCTACTCCGGTCGTGCCGCCTCGGCATCGCCCGCTGTGGGCTACGCCCACTTGCACCAAGAGCAACAAAAAGCGCTGGTTGAAGGCGCCTTTGCCAAGCTCAAAGGCTTTGTCCTCACCAAATAAACCCCAGCGTTTAAACACACACCGAAAGCAAAAAAATGGCACTCGTCGAAGTCAAAGTTCCCCAGTTGTCCGAATCCGTGGCCGAAGCCACCATGCTCACTTGGAAAAAGAAAGTGGGCGAATCCGTCGCCGTGGATGAAATCCTCATCGAAATCGAAACCGACAAGGTCGTGCTCGAAGTTCCAGCCCCCTCGGCTGGCGTGATCTCTGAAATTTTGGTCGCCAATGGCGGCACCGTGGTGGCCGAGCAGCTCATCGCCCGCATCGACACCGACGGCAAAGTCGGCGTTGCGGCAGCCCCTGCGGCTGCCGCCGCTCCCGCCGCCGCACCTGCAGCAGCTGCCCCAGCCGCGGCTGCTGCAGCGTCGACCAGCAAAGCCGGCGTGGCCATGCCCGCCGCCGCCAAGCTGATGGCCGACAACGGCATGGCCGCTGGCTCGGTCGCTGGCACGGGCAAAGACGGTCGCGTCACCAAAGGTGATGTGCTCAGCGCCGTGGCCGGTGGCGTGCAGTCCACCGCCGCCGTGATTCCCACGGGCGTGCCCACCAAGGCCTTGCCTCAGGTCGCGGCTCCCACCGTCAACTTGGGCGACCGCCCCGAGCAGCGCGTGCCCATGACCCGCTTGCGCGCCCGCGTGGCCGAGCGTTTGCTGCAATCGCAGTCGACCAACGCCATCCTGACCACCTTCAACGAAATCAACATGGCCCCGGTCATGGACATGCGTAAGCGCATGCAAGAGCGTTTCGAGAAGGAACACGGCTGCAAGCTGGGCTTCATGAGCTTCTTCGTCAAAGCCGCGGTGCACGCCCTGAAGAAATTCCCGGTCTTGAACGCCTCGGTCGATGGCAACGACATCGTCTACCACGGCTACTTCGACATCGGTATCGCCGTGGGTTCGCCCCGTGGTTTGGTGGTGCCGATCCTGCGCAACGCCGACCAGATGAGCTTTGCCGACATCGAAAAGAAAATCGCCGAGTTCGGCGTCAAGGCCCGTGACGGCAAGCTGGGCATGGAAGAGATGACCGGCGGCACGTTCTCGATCTCCAACGGCGGCACCTTCGGCTCGATGATGTCCACCCCCATCATCAACCCCCCACAGTCGGCCATTTTGGGCGTTCACGCGACCAAAGACCGCGCCATGGTGGAAAACGGCCAAGTCGTGGTTCGCCCCATGAACTACTTCGCCATGTCCTACGACCACCGCATCATCGACGGCCGCGAAGCCGTCTTGGGCCTGGTGGCCATGAAAGAAGCGCTGGAAGACCCAGCTCGCCTCTTGTTCGACATCTGATCCGCGGAGCACACTTTCATGAGCAAACAATTTGACGTCGTCGTCATCGGCGCAGGCCCTGGTGGCTACATCGCGGCCATCCGTGCCGCCCAACTCGGTTTCCAAGTCGCCTGTATCGACGAGTGGAGCAATGCAGCCGGTGGCCCAGCCCCCGGCGGCACTTGCACCAACGTCGGTTGCATCCCGTCCAAGGCCTTGTTGCAATCGTCCGAACACTTTGACCACGCCAACCACCACTTCGCCGAGCACGGCATCAGCGCCACTGGCGTGAAGATGGACGTGGCCAAGATGATCGCCCGCAAAGACACCGTCGTGAAGCAAAACAACGACGGCATCTTGTACCTCTTGAAGAAGAACAAGGTCGCTTTCTTCCACGGCCGTGGCAGCTTCGCTGGCCAAGCCGATGGCGGCTACAACATCCAGGTCAAGGGCAAAAGCGACGAAACCTTGAGTGCCAAACAGGTGATCGTGGCCACAGGCTCCAACGCCCGCGCCTTGCCCGGCACGCCGTTTGACGAAGTCAACGTCTTGTCCAACGACGGCGCTTTGCGCGTCGGCGCGGTGCCCAAAAAGCTCGTGCTGATCGGCTCGGGCGTGATCGGTTTGGAAATGGGCTCGGTCTGGCGCCGTTTGGGTGCCGACGTGACCATCCTCGAAGGCCTGCCCACGTTCTTGGGTGCGGTGGACGAGCAAATCGCCAAAGAAGCCAAGAAGGCCTTCGACAAGCAAGGCTTGAAGATCGAGCTGGGCGTGAAGGTCGGCGAGATCGTCAACGGCAAAAAAGGCGTGGTCGTGAACTACACCAACACCAAGGGCGAAGCCATCAAACTGGACGCCGACAAGCTGATCGTCTCGATCGGCCGTGTGCCCAACACCAACGGCCTGAACGCCGAAGCGGTGGGCTTGCAGCTCGACGAGCGTGGCGCGATCGTGGTGGACGGCGACTGCAAAACCAACCTGCCCGGCGTGTGGGCGGTGGGTGACGTGGTGCGCGGCCCGATGCTGGCGCACAAGGCAGAAGAAGAGGGCGTGGCGGTGGCCGAGCGCATCGCGGGCCAACACGGTCACGTTAACTTCAACACCATCCCTTGGGTCATCTACACCAGCCCCGAGATCGCTTGGGTCGGCCGCACCGAGCAGCAGCTCAAGGCCGATGGCGTGGCGTACAAAGCCGGCTCGTTCCCGTTCCTCGCGAACGGCCGTGCTCGCGCCTTGGGCGACACCACCGGCATGGTGAAGATGTTGGCCGACGCCACCACCGACGAGATCTTGGGCGTGCACATCGTGGGCCCACAAGCCTCCGAGCTGATCGCCGAAGCCGTCGTGGCCATGGAATTCAAGGCCTCATCGGAAGACATCGCCCGCATCTGCCACGCTCACCCCAGCTTGAGCGAAGCCACCAAAGAGGCGGCGCTGGCGGTGGACAAGCGCACCTTGAACTTCTGAGCCTGGCTCAGCGCTTCACACAAACCCGTCAGCGATGACGGGTTTTTTTTCTGCAAGGCACAATCCCTTCATGTCCGTCAAAGCCAACTACGAACGCGAGCTGAAAGCCCGCGGCTTCACCACCGATCCGGCGCAAATGCGCGCCATCGATGCCCTGGAGCGCTGCGCCAACGACTGGGCGGCCTACAAAGCCAAGCGCTCCAACAGCCTGAAAAAACTCATCAACCGCCCCGAGATTCCGCGCGGCGTGTACATGTACGGCGGGGTGGGGCGCGGAAAAAGCTTTTTGATGGACTGCTTCTTTGATGCGGTGCCCATCCAACGGAAAACCCGTTTGCACTTTCACGAATTCATGCGCGAAGTGCACCGCGAAATGCGCGACATGCAAGGCACGGTCAACCCGCTGGACGTGCTGGGCAAGCGCATGGCCGAGCGCTACAAGCTGATTTGCTTCGACGAATTCCACGTGGCCGACATCACCGACGCCATGATTTTGCACCGCCTGCTCGACTCCCTGTTCGCCAACGGCGTGGGCTTTGTCACCACCTCCAACTTCAAGCCCGACGACCTGTACCCCGACGGCTTGCACCGCGACCGCATCTTGCCGGCCATCGCCTTGCTCAACCAGCAGCTTGAGGTGATCAACGTGGACAACGGCACCGACTACCGCCGCCGCACGCTCGAGCAAGTGCCGCTCTACCTCACGCCCAATGGGCCGCAGGCCGATGCGACCATGACCGAGACCTTCAACCGTTTGGCCGAAGCGCACGACGAAGACCCGGCCCTGAATATTGAAAACCGCACCATCCAAGCACGCCGCCGCGCTGGCGGGGTGGTGTGGTTCGACTTCCGCGCCCTGTGCGGCGGCCCGCGCTCACAAAACGACTACCTGGAAATCGCCAGCCAGTTCCACACCGTCATGCTCAGCGACGTGCCACACATGCCGGTCAACCGCGCTTCTGAGGCGCGGCGCTTCACGTGGTTGGTCGACGTGCTGTACGACCGGCGCGTCAAGCTGGTGATGTCGGCCGAAGTGCC
>CAMDCY010000059.1 GCA_945890705.1 Hydrogenophaga intermedia | reverse complement strand
ACCGACCAAATCGCTTCGCCAAACGCGTCCACGCGGGCTTGGCTCACGCTGGGTGGGCCGTCTTCGCTGAACATGGACACGGTGGGGGCGGCCTTGTCGTCTTCGGTTAAGCCGACGATGCGCTCGAGCGCGGTGTCCAACCAATCGGCCGCTTCTTTGTCGCGCGGCGCAGCCCACTCTTCGGGCCAGTTTTCCACCACGAACATGAAGCCCAAAGCCCAGACCTGACCGAACGAGGG
Organism: Hydrogenophaga intermedia; assembly: GCA_945890705.1. Lineage (GTDB taxonomy): Bacteria > Pseudomonadota > Gammaproteobacteria > Burkholderiales > Burkholderiaceae_C > Hydrogenophaga > Hydrogenophaga miladensis. The sequence continues at coordinate 11,535 of CAMDCY010000059.1, read as the reverse complement.
CAACTCTTGGCCTTGCATCGCGGCCCGATCGGCTTCGGGCAAGCAGGCCACCGCACCGCGCACGTCCATAACCTCGGGGTGGTAGGCCGCGTCTTCGTCCAAACGATCGACGTTGGTGGCCAAAGCTTCGGTCACCTCCAACCAACGCCGTTGCCACAAAGCCTCGAACTGTTGTTTTTGATCATCATCGGCAAACGCAATCGCGCTCTCACCGCCATCGCCTAAGAGAACCGGAAAGTATTCATCGGGCTCGATGCTGCGACGCGAGCAAGCCAAGGCCGCCAGCGCCCCTTCCAAGAATTCCCACTGGGGAATCTCCTCGTCACGCTGGCGCATGTCGTCCAAGATGGCGTCGAGTTGGTCGAATTCGGGGTTGTCCATGGACGGCAAGGTGGCGGAGTCGGTCATGTGTCTCAAGGCAGATTGCGGATGACAAGGGGTGTGGCTTTGACGTTAAATCGTGGCCGCACAGAGTGTAGTCTGTCCCTTGTTTGTTTTAGGAGTGTCCATGCTCAACCGTCTCAACGCTTTGTACCCCGTGCGTTACACCGTCTTGCTGCTTTGCATTGGATTGTCTTTGCTCAGCTTGTTCGTCCTCGTGGCCACGGGCAATGGTGCTTTGGTTTTTGCTGTCAGCACGGCACTGGCCATCGTCGGCATCCGCGATTTGCAACAACGCAAAAGCTCGGTGCGGCGCAACTACCCCATCATTGGTCACTTCCGCTTCATGCTCGAGTCAATCCGTCCCGAGTTGCGGCAGTATTTTTTGGAAAGCGACACCGAGGCCACGCCGTTTTCCCGCAGCCAACGTTCACTGGCCTATTCGCGCGCCAAAGGCGAATCCGACAAACGCCCCTTTGGTACACAACGCGATGTGAAAGCCGATGGCCACGAGTGGATCAACCACGCCATGGTGCCCAGCGATGTGGCCTCTTACGATTTCCGGGTGCGCATCGGCGGTCCCGACTGCCGCCACCCTTATGAGGCCAGCGTGTTCAACATCTCGGCCATGAGTTTCGGCTCGCTCTCGGCCAACGCCATTCAAGCGCTCAACGCAGGCGCGCAGCGCGGCGGCTTTGCACACGACACGGGTGAGGGATCGATCTCCAAATGGCACCGTGTGCACGGCGGCGACTTGATCTGGGAGATCGGCTCGGGCTACTTCGGCTGCCGCGACAACGAAGGCCGATTCAACCCCGAAGCCTTTGCAACCAACGCGCTGGAGCCACAGGTCAAGATGATCGAGATCAAGCTCAGCCAAGGTGCCAAGCCAGGACACGGTGGCGTCTTGCCTGGCTCCAAGGTGACCGATGAAATCGCGCAAGCACGCGGTGTCCCCGTGGGCGAGGACTGCGTCTCGCCAGCGGCGCACAGCGCGTTTTCAACCCCGCGTGAACTCATGGCCTTCATCGCGCAACTGCGCGAACTCAGCAAAGGCAAACCCGTCGGTTTCAAACTCTGTGTGGGTCACCCCTGGGAGTGGTTTGCGTTGGTCAAGGCCATGCAAGACACGGGCATCACGCCCGACTTCATCGTCGTCGATGGCGCCGAAGGCGGCACGGGTGCGGCGCCCCTGGAGTTCTCTGACCACGTGGGCACGCCGCTGCAAGAAGGTTTGCGCTTGGTGCACAACACCTTGATCGGTGTGGGTCTGCGCGATCGCATCGCTTTGGGCGCCTCGGGCAAGGTCATCAGCGCCTTTGACATCGCACGCGCCATGGCCTTGGGCGCCGACTGGTGCAACAGCGCACGCGGCTTCATGTTCGCTTTGGGTTGTATTCAAGCGCAGGCTTGCCACACTGGGCATTGCCCCACCGGCGTGACCACCCAAGACCCAGTGCGCCAACAAGCACTGGTGGTGCCCGACAAGGCCACGCGTGTGTACAACTTCCACCACGAAACCCTCAAGGCTTTGCGTGAATTGGTGCAAGCCGCGGGTTTGCAACACCCGCACGACATCAAGGCCGATCACATCGTTCGCCGCGTGAGCGACCACGAGGTACACCTGATGTCCAAGCTCTTACCTGAGATGGCTGCGGGCGCCTTGCTCAACGATGTGGAGCACCAAGACCGCGTCTTCCGTGCTTACTGGAGCCGTTGCAATAGCGACAGCTTCGCGCTGCACAGCGCTCAGGCCTGAGTCTCAGGCCAGCGCGGCAAGACATCGGCGCCCAAGCGTGCCAAACGTTTGGCCATGCACAGCACGGCCTTATCTTTGCTGATCAAACGGGCTTGGTGTTCGGCGGCCAAGTCGATGAAGATTTGGTCGTCCGGGTCTTTGCAGGTGTAGGGCGCTTTGGGGGCGGGCGCCACGATGCTGACCGCTGCGTCCCACACCGCCAGGGCTTGATCGGCGCTGCGGCCATCGGCCAGCAAACGTCGCGCCACCAAGGGGTAGCACAAGACCCGATGCAACTCATCGCGCATGGCGGCAGTGGCCAAACACCGCCACTGGCCTTGGGCCAAGGCTTGGCGCAGCGGCTCGGTGGCGGGATCAGCGAACACACACAGGTCCAAGGCCACGTTGGTGTCGATCACCAAAGGCTTCATGGCGCGGGTGGTGGGGTGAGTCGGGCCGTGAGGTCAAAGCGGAACAAGCGGCATTCGATGGGGCCGTTCCACATCGGCACGCGGCGCGAGGCCTTGAAACGCATCTTGCCGGGTAAGCCCATGTCGGGCGTGAGCAACCACGCGTTCCAACCAGCGTAGTGGCTTTTCCAATGGGCCGCGAGTTGCTGGAAAAATTCGCTGCCATCGCCGCCGTCGCTCATCTGCGCGCTTTCGCGGCCACCTTGGCGTGACTGGGCGCGATCGCTGGCGTTTTGACCGGCCACACCGGCCGCCGCGATGCGCTCACCGTAGGGCGGGTTGAGCAAGAGCACGCCGGGGCGATCGGTGGGGGGCATGCGCTGCAAAGCGTCACCGCCGCGGAACTCCACCGCGTGTGCCACACCGGCGCGCTCGGCGTTGCGTTGGGCAAAGTCGACCATGCGAAACGACACATCGCTGCCGTAGGCGATGGGCGCTCGCCCCTCTGGCCATCGGCGCTCGGCGGCTTGGGCCGCGTCGCGGATGGCGCTCCACACATGGAGCTGAAAGGGCAGCATTTTTTCAAACGCAAAACGGCGCAGCAGGCCCGGGGCGATGTTGAGCGCAGCCTGCGCCGCTTCGATCACCACCGTGCCGCTGCCGCAGCAAGGGTCGTAGAGCGCGGGCACTTCGTTGGGCAAGGGCTCGGCGCTGCCCGCGGGCAACCACTCGGTGGCCGCCACCATGGCCGCGGCCAAGGTTTCTTTGAGCGGCGCGTCGCCTTTGTCTTCGCGCCAACCGCGTTTGAACAAAGGCTCGCCCGAGGTGTCGATGTAGAGCGTGAGCGTGTCGGTGGTCAGGTGGGCAAAGATCCGGATGTCCGGCCAATGCGTGTCCACGCTGGGGCGCTCGCCGCGCTTGGCGCGAAAACGGTCGCACACCGCGTCTTTGATTTTCAAGGCCGCGAAATTCAAGGACGTGAGCGGGCTGTGCTGCGCCGTGACCTCGACCTTGATGGTCTGGGCCGGGGAGAACCAAATCTCCCAAGCGATCTCGCTGGCGGCGTTGTAGAGGTCTTGCTCGTTGCGGTAGGCACCGTGCGAGAGCTGCACCAAGACCCGCTGCGACAAGCGGCTGTGCAGGTTCAGGCGCATGGCGTCGCGCCACGAAGCGATGACGCCCACACCCCCACGCGCCTTGAAGGCCACGGGTTCACCCACGATGGCCTGCACCTCCGCGGTCAAGGCTTCCTCGACGCCGGCGGCGCAAGGCAAAAACAATTTCAAGCTGTTCACAAAGACTTTCGCAAATTGGCCGGCGCGATGCGCAAGGCCTCTCGGTATTTGGCCACGGTACGGCGCGCGCACTCGATGCCTTGCTCTTTCAACAGGTCGGAGAGCTGGTTGTCGGAGAGCGGTTTTTTCGGGTTTTCGCTGGCGATGAATTGCTTGAGCAAGGCCCGCACCGCCGTGCTCGAGGCATTGGCCCCCGTCTCGGTGCCCAAGCCCGAACCGAAGAAGTACTTCAATTCAAAGGTGCCGTGGGGCGTCGCCATGTATTTGGCGGTGGTCACACGGCTGATGGTGGACTCGTGCAGCGCCAATTCATCGGCGATTTCGCGCAAGACCAAAGGACGCATGGCGAGTTCGCCGTGCATGAAGAAGTTGCGCTGGCGCTCGACGATGGCAGTAGACACCCGCAGGATGGTGTCAAAACGCTGCTGGATATTTTTGATGAACCAGCGCGCTTCTTGCAGGCGCTGCTGCATGCTGGCGTTGGCGGCGTCCGAGCTGCCGCCGCGGCCTTGGCGCAAGGCATTGGCGTACACGTCGTGCACGCGCAAACGCGGCATGACCTCGGGGTTGAGCACCACCTTGAAACCACGACCCGAGCGCGTCACCAACACATCGGGCACGACCACTTGGCGCTCGAGGTTGACGAAGCGCCGGCCCGGCTTGGGCTCCAAACGTGCGATCAAGCCCAAGGCTTGACGGACCATGGTGTCGTCCAAACCGCAGGCAGCACACAGTCGCTTGACGTCGCGTTTGGCCATCAACTCCAAAGGTTGTTCGCAAATCAGCATGGCCGCGCGGGCTTCGGGCGTGTTGCGCAGCTCCATGATTTGCAAACGCAAACATTCGCCCAAGTCTCGCGCGCCCACGCCCGCGGGCTCCATGTGGTGCACGTGGTTGAGGGCCATTTGCAAGCGCTGCTGAACCTCTTCGCGCAACTCAATGCCCGCCTCCGACGATGCCGCTCCGTGGGTAACCGCCATGCGTACCCAGGACTCCGCCAAAGCCTCCAAGCCGTCTTCCAGATAGCCTTCGTCGTTGATCGATTCGATGACGAAATACAGCGCCGCTTGGTCTTCTTCGTTCAAGCGCAAACAGCGGGCTTGGTCGTGCAAAAACGCGTGCAGGCTTTCGTCGCTGCGCGCCAACTCGGCGGCGGTGGCGGTTTCATCGTCGCCCGTGGCGTTGTTGCGTGAGGGCGCATCGCCCCCCCACTCGCTGTCGTCGGGCGACATCTCCACCGAGCCGTCGCCTTCCCAGCTTTCCTCCAGTGGGCTGGCGGCATCGGTTTTGTCTTCGCTGGGCTCGCTCACCGCCACGCTGCTCAGGCCGTCGCTGGGCGTCCACTCAGGCACTTCGGTGGCCAATTCGCTGATTTGCTCACCCGCGCTCACCGGCGCGTCGGCTTGCTCCAAGCCAAAGGCTTCGCGCTCGGCCTGTTCTTCGCTGCGCTCCAAGAACGGGTTTTCGTCGAGCATCTGCTCCACCTCTTGCGCCATCTCCAAGGTGGAGAGTTGCAAGAGTCGGATCGACTGCTGCAGCTGTGGGGTCAGCGCTAGGTGTTGGGAAACGCGTAGCGACAGCCCTTGTTTCATGTCATCACATCTTGAAGTGCTCGCCGAGATAAACCCGACGCACATCGGCGTTGTCGACAATGTCGGTGGGGGTGCCGCTGGTCAACACCTGTCCATCGTTGATGATGTAAGCGCGGTCACAAATACCCAAGGTTTCGCGCACATTGTGATCGGTGATCAGCACACCGATGCCACGGGTTTTCAAGAATCCAATGATGCGTTGAATCTCGATGACGGCGATGGGGTCGATGCCGGCAAACGGCTCGTCCAGCAAAATGAAGCGCGGCTTGGTGGCCAAGGCGCGCGCAATTTCCACGCGGCGGCGCTCGCCACCGGACAAAGCAACCGAAGGCGAGTCGCGCAGGTGTTTGACGTGCAGATCGTTGAGCAAGGCATCCAACTGCTCTTCCACTTGTGCGCGGTTGAGCGAACGCCCTTGTGCGTCTTGCTGCAACTCCAAGACGGCGCGCACGTTGTCGGCCACATTGAGTTTGCGAAAAATGGACGCCTCTTGCGGCAAGTAGCCCAAACCCATGCGAGCGCGCTGGTGGATCGGCATGCTTTCAATGCGTTGGCCATCGAGTTCAATTTGGCCAGCATCGGAACGCAGCAAGCCCACGATCATGTAAAAGGATGTGGTCTTGCCCGCCCCGTTAGGACCCAGCAGCCCCACGACTTCACCGCTGTTGACGGCCAATGACACGCCCTTGACCACGGGCCGGCTGCTATAGGCCTTCTTGAGATCGCGTGCTTCCAATCGGCTTTGTGTTTGGGGGGGGGCGCTCATGGCTGCTTGTTCAGTTGGGTCGACGGCGTGAGGGTAGCCGGCCCCGACACCACGCCGGATTCTTGCGTGGGCTCAGGCGTCAGCATCAAGCGCACCCGACCCGGCGGGGTTTTGGCGTTCGCCGCTGCACCTTTGACCTTGTATTCGTCGGTGTTGCTGTTGTAGGTGATGACTTCACCGCGCGATTCATCGCTGACTTGGTTGCCCCTGAGGCGACGCATCACCGCTTGTCCGGTCAGCACCACGGTGCCGGCGCCGCTGTCGTAATTGATGCGCACGGCTTCACCTTCGATCCACTCGTTGAGGCCTTGTCGCTGCTGGCGGAAAAACGCCGTGTGCTTGGGGCCGCTTTCAATCACGCCAAATTGGTTGCCTGCTGCATCTTGACGCACCTCCACGCGGTGCCCCCGGATGACGATCGTGCCTTTGGTGATCACCACATTGCCCGTGAACACGTTGGTTTTGCGCGCATCGTCGTAGCGCAACTCATCCGCCTCGGCATTCATGGGTTGGTCTCGGTCCGGCACCACCGGCACAGGGGCCGCGGGCGCTTGGGCCTGAGCCCCCAAGGTCACACACAGCAAAGACAGGCCCGCCCAGCGGCGCATCGAGGACAAAAAAGAAACAAAGGTCATACAGATCCAGGGCACGAAACTTGCAATCATTGTAGCGATCCCCCGTGGCATTGCCCAGATGACAACAGCCCGCTCTGGGACGGGCTGTTCGATGCGATGGGACGATTGGCCTTCAACGCAATTGGGCAATCAGGGTATCGGCCACGGCCAAGGTGCGTGGGCCTTGGCCCGGGGCATAGAAGCGACCCGCGATGCCCAAGGACGGCGTACCCTCTACCTGGTAGGCGTTTTGTAACTGGGTGGCGCGGCGCACCTTGCCCGCCACACCAAAGCCGCTGTAGGCCGCGGTGAAGGCGGTCATGTCCACGCCCTGTTGCTTGACCCAGTCCAGGATGGCCGGGGTGGTGGTCAAGCGTTGTTTGTCGACGTGAATGGCCTGAAACACCTTCTCGTGCAAACGGTCCAAGAGGTTCATGGACTCCAGCGCGTAATAAAGTTGCTGCATCGGCACGAAGGCCTCAGAGAACGCCACGGGCACGCGCCGAGCTTGAACTTTGGCGGGTTGCTTGGCTTTCCACGCGGCGAAGAGCGGCTCAAAGCGGTAGCAGTGGATGCAGCTGTAGGCAAAGAATTCCAACACCTCGACCTGGCCCGCGGGCGTGTCGACCGCCACGGGTTTGCTCAAACGCACAAAGTCGGTGCCTTCTTTGAGCGCGGTTTGGGCCTGGGCCACGCCAGCCCAAGCCAAACCGGTCACGGGAAACGCGCTGGCCAACCATTGAGAAAAAACACGTCGTTGCATATCGAAAACTTCCTTTTGTGTGTGGCTAGAAGGTGGGGTGGTGGTCACCAGTTTCGCGCGCCCTCAACGGGGTATGCGAACCAAGGAAGACTCCACGCCCGCAGCTTTGAGTTGGTCTTGAAGCGCTTCGGCTTGAAAACGTTGATCGAGCGGTGCGGTACGAACACGAAAGACGGTTTTGCCGTTCTGATCGGCCGCCACCACCTGCGCCTCGACACCCAACAGCACCAAGCGGGCACGCTGGGTTTGCGCGTCGGCTTCTGCGGCAAATGCCCCTGCTTGCACGGCGAAGCGCTCCGCCCCCGCCGCGGCGGGCGCGGTTTTGGATTCCACCAACTGACCCAAAGGATCGTTGGCGCCCGGTGCGCTCACCGCGGCTTCGCTGGCCGGTGCCGCGGCGGGCGCGGGCGCCCCCGTGGCTTTGTTCATCGCGGCATTGGGGTTCCAATTTTTGTTGCGCTCGGTCTCCGCCTTATCGGCCTCGGCGTTGCGCGAAACCCCACGGTCCATGAAGGGCACAGGCACACGGCTCACGTACAGAGCCACGACCAAGGCCAGGATCAAACCGGTCAACAGACCCACCACAAAGCCGGTCAAGGCGCTGGTTTTACCGGTTTGGGCGGGGCGAGCGGGACGGGCAGCTGACATCACATTTTCTCCGGGGCATCAACGCCCAACACATGCAAGCCATTGTGCAGCACTTGGGCGGTGGCCGCGACCAAGGCCAAGCGGGCTAGCTTGACGCGCTCGTCGTCGACCAAGATGCGCTCGGCGTCGTAGTAGCTGTGGTAGCAGGCCGCGAGCTCACGCAAATAAAAGGTCACGTCGTGCGGAGCAAAGTCGCGCGCGGCGTCGCTGAGCATGGCGGGGTATTTGGCCAACAAGACCATCAGGGCTTGGGCAGGAGCACTGTCCAAGGGCGATAGGTCCACCGAGGCCAAGCTGGCCGTGTCGCCACCGCTGGCGCGCCAGGTGGCCAAGATCGAGCAAATGCGCGCGTGGGCGTACTGCACGTAATAGACCGGGTTGTCGTTGTTCTTCTGCACGGCCAAGTCGACGTCGAAGGTGTATTCGGTGTCGGGCTTGCGGCTGAGCAAAAAGAAACGCACCGCGTCTTTGCTGGTCCACTCGATCAAGTCGCGCAAGGTCACGTAGCTGCCGGCGCGCTTGGAAATCTTGACCTCTTGGCCACCACGCACCACACGCACCATGGTGTGCAGCACGTAGTCGGGGTAGCCTTCGGGGATACCCACACCCGCGGCTTGCAAGCCCGCGCGCACACGGGCAATCGTGCCGTGGTGGTCGGTGCCTTGGATGTTGACGACCTTGGTGAAGCCGCGCTCCCACTTGCTGATGTGATAGGCCACGTCGGGCACAAAGTACGTGAAACTGCCGTCAGTCTTTTTCATGACCCGGTCTTTGTCGTCGCCGTAATCGGTGGACTTGAGCCACAGCGCGCCGTCTTGTTCGTAGGTCTTGCCCGCGGCCTGCAAACGGCTGACCGCATCGGCCACTTTACCGCTGGTGTAGAGGCTGCTCTCGAGGTAGTAGTGGTCAAACTGGACGTCGAAGGCTTTCAGGTCCAAGTCTTGTTCATGGCGCAAATAGGCCACGGCGAATTGGCGGATGCTGTCGAGGTCGTTGACGTCGGCGCTGGCGGTGAATTCACGGTCGTCGGCGCGCACCGTCTTTTTCGCCAAGAAGTCGGCCGCGATGTCGGCGATGTATTCGCCGTTGTAGAAGGCCTTGCTCGCGGGGTTGTCTGGGTCGGTGGGCCAGCACTCGTCGCCGGGCTTGAAGCCTTGGGCGCGCAGCTGCGTGCTGGTGGCCAAGGTGTTGATCTGCACGCCCGCGTCGTTGTAATAAAACTCGCGGTGCACGCGCCAGCCCTGGGTTTCAAACAGGTTGCAGATCGCATCGCCCAAGGCTGCTTGGCGGCCATGGCCCACGTGCAAGGGACCGGTGGGGTTGGCAGACACGAACTCGACCAAGACGCGCTGGCCGTTGTCGGCTTGAACACCGAATTGGGCTTGAGCGGCCAAGACCTCGCGCACGATGGCCTGCTTGGCCTCGGGCTTCAAGCGGATGTTGATGAAACCCGGACCGGCCAACTCAATGGCCTGCACCCACTGCTGGTAGACCGGCTGGGCCAGCAGGGCATCGCGCAGTTGTTCGCCGAGTTGGCGCGGGTTGAGTTTGAGGGGCTTGGCCAATTGCATCGCCGCGGTGACGGCGTAGTCGCCGTGGGCGGCGACCTTGGGGGATTCAAAAGCGGCGCGCTCGCCGGCACCGGGGCTCAAGGCCTCCAGGGCGTCGGCCAAGCCGCGCAAGAGTTCGTGTTGGATGTGAAGCATGGGGTGATTTTAGGTGGGCCGCAGCTGTTGGGCGGCAGCGGCCTTGACGGCTTGGGTCAAACGCTGCGCCGACATCGACTCGCGGGCCCAGTGTTGCCAGTACAACAGCACGTCCACCGTGGCTCCAGGCATGACCTCCACCAGGTCGCTGCGCCCGGCCAAGTGCTGCTCGGGCACCATGCCCCAGCCCAAGCCCAAGCCGATGGCGGCTTCAAAGGCATCGATCGCGGGCGCGAAATGGCGCGGGTAGTGGGGCTGCTGCAAGCCAAAGTGTTGGGCCAAAAAGGCGTCTTGCAAGGCGTCTTTGCGGTTGAAGATGACCGCTGGGTGGCTGAGCAAGCGGTGCACCGAGACCTTGCCCGCCGGTGTTCGGCAACGCTGTGCCACGGCCGGCGCGGCCACGCAGCGGTAACGCATGGTGCCCAGCGGCTCGGCCACACAGCCGCGCATGGCCTGAGACAAGGTCGTCACGCAACCCATGACCTCGCCGCTTTTGAGCGCGTCGTGGGTGTGGTCTTGGTCGTCGATCACGATGTCGAGCAAGAGCCGGTGGCGCTGCAACAGGGGCGCCACGCCGGGCAAAAACCAGCTCGCCACCGAATCGGCGTTGATCGCCACGCTCAGACTTTGCCACGCGGCAGCGCCCGACCCCACGGAAGCGCCGGCTTGCAAACCCGCCAGCACATCGGCTTCCATCATCTGCACCTGTTTGACGTGGGCCAACAGGGCTTGGCCGGCCGCGGTGGCCCGCACGCGCTTGCCGCGCACCAGCAAGCGCTGGCCCAAGCCGTCTTCCAAGGCCTTGATGCGCACCGAAACCGCAGGCAGCGTCAAGGACAGCGCTTGCGCGGCGGGGCCAAAACCGCCGTGTTCGACGACGGCGCTGAAGGCTTCGAGTTGACGGGCGTCGAGCATGGTCGGTATTTGGTTAAATTAAATTTAAGCAATGTCAGTTTAATTCAACTTGCTTTAATGGATTGCAAAGTTTGACCACAATCTGGGCATCGAACCGCTGGTATCTGGAGTTCCCCATGGTCATCGCTTTCCCCACATTCGCCGCCGGCATGGTGCTGAGCCTGTCGCTCATCATGGCCATCGGCCCGCAAAACGCCCATGTGCTGCGCATGGGCCTGCAACGCCAACACCTGTGGCTGACCGTGGCCGTTTGCGCGGTAGCCGACATGAGCTTGATCGCCCTGGGCGTGCTGGGCTTGGCGCAACTCGGCGGTTTGTCCGACAAGCTGCACGGCGCCTTGGTGGGCGCGGGGATTTTGTTTTTGATGTACTACGGCGCCCAAGCCTTGAAGCGCTTTCGCCACCCCACCGCACTGCAAGTGCTCAGCCCCGAGGGCGGCGCAAAGGTTCAAGCACCGGCCATGACACGCCTGCAAGCGGTGGGCAGTGCCTTGGCATTTTCTTGGCTCAACCCGCACGCTTGGCTGGACACCGCGGTGCTCATCGGCACGGCGTCATTGGCTTATGGCCAAGGCAGCCATGTGTTCGGGCTGGGTGCGATTGCGGGCTCCATCGTCTGGTTCAGTTTTTTGGGCGTGGCCGCGTTTTGGCTCGGCCGCCGCCTGAACTCGCTGCGCGTGTGGCGCACCCTGGATGGGCTGGTCGCG
>CAMDCY010000058.1 GCA_945890705.1 Hydrogenophaga intermedia | reverse complement strand
GCGTATTTGTTGGTGAGTTGGCTGCCTTGGGCGGCCATGACGGCGGGCGAGGCGTAGTTCTCGCTGGCGATCAGCTCGATGTGGTGCTCTTGGCGCGCGTTCTCGGCTTGGATGGCGGCGAACAGCTCGGGGTCGGTTTGTTCAATCAGTGTGTTGCGGTTGTACATGGCAGTCCTTCAAATGATGGAACCTTGTCATGGCTGACAAGGGCTGCCCAGGCGAACGGCCAAACACCCCAAGGGGTGGCACGCTTCCCAGTGGTTGTCCCAAAGCCTGCTGGTTTGGGGGGCCACGTCAGCAACCCAGCCCTTGTTTGGGGCGGGTGCCTATCGCCAGTTGCGTGCGAGTTGAAGTGTAACTGAGCGGCTCAGTTCTCGAGCTCGTCCATGCCCGCCAACAGTTCAGGCTCGGGCAAGAACAGGTCGGGCATGCCCGCGGGGATGGCCAAGAACGAGGTGCTCTTGCCCGCCATCACGCTGTGCAGGCGCATTTGTTCGGCCACCACTTTGTGGATGTAGTCTCGACCATCGGTTTTGACCGCGCCCACGTAGCGGCGCAAGCCGCCTTCGACCGAGCCGGCCTGACGGATGTTGTCTTGCAAGATCTTGGAGCCCACGCGCAAATTGGTCAGGGGGTCGAAGGCAGCGTCGGTACCGCCATGGTCATCGAATTTCTCCGTGTGCACCCGGGTCAACACCTGCATCAGGCCTTGGGCCCCCACGGGGCTTTGTGCCAGGGGGTTGAAGCGCGACTCATTGGCCGCGACCGACAAAATCAACGCGGGGTCCAAGCCTTTCTTGGCACCCAACTCAAAGGCCTCGACGACGATCGCGCTCAAAGGCTCTGGGGCCACGCGGTACTTGCGGCTGAGCCAAGACACCACCAGGGCCTGTGGCTCGCTCAAGGACGCCATGGCAGACACGGAGGCCAAGTCAAATTCGCTGGGGGCTTGTGATTGGCGCTCTTGGAGCCAATTCAGGGCGCGAAGCTCCAAGGGGCCTGAGAGCCGAACCCCGAGAGCCAGCAGCAGGCCGATGGCCAAGCCCGCGGCCAGGACACGTGCTGTGTTTCGCTTGAAGCGTTCGGTGAGTGCTGTTGTCATGCATGAACTCCTATGCAGGGCAAGCCGTTTTTGACGGCGGCTTTGTTTCAAGGTTGCCCCTGATCCAAAGAACTGGAGGCATCGTAGGTGTTTGGAAATTCTAAAAATCGTGGTTTTTGAATTTCTTAAGACTTGTTAAGAATAAGAATTTGAGATTTTTGGTATTAATTTAAAAGTTGTTTTCTTGCACCATTGGATTATTAATATTTACAAGCAGTGGCATTATGGACGCGGCTTGGGTATTCCCGGTGGGTGAGAGAGTTGTGAATAATGACAAATCGAACGCCCGTGCCTTTGGGGTGGGTACCCTAAAAAATCGTGCGATCGGCGGGCCGTTGTCGGAGAAAAAGCACGCTTGTCCATGCCCAAGTCCCGTTGGAGCGGCGACAATACCCACCTTTGCTTGGGTACGCCCATCCTCCACCGTCCGATTCGATCGCTTGTGAACACCTCCAACACCCCCGCCGACCAGCCCCCTTCCCCCGACAACATGCACGCTGTGTGGGTCGATAAAGCGCAGCAGTTGCTGGTGCAGGCCCCATTTGATGTTCAGCAAGCCCAAGCTTGGCAGCGCGAAGCGGCAAAAGCCGGTGCGGCCCTTTCGCGCGAGCCCTTGGCGACATGTCGACAAGCCTTGGTCAACCGCATCAAAGCCGTTGAGGATTTGCAGCACCGCATCCAAGTGGAGCGGGAGGCTTCGGTCTTGATTGCCCAGCGCATTGAGGTGTTGTCCACCAAGCCTTGGCAAGACGCTTTGAACGGCATGGCCGCGTTGGGTGGCGATGTCTCACATTGGCAGGCGCAATCCCTGTCTTTGGCCCAACAAGAGGCTTGGCCTGCGGTGGCACCCAAGTTCCACCAGATGTTGGAGACGGCGCAAGTTCAGTTGCAGTTGGTGTGGGAAGCGTTTGGCGCAGCCCTGGCCCTGACACAGGCCGCCAGCACCGACCCCGAAGCGCCGCTGCCCGCGGTGCCCGTCTGGGCCGAACAAATCCAGGCCCTGCGCCAAGGTAGCGAGCCGAACAAAACCCCGCTGGCGGTCAACGCCGCGGCCCCCGCCAGCAGCCCCAAGGCCACGGCCGTGCCCACCCACCAAGCCTTGATCGACCAAGCACAGGCTTTGCTCATGGCGCCTGAGGGCAAGCGCGTGGGCGGGCGCAAGCTTCAAGAGCAGCTGCGCGGTTTGCGCGAGCAATGGAAGCGGGCCGATTCCGCGCACGGCGCATTGCCGGGCGCGACCCTGTTCAAGGCCTTTGACACGGCTTGTGTCGAGTTGCATCAGTGGGTGGACGCTTGGCTCAAGCAAGTCAAAGAGCAGTCCGAACAGACCAAGGCCCAGCGCCAAGCCCTGATGGACGAGGTGCGTGCCTGGACCTTGGCTCACGCAGACAACCAAGACTGGAAACAACAAGCCCGCGAGTTGCATGCCTTCGCTGAGCGCTGGCGCAACGGCGGTCACATGGGCGAAAAAGCCTTTGCCGCCATCCAGCCGCAGTGGAAAACCCTCATGCACCTGGCCCATGCGCCTTTGCAAGCGGCGCAAGACCAGGCCTTGGCACGTCGCCAAGCCATGATCGAAGAGGCCAAGGCTTTGGCTGCTGAGCCTGTGCTGCGCGTGGCCGCCGTCAAGGCGCTGCAACAGCGTTGGCAAGCCGATGCCCAAAGCATCTCGCTGGACCGCAAGCACGAACAAAAGCTGTGGGACGCGTTCCGACAGCCCTTGGACGAGGCCTTCTCGCGCAAGACCACTGCCCGTGCGCCCGCCGCAGAGGCTTTGAGCGATCACGACCGCCGGGTGGTGGAGGCGGCTCAGGCCGTTCAAGCCGCATGTGACGCCGGCGATGTCTCGGCGATTGCCAAAGCGGTGGCGACCCTCCGCGCCGCCAGCGAAGGTGCGCCAGCCCCTGTTTCAGCCCAGGCCCCTGCCGCAGCCCCCGTGACCGAGAGCGATGCCGTGGTTGCCGCTGAAGCGCCCGCCGAGGCGCCGCTTGAGCTGGCCCCAGAGGCTGCAGCAACCTTGCCAGAAGAGGCTGAGGCACAGGCCGAAGCAGAAGCTGCCCCGGTGGTGCCGGCCAAGCCCGCCGCCGCGCCCAAAAAACTGGTGGCCATGCGCGGTGATGACCGGCCGGGACAAGCCAAAGGCAGCGCCACAGCCGCGGTCGACCGCTCGCGCCCACCCCGGCGCGACGACAAATTCGCCGGCGCCCGCGATGGCCGCCGTGACGAGGGCCGTTTCGGTCAACGCGAAGAGCGCGCTCCGCGCGGTCCCCGTTTGGGTGACACGGCGTTTCGCGCCCAACGCCAAGCCTTGGAGCAAGCCGAGCTACAAATGCGCCGTTTGGCCGCCATGGCCCACGGCGAGGTCTTGACGCAGCTCCTGAGCGCGTGGGAGCAACGCCAGCCCGATGCTGTGCCCACGGCGCAGGCCTTGGGTAGCCGAGTGAACGCGGCGAGCCGCACTGCCTGGGTGCAAGCCTTGGGTGGCAGCGCCTCGGCCACAGACGCCAGCGCCTTGTTGCGTTTGGAAATGGCCGCCGAGGTGCCCACACCCGCTGAGCAGCTCGCCGAGCGTCGTCAGTTGCAGTTGCAGTTGCTCACGCGCCGCAACGACCCTACGCCCGCGCAGACGTGGGCGCAAGACGTGGCGCGGGTCTTGGCCCAGCCGCACGACGCCGCACAAGCGCGCCGCCTGCAAACGGCGCTCAAAACCTTGCTCAAGCGCTAAAGCGCTTGGGGGCGCCAGCGCGTGAGCTCGCCGCTCACGTGCAGTCGCAAGGTTTCGCAGCGCGGCGTTTGGCCGCTCAGCTCCCAGTCGCTCAGCACGTGCCGCTCGAACGGGTGCCCGTCGGTGCCGGTCCATGCGTGCTGGCCGGGGCGGTGGGTGTGACCATGAATGAGCACGCGGGCATCGGCGTCCAAGAGCCACTGCTCAGCGGCGCCGTGATCCACATCCGCCCACAGGCTGGGGTCGTGACCTAAGCTGTCCTTGCGCGCTTGGCTTCGTTTGCGCAAGTCGCGCGCCACGCTCAAACGTTCGCTCAAGCTTTGACTCAAAAAGTGGCTTTGCCAGTCGGCTTGCCGCACGGTGCGGCGAAAGGCTTGGTAGTCGGTGTCGTCAATGCACAGCGCGTCGCCGTGGGTCAGCATCGTTCGCTGCTCGCCCATGCTCAGCACGGTCGGGTCGTGCAAAATCTGCCAGCCCATGCGTTCGCTGGCCACTGGCCCCAACAAGAAGTCGCGGTTGCCCGCCATGAAGTACACCGGCCCCAAACGGGCGCGCTCGGCCAAGGCGTCGGCGCAGTCGCGCCAAAAGGCGGCCGCCGGGTCCTCGTTGCTGCTGAGCACATCGTCGCCAACCCAGACTTCGAACAGGTCGCCCAAGATGAAGAGCGCATCGGCCAACGGCAAATCGTTGGGCGCACCCGAGACTTGCCCACGCAAAAAAGCCCGCCAAGCGTCAAACGTGGCGGGCTCGCTGGGCTGCAGGTGCAGGTCTGAGATGATGTCCACACAGCGCCATTCGCTGGGCGCCCGAAGTGCTTCAGGCCAATGGGCCGCGGGCCGCGCGTCGGGCATGGCGCTGCGCGTCAGGCTCAAAGAGCGACGGCTTTTTCGATGACGACGTCGTTCAGTGGCACGTCGTCGTGGTAGCCCTTGCGGCCAGTTTTGACGGCCTTGATCTGGTCCACCACTTCGGTGCCCTTGACCACTTGGCCAAACACGGCGTAGCCCCAGCCTTGCATGCTGGGCGCAGTGTGGTTCAAGAAGCCGTTGTCCGCCACGTTGATGAAGAACTGCGCGGTGGCCGAGTGCGGGTCGCTGGTGCGGGCCATGGCCACGGTGTAGTTGTTGTTCTTCAAGCCGTTGTTGGCTTCGTTGTTGATGGGGGCTTCGCAAGGCTTTTGGTTCATGCCTGGCTCAAAACCGCCACCCTGGACCATGAAGCCGGGGATGACGCGGTGAAACACCGTGTTGTTGTAGTGGCCCTTGTTGACGTAAGCCAAAAAGTTGGCGGTCGAGGCGGGGGCTTTGTCGGCGTCCAGCTCCAAGGTGATGGTGCCGAAACCGGCGATGTGCAATTCGACTTGGGGGTTGGCCATGTTCATTTCTCCGAGGTGGCTTTCAAAATGGTGACGGGAGTCAGGGGGCGGTCTTGAGCGCCCGTGGGGGTGGCTCGGATCTTGTCGACCACGTCCATGCCCGAGGTGACTTGGCCAAACACGGCGTAGCCGTAGCCTTGGCTGGTGGGGGCGCGGTAGTTCAAGAAGTCGTTGTCGACCACGTTGATGAAAAACTGAGCGGTGGCCGAGTTCGGGTCCATGGTGCGGGCCATGGCGATGGTGCCGCGGTTGTTCTTCAGGCCGTTGTTGGACTCAATGGCGATGGGCGCACGCGTGGGTTTTTGGCGGTTGTCCGGGGTGAAGCCGCCACCTTGGACCATGAAGTTGGGGATGATGCGGTGAAACACCGTGCCGTTGTAATGACCGTCGTTGACGTATTGCAAGAAATTGCTGACCGACAGGGGGGCTTTGGCCGGGTCGAGTTGCACGACGACCGTTCCCATGGACGTTTCAAAGGTGACTTTGGGCGCCGATTGGGCGTGGGCCAATGGCAGCAACAAGGAAGCGCTCAGGGCCAAAAGGCCCAAGGTGTGGCGTTTGTTCATGGTTGTTTAGCGGGTGTGGTGTTCGCAGGGGCGGGTGGGCGCAACACGGTTTCAAGCTGAACGCGTTTGGGGCCGATGGTCACAGCGCTTCGGTCCAAGGTTGCAGCCCTTGCGTAGGCTTCGCGGGCCAGTCTGACGTATACGTCGCCCAAGTTTTCATGCGCCACCGCGTAATTGGGGTTGAGGCGCACGGCCATTTCCAAAGACTCGCGCGCCAAGGAAAACTTGGACTCTTGCGCGTAAATCGTGGCCAAGTTGTTGTGGGGTTCAGGCAACTCGGGAAATTCTTGGGTCAGTCGAACATAGACCGCCTTGGCTTGTTCCAATTGGCCGTTTTCGGTGTGCGCCACCCCTTGCAACAAGCGCATTTGGGGATCGCGCGGGTTGGTGCTGAGGCTGGATTCAATGGCCTTGAGCGCAGCATCGAATTGCTTGGCACGGATCAGGCGGTTCACCGATGCATAAGGATCGGTTTGGGCCCAAGCCGACACCGACGATAAAAAGAAAACCGCACACAGGGTGGCGAAGGTCAGCGGTCGATGTTTCATTGGCGTTTGGGGTGGGTCTGGATATACTGAGGCATTGTATCCCCGAGACTCTTGATGCCCTCGGAGGGTGTGCTGGGCCCGCCCCGTCCTCCTCTTTCTCTCCCATGACCCTGCGTATTTTCAACACCCTGTCCAAACGGGCAGAGGTTTTCTCGCCATTGCAAGAAGGGCATGTGCGCCTGTATGTGTGCGGCATGACTGTCTATGACCTGTGCCACTTGGGCCACGCCCGATCCATGTTGGCTTTTGATGTGGTGCAGCGCTGGCTCAAAGCCTCGGGCTACCGCGTGACCTATGTGCGCAACGTCACCGATATCGACGACAAAATCATCGCCCGTGCGCTGAAAAACGGCGAAACCATCACCGCCTTGACCAACCGCATGGTCGACGCTTTGCACCAAGACGCCGACGCCTTGGGCATCGAGCGGCCCACCCACGAGCCTCGCGCCACCGAGTACGTGCCGCAGATGCTGTCCCTGATTGGCCGTTTGGAAGCCAAAGGCTTGGCTTACCGCGCCGGCAATGGCGACGTCAATTACTCCGTGCGCAAGTTCGAGGGCTACGGCAAGTTGTCCGGCAAGTCCTTGGACGAGTTGCGTGCCGGCGAGCGGGTGTCGGTGAACGACGGCAAGCAAGACCCGCTGGACTTTGTCTTGTGGAAGGCGGTCAAAGCCGACGAACCCACCGAGGCCCAGTGGGCCAGCGACTACGGCACGGGCCGCCCAGGTTGGCACATCGAATGCTCCGCCATGAGCTGCGAGATGCTGGGCGAGACGTTTGACATCCACGGTGGCGGGGCCGACCTTCAGTTTCCGCACCACGAGAACGAGATCGCGCAGTCCGAAGGCGCCAGTGGTCAGCCCTTGGCGCGTGTTTGGATGCACAACGGCTTTGTGCGCGTGGACAACGAAAAAATGTCCAAGAGCTTGGGCAATTTCTTCACCATCCGCGAGGTGCTCGAGCGCTACGACCCCGAGACGGTGCGCTACTTCATCATCCGCACGCACTACCGCAGCGCCTTGAATTACAGCGACGCCCATTTGGACGACGCGCGCACCGCGCTGCGCCGCCTCTACACCTGCTTGCAAGCCGTGCCGCCGGCCGCCGTGACCATCGATTGGAGCCAAGGCGCCGCCCAACGCTTTGCGGCCGCGATGAACGAGGATTTCGGCACGCCCGAAGCGATGGCCGTGCTGTTCGACTTGGCGTCCGAGGCCAACCGATCGCGTGACGCCCATGTCAGCGGCTTGCTCAAAGCCTTGGGCGCTGTGCTGGGCCTCTTGCAAGACGATCCGCAAACTTGGTTGCAAGCTGGGGCGGTTGAGGGGGCTTTGAGCGAAGTGGCCATCCAAGCCTTGATCGAGCAACGCCAAGCGGCCAAACAAGCCAAAGACTTTGCCCAAGCCGATGCCGTGCGTCAGCAGTTGCTCAGCCAAGGCGTGGTGCTCAAAGACGGCCCTCAGGGAACGACGTGGGAGCGCGTGTGATGAGCAGCACCATGCAGGAGTCCCCCACGCCCGCTTACTGGGCCGAGGCCTGCAAGCACCTCATGAAGCGCGATCGGGTGATGAAAAACCTGATTCCGCAGCACCCCGGCGTGAGCCTGCAATCGCGCGGAGATGCCTTCGTGACTTTGGCGCGCAGCATCGTGGGACAACAAATTTCGGTCAAAGCCGCCCAATCGGTGTGGGACCGTTTTGCCGTTTTGCCCCAAGCGCTGACGCCGACCCAAGTCCTCAAACTCAAGGTCGATGACATGCGCGCTGCGGGATTGTCGGCGCGCAAAGTGGAGTATTTGGTGGACTTGGCGCTGCATTTCGCCAACGGCCAAGTTCAAGAGGCCGCTTGGGTCGACATGGACGACGAGGCCATCATCGCTGAATTGGTGGCCATCCGAGGCATCGGTCGCTGGACGGCTGAGATGTTTCTCATTTTTCACATGCTGCGCCCCGACGTGTTGCCGCTGGACGATGTGGGCCTGATCAATGGCATCAGCCGCTGTTATTTCTCGGGCGATCCGGTCAGTCGCAGTGAGGCCCGCGAGGTCGCCTCGCCCTGGGCCCCTTACCGCAGCGTGGCGACTTGGTATATTTGGCGCTCACTGGACCCCGTGCCAGTCGCCTATTGAGTTGGGGCTGAGTCGCAAAGGCTTGGGCTTCGAACACACACAGGAGAGAGTTTTGTCAAAGAAGAATTTTTTGGATTTCGAACAACCCATTGCGGAGTTGGAAACCAAGATCGATGAGTTGCGTTACGTCCAAAGCGAGTCGGCCGTGGATATCACCGATGAGATCGACCAGCTGTCTGCCAAAAGTTTGCAGCTGACCAAAGACATATACAGCGACCTCACGCCTTGGCAGATCACCAAGATCGCCCGCCACCAAGACCGCCCTTACACCCTGGACGTGGTGCGCGAGGTTTTCACCCACTTCGTGGAGTTGCATGGTGACCGCCACTTTGCCGATGACCTGTCCATCGTGGGCGGCTTGGCTCGCTTCAATGGCCAGCCCTGCATGGTGCTGGGCCACCAAAAAGGGCGCGACACCAAAGAGCGCGGTCTGCGCAACTTCGGCATGACCAAGCCCGAGGGGTACCGCAAGGCCTTGCGCCTGATGAAGCTGGCCGAGAAGTTCAAGCTCCCCGTTTTCACGTTTGTGGACACGCCCGGCGCTTACCCCGGCATCGACGCCGAAGAGCGTGGTCAGTCCGAAGCCATTGGCCGCAACATTTTCGAGATGGCCCAGCTCGAGGTGCCCATCATCTCCACCATCATCGGTGAGGGTGGTTCGGGCGGCGCCTTGGCCATCGCGGTGGCCGATCAGGTCTTGATGCTCCAGTATTCGGTCTATTCGGTGATCAGCCCCGAGGGCTGTGCTTCGATCTTGTGGAAAACCGCCGATCGCGCCGAAGACGCGGCCGATGCCTTGGGCATCACCGCGCACCGACTCAAATCTTTGGGGCTCGTCGACAAAATCGTCAGCGAACCTGTGGGCGGTGCCCACCGCGATCACGCGCAAATGGGTGCCCAGCTCAAGCGTGCGCTGACCGAGGCCTACCGCCAAGTCTCGGACCTGAAGGTCAAAGAGCTGATCGATCGCCGTCACGCACGCATCAACAGCTACGGCCGATTCACCGACACCAAAGCCGACACCAAGCGTTGAGGTGAGCCACACCGCCAATCCATGCCATGAGGCCTTGGCGGTTTGGGCCCACGGTGCCGACCTGGAGGGACGGCCGTTGGCGGTTGCCTTGAGTGGTGGGGCCGATTCAAGCGCCTTGGCCTTGGCCACACAAGATCGTTGGCCAGGGAATGTGGTCGCGCTGCACGTGCACCACGGCCTGCAAGCCGCCGCCGATGGTTTTGAAGCGCACGTCCGCAGGCAATGCCAACGCTGGGGCATGGCCTGCCACGTCCAACACATCCAAGCCCAGCATGCGCCCGGTCAAAGCCCCGAGGCCGCGGCCCGCGAAGGGCGCTACCGCGCTTTGGCCGAGTTGGCCCAATCGGTGGGTGCCTCGCACGTGCTGCTCGGGCACCACGCCGACGATCAGGTTGAAACCCTCATGCTGGCCTTGAGTCGAGGCGCTGGTTTGCCCGGCCTGTCGGCCATGCCCACGAACTTTGAACGCCACGGCGTGCGCTTTGCTCGGCCGATCTTGACGGTCGACCCCCAGGCCTTGAGGGATTGGCTGGCCGGGCAGGGCGTTGCCGTGGTTCAAGACCCCAGCAACGACAACACGGACTTCACGCGCAACCGCATTCGCCACGGTTTGCTGCAGGCTTGGCGCCGAGATTTCCCAGCCTACGCCAGCACCTTGGCGCGCAGCGCCGAACATGCCGCACAGGCCCAAACCCTGCTCGAGGACTTGGCGAACATCGATTTGCAGCGCGTGGGCGTGCCGCCGAGCATCGCTGGGCTGCAGGCTTTGTCGGCGGCGCGGCAAACCAATGTGCTTCGGCATTGGTTGCGCAGCGAGCATGGTGTGGCGCCCAGTCAAGCGCAAATGGTGGCGTTGTTGTTGCAAATTCGGTCTTGCACCACCCGCGGTCACCAGATCGAATTGAAGGTTGGGGCGGGCATGGTTCAGCGCCAACGTCAGCATTTGCAATACACAGCGCCTCTATAATTGATGGGCTTTGCAGCTGCGCCGCTGGCTATTTTGGCGACGTAAACCCCTTATCAGCAGACATTTCCCCATGGCTTTGATAGTTCACAAGTACGGCGGCACCTCCATGGGGTCCACCGAACGCATTCGCAACGTGGCCAAACGCGTGGCCAAATGGCACCGGGCCGGTCACCAAATGGTGGTGGTGCCCAGCGCCATGAGCGGCGAGACCAACCGCTTGCTCGCCTTGGCCAAAGAATTGGCCCCCGCCCAACCCGGCACCGCTTACAGCCGCGAACTTGACGCCTTGGCCGCCACCGGTGAGCAAGCGTCGTCGGCCTTGTTGGCCGTGGCCTTGCAAGCCGAGGGCATCGACGCCGTCAGCTACGCCGGCTGGCAAGTGCCCATCAAAACCAACAGCGCTTTCACCAAGGCCCGCATCGAGTCGATCGACGATGCGCGGGTGCGCGCCGATCTCAACGCTGGCAAAGTCGTGATTGTCACCGGCTTCCAAGGCGTGGACCCCGAAGGCCACATCACGACTTTGGGTCGTGGCGGCTCGGACACTTCGGCTGTGGCCGTGGCCGCGGCACTCAAAGCCGCCGAGTGCTTGATCTACACCGATGTGGACGGCGTCTACACCACCGACCCGCGTGTGGTGCCCGAAGCCAAGCGCCTGGAGCGCGTGAGCTTCGAAGAGATGTTGGAGATGGCCAGCATGGGCTCCAAAGTGCTGCAAATTCGCTCGGTCGAATTTGCCGGCAAATACCAAGTTCCGCTGCGTGTGCTCTCGAGCTTCACGCCGTGGGACATCGATTTGAACGAAGAAGCCAGCTCTGGCACCCTGATCACATTTGAGGACGACGAAGACATGGAAAAAGCCATCGTTTCGGGCATCGCATTCAACCGCGACGAAGCCAAAATTTCGGTGTTGGGCGTGCCCGATACCCCCGGCATTGCTTACCAAATCTTGGGTGCCGTGGCCGACGCCAACATCGAAGTCGATGTGATCATCCAAAACCTGAGCAAAGAAGGTAAGACCGACTTCAGTTTCACGGTGCACCGCAACGACTACCAAAAAACCATGGACCTGCTCAAGGCTCAAGTGGTGCCCAAATTGGGTGCGGCCGATGTGCTGGGTGATGCCAAGATTTGCAAGGTCAGCATCGTTGGCATCGGCATGCGCAGCCACGTGGGTGTGGCCAGTCGCATGTTCAAGTGTTTGAGCACCGAAGGCATCAACATTCAGATGATTTCCACCTCCGAAATCAAAACGTCGGTGGTCATCGATGAGAAATACATGGAGCTGGCCGTGCGCGCCTTGCACCGCGAATTTGATCTGGACAAAGCGGCCGATACCATC
>CAMDCY010000057.1 GCA_945890705.1 Hydrogenophaga intermedia | reverse complement strand
AGCACTTGGAGGTGCTGGTCGAGAAGCTCGCGGTCCTGCGCACCACCGAGGGCCAGCCACTGGACATCACCCTGACCACCAACGGCTCGCTCTTGGTGAAAAAAGCCGCCGCGCTCAAAGCCGCGGGACTCAAACGCGTGACCGTGAGCTTGGACGGTTTGGACGATGCCGTTTTTCGGACCATGAACGACGTGGACTTTCCGGTGGCCGATGTCCTGGCCGGCATCGAAGCCGCTCAAGCCGCGGGACTGGGGCCCATCAAGGTCAACATGGTGGTCAAGCGTGGCACCAACGAAGACCAAATCGTGCCCATGGCACGCCACTTCAAGGGAACGGGCATCGCCCTGCGCTTCATCGAATACATGGACGTGGGTGCCACCAACGGTTGGCGCATGGACGAGGTCATGCCCAGCGCCGAGGTTCTCGCGCGCCTGCAAGCGCATTGGCCCATGGTGGAATTGCCTCCCAGCTCACCCGGCGAAACCGCGCAACGTTGGGGCTACGCCGATGGTCAAGGCGAGGTCGGCTTCATCAGCAGCGTGACGCAAGCGTTTTGCGGCGACTGCAACCGCGCACGCCTGTCCACCGAGGGCCGGCTTTACCTCTGCCTGTTCGCCACGCAGGGGCACGATGTGCGCTCGCTCATCCGCAGCCAAGCCAGCGACGAAGCCGTTGCCAGTGCGGTCGGGGCGATCTGGCAAGCCCGCGACGACCGCTACTCGGCCCTGCGCGCCAGCCTGCCGCCCGATGCCGGCGGATCGGGACGCAGGGTGGAGATGAGCTACATCGGCGGCTGACGTGGGTGCTTGGGCCGTCGGTCCCCGCTCCATCACGGCCATGGTCTTGGCCGGCGGACGCGGTCGTCGTTGGGGCGACCAAGACAAAGGTCTGCTCACCGTCGACGACAAACCCATGGCCGAGTCGGCCTTGCAGCGACTGCAAGCCACCCCACACGAGGCCTTGGCCGGCCTAGCCATCAACGCCAACCGACACCTCACAAGCTATGCCGCGTGGGGTTGGCCGGTCTGGCCCGACGACGATCCAGCGGCCTTTCACGGCCCCTTGGCGGGGTGGCAAACCGGCCTTCGCCACTGTCCCACGCCGTGGTTGCTCAGTGTGCCCTGCGACACACCCGATTTCCCAGAAGACTTGATCGGCCACATGGTTCAGACCCAAGGTCAAACCGGAGCCGCCTTGGTGCTGGCCGCGAGCCAAGACCCCACAGGCCGTCACCCACACCCAGTGTTTGCGCTGCTGCACACCGACCTGCTGCCCAGCTTGAACGCATTTGTTCGCGACGGGGGACGCCGCGTGATGGCGTGGTGTGAGGCTCAGACACCTGCTTGGGCCGTTTTTGACGTGGGGCCCGAACACGACCCCTTCGCCAACCTCAACAGCCCGGCCGACGCCGAGTGGCGCCGACTGAAGCAGCCCCGCACTTAAGCCCGACGGCGCGAGAGCAAGGTGTACATGGTTGGCACCACAAACACCGTGAGCAAGGTGCCCACGCTCATGCCGCCCACGATCACCCAACCGATTTGCTGTCGACTCTCAGCACCGGCGCCACTGGCCAAAGCCAAAGGAATGGCGCCGAGCACCATCGCGCCCGTGGTCATCAAGATGGGGCGCAAACGCAGGGCCGCCGATTGAGCGACCGCATCGCGCAACGCCACGCCCTGTTCGCGCAACTGGTTGGCGAACTCAACGATCAAGATGCCGTGTTTGGATATCAGCCCCACCAAGGTGATCAGGCCAATTTGGCTGAACACATTGATCGTGCCTCCGGACAGCTTCAAAGCCAACAAGGCGCCCAACATGGACAGCGGCACGCTCAGCAAAATAATCAAGGGGTCCACAAAGCTTTCGAACTGGGCCGCCAAGACCAAGTAGATGAACAGCAAGGATAAGCCAAACACCAAGGCCAAAGAGCCCGAAGATTTTTTGAATTCGCGGCTTTGCCCGTTCAAATCGGTGGTGTAGCCGGGTGGCAAGATGTCCTGGGCGATGCCGTCCATGATGGCCAGCGCGTCGCCCAAAGCCAAGGTGGGGGCCAAGTTGGCCGTGATAGACGCACTGCGTCGCTGAGCGAAGTGGTTGAGTTCTCGGGGCACCACCACCTCACGGATGGTGACCAAGGAGGCCAAGGGCACCATGACATCGCCTCGGCCGCGCACGAACAAGCGGTCGATGTCGTCGGGCGCATTGCGCTGGGCGTTGTCGGTCTGGACGACGACATCGAACTGCTCACCACCCCGTTTGTAGCGCGTCACCGTGCGACCACCCAAGAGCGTCTCGACCGTGCGCGCAATCGCGTCCACGTTCACGCCGGCGTCGGCGGCGCGCTCGCGGTCCACGTCCATGCGAACCTCGGGTTTGTTCAGGCGCAAGTCGGTGTCCACCTGCACAAAACCGGGGTGTTTGGCCAACTCGTCTTGGAATCGGCGCATGACCTTGGACAGGTTTTCATAGGAGTCGGAGGTGACCACCACAAAGTTGATGGGACGCTCCCGAAAACCTTGACCCAGCGAAGGCGGCGTGATCGGGAATGCCGTCACGCCAGGCAATCCGGCCACCCGGGGGGTGATCTCGCGGGCCAGCTCCTGCGTGCTGCGCTCGCGCTCATCCCACGGCACGGCGCGGAAAAAGATGTTGCCTTGGGCCACGGTCGGGCTGCCGATGTTGCTGAAAATGCGGTCGAATTCCTTGTAGGGTTGTCCGATGTTTTCAATCGCCTGTGCGTAGCGCTGCGTGTAGGCCAAGGTCGCGCCGTCGGGTCCACTGATGTTGATCAGGATCACACCCCGGTCTTCCAATGGCGCGAGTTCTTGTTTGGTGGTTTTGAACAAAAAGGCACTGCCCACTGCCGAGGCCATCATCACCGCCACCACCCAGATGCGCCGTTGCAAAGCCCAGGACAAAGCCCGGCCGTAGGCTGCCGTGAGGCCCGTCAACAGACCCTCCATGCGGCGGTCAAAACGCGAGGGGTTGTCTTGGTGACGAAGCAGCTTGGCGCTCATCATCGGCGAGAGGGTCAAGGCCACAAAGCCCGAGACCACCACCGCCCCCGCCAAAGCCAAGGCAAATTCAGCAAACAACCTGCCGGTTCGCCCAGGGGTGAAGGCCAAGGGAGCATAGACCGCAGCCAGTGTGAGCGTCATGGCCACCACGGCGAAACCAATTTCTCGAGCGCCTTTGATGGCCGCGTCAAAGGGCTTGAGTCCGTCTTCGATGTGCCGATGGATGTTCTCCAACACCACAATGGCGTCGTCCACCACCAAACCAATGGCCAACACCAAGGCCAACAGGGTCAGCGTGTTGATGGAGAAACCAAACAAGGCCATCAGGGCAAAAGTGCCGATCAAACTGACGGGGATGGTGACCAAGGGAATGATCGAGGCGCGCACCGTCCGCAAGAACACGAAAATCACCAAGGCCACGAGCACGGCCGCTTCAACGATGGTGATGTAGACCGCTTTGATGGATTCTTCGATGAAGATCGAACTGTCGTTGGCCACCGACACGCTCACGCCCGCGGGTAGGTCTTGCTGGACTTTGGGGATCAGCGCGCGCACGCCCGCCGAGAGTTCCAGTGGGTTGGCGGTGGCTTGACGGATCACGCCCACCGCCACCGAATCGCGGCCGTTGAGGCGAATCGAGGAGCGCACATCTTGAGCGCTCTCTTCCACGCGCGCCACGTCCTGCAAACGCACCGGCGCACCGGCCACGGTGCGGATCACCAGTTCGCGGAACTGGGTGACGGTTTGCATGTCGGTGGCGGCAGTGATGTTGAACTCCCGCTGCTGGCTCTCGATGCGTCCAGCGGGCACCTCCAAGTTGGATCGGCGCAGGGCCTCCTCCACGTCTTGGACGGTCAGGCGGTAGGCCGCCAAGCGGTCGGTGTCGATCCACACGCGCATGGCGTATCGCCGCTCACCATACACGCGCACATCGGCGGCTCCCGGCGCGGTTTGCAACACGGGTTTGACCAATCGGTTGGCCATGTCGCTGAGCTGCAAAGCACTGTGGGTGTCCGAACTCATGGCCAACCAAACCACTGGGAAAGCGTCTGCTTCGACCTTGGCAATCACCGGCTCATCGATGCCTTGTGGCAAACGCTGGCGAACGCGGCTGACCTTGTCACGAACATCGGCGGCGGCCGAATCGGGGTCGCGGCTGAGCGCAAAACGCACCGTGATTTGGCTACGCTCAGGTCGGCTTGACGAGGTGATGACATCCACGCCCTCAATACCCGATAGAGAGTCTTCCAGCACCTTGGTGACTTGGGATTCCACCACTTCGCTAGAAGCACCACCAAACGTGGTGCTGACCGAGACCGTGGGCTCGTCGATTTGGGGGTATTCGCGTACGGTCAGCCCTTGAAAGGCCACCGCACCGACCAACAAGATCAGCAAGGACATCACCGTCGCGAAGACGGGGCGGCGGATGGAGAGTTCAGGCAGTTGCATGGGACGTGGACCTCAAGGTCATTGAGGATTGGGTTTGCCGCTGTTGGGTGCGGCACCGCCGGGAGCGGACTTGAGCTCCACCACGCGCACCGGTTTGCCATCTTGTTGAATGCGTTGCTGTCCAGCCACCACAATGGTGTCACCGTCCTTCAAACCGTCGGTGATTTGAACCATAGACTCGCGGCGCACCCCGGTGCTCACAGCCACCCTGCGCGCGGTCCATTGGGGCTTGCCATCCACCGCCGGTGCGGTGTCGAGCACCACCACCCATTGGCGGCCACCTTGCGGAAGCAAGGCCTCTTCTGGCACCACCAAAGCCGCCTCGTCCACCCCAAACACCACCGTCACGCGGGCGAACATGCCCGAGCGCAAACGCTTGGCAGCGTCAGCGGGCATGCTGGCGCGAACGGCCACGGCGCGACCGTTGGCATCGAGCAAAGGGTCCAATGCAATCACACGGGCCGCGAAATTTTGTCCCGGCAAAGCGTCGAGTTGAACCTTCACCGACTGACCCACCGCCACACGCGTTTGATAGCGCTCGGACAAACGGAAGTCGACCATGAGGGCGGAGGTGTCTTCCAAGTTGACCACCGCCGTACCGTCCTTGATGTATTCACCCAGATTCACGCTGGAGATGCCCACCGTCCCCGAGAACGGTGCCACGATGCCCATGCGGGCCAAGCGCGCTTGCGCCAAATCCACTTGGGCTTGGGCGACTTGCAAATTGGCGCGACTCTCTTCCAGCACCCGCTGCGACACGAAGTTTTGGGCCACCAATTCTTCGTTGCGTTTGGTGTTGGCTTGGGCAATGGAGAGTTGGGCTCGGGCTTGGCTCAACTCAGCGCGCTGCAAAGCATCGTCGAGCTGGACCAACAATTGCCCCTGCCGCACCGCACTGCCGTCTTTGAAGGCGATGCGCGAGACCCGGCCACTGACCTCCGGGCGCAAGGTGACACTTTGACGCGCCAACAAGGTGCCCACGGCTTGGGTCTCGTCTTGCAAACGAACCGCTTTCACGGTGGCAATCTCCACCGCTGGGGGCCCGCCACGACCACCGGCGCCAGCACCCGGCGCACCAGCGGGAGCTCCGCCACCGGCTTTGGGAGCCGCTGCACTCGGCTGTTGCAACCACCAAGCCACGCCCGCGGCTAGGACCAAGGCAAGCGCACCCCACCACCATTTTTTTGTTTTCATCGTCAATCGTCGCTGGTTAAGTCGGTGAAGGAACACCGCGGTTGGCCAAGGCATCGGCCCGTTCGTTGCCGGGGTCGCCGGCATGCCCTTTGACCCAGCGCCAGTCGATGTCGTGTCCACCGGCGCTGACCAAAGCCTCCAGAGCTTGCCACAAATCCACATTCTTCACCGGTTGCTTGGCCGCGGTCTTCCAACCCCGGGCCTTCCAGCCCGGCAACCACTCGGTGATGCCCTTGCGCACGTATTCGCTGTCCATGTAGATCAGCAGGCGGCAGGGCCTTTTGAGGGCTTTAAGGGCTTCAATGACAGCCGTGAGCTCCATGCGGTTGTTCGTCGTCTGCGCCTCGCCCCCGCACAGGTCTTTTTCCACGGCCCCGCTGCGCAGGTACACGCCCCAACCACCGGGGCCGGGGTTGCCCTTGCAGGCGCCGTCTGTGTAAATCACCACTTGATTCAAAACCCAACTCCCCATAAAACCGTCATGTGAACTGTTCAACGGCGCTGCGCCACCGATGCAGGCACGCCCGCGGTGGATTGTCGGGGTTTCCATGCCGGGCCCAACAATCGCATGCCCCGCACGCGCTTGACCGCCACCAACATATGCGCCGCCCCAAAAAAGCGCCACCAGCGTGGGCCCATGCGATCCATCCATGCACAGCGCTGCAGCCAACGCTCGCTGTTGACGGCCGGCACATAGCAGCCGCGGCGCTCGTGTTCCAATTCAAACCCCAACAAACGCAACCAATCCCGCAAACGCCAAGCGCCGATGAATTCACCGGTTTCGGGGATAAAAGCTTGATCGGCACCCCAGGCGCGCACCCCCAAACGGTCACACCATCGGGCTCGGCTGTGCTGAAAACCCCACCAGCTGTTGGGGTTGAAGGCGGCAATGATCAAGCGTCCATCGGGCACCAAGACACGCTCGGCCTCACGCAAAACTTGGTGTGGATCGGCACTGCCCTCCAATGCGTGGGGCAGCACCAACAAATCCAAGCTCGATGAAGCCAGGGGCAAAGCGGCAGGATCGCAGACGATGGACACAAGGGCTGTGGACGACGCATCAGCGGCGGGCAAGGCCAGCCACCGGTGCGGCATTCGGTTGGCTTGCAACGCATCGAGTGCGGGCCAACCGAGCTGCAAGGCGTTGTAGCCAAAGAGGTCAGAGACCCAATCGTCGAGCTGCGCTTGCTCCCAAGCAAGCAGGTACCGCCCCGCGGGGCTGTCCCACCATTCGCTCAACCCTATAATTTGACTGCTCATAACCTGACTCTACACGGCCGCTTTGACACGACCAAGACACGATGGAATTAACCCCCCTGCCTGCTTTCAACGACAACTACATCTGGATGATGCGGGTGGGTTCTAGAGCGTGGGTGGTGGACCCCGGTCAGGCCGAACCGGTGCTCTTGGCCTTGGCTCGAGACGGTCTGGGGCTCGAGGGCATCTTGATCACCCACCACCACGGTGACCACACTGGCGGGGTCTCGGCGTTGCGGCAGGCCACCGGCGCTGCGGTGCACGGTCCGGCCGGGGAGGACCTACCCGAACCCTGCCTGCGCCTGCACGCTGGGGACACGGTGGAGGTCATGGGCACATCATTCGCGGTGATGGACGTGCCGGGCCACACGGCTGGTCATATCGCATTCTTGGGTCAACCCGAGCAACAAGCCCCCTTGGTTTTTTGTGGCGACACCCTGTTCAGCGCGGGCTGTGGGCGCTTGTTTGAAGGCACCGCCGCCCAGATGCACGCCTCACTGAGCGCATTGGCCGCTCTGCCCGACGACACCCGGGTCTGCTGCGCCCACGAGTACACCCTCTCCAACCTGGCCTTTGCCGCCACGGTTGAGCCCAACAACAGTGAGATCACCCAACATACCGTGCGGTGTCGAGCTTGGCGCCAAGAACAGCTACCGACCCTGCCCAGCACCCTGGGGCTGGAAAAACGCATCAACCCCTTTCTGCGCGCGCACCTACCCTCGGTCCGCGCCGCCGCCATGGGCTACGATGCAGGCACTTCTGACAACCCCGTGAGCGTGTTCAGCACCTTGCGACAATGGAAAAACGCGTTTTGATCACCTTTGCTATCCCAAAAACCACCCGCGGCTGGAAGTTGTCTTGCCTGTGTTTGACCTTGGCGTTCTCGGGCTGCGCCACCCAAAACCCACCGGCCACGACCCAGACCAGCCCATCTGAGTCAACTCCGGTCGCCCGCGCGAGCGCTCCAACGCCTGCGCCTGCGCCTGCGCCAGTCCCTGCAAAGCCAGCCAAGGTCGACCCAACGCCCATGCAAGCCGCCAAGGAACTGGCCGATCCCATCGCCGCCCTGCCCGCCGTGGCCGGGCTGAAGGCCGAAAATGCCCAAACGCCCAATGCGTCGTCCGATTTGTGGGTGCGTATTCGCCAAGGCATGGGCATGGCCGACTTGCGCGGACCACGGGTCCAAAGGCGGGAAAACTGGTACGCCTCGCGTCCCGATTACATCCAACGCATGACCGAGCGATCGGGTCGCTATTTATTCCACATCGTGGAGGAAATTGAACGCCGCCAGATGCCCATGGAGTTGGCCTTGCTGCCCTTCATTGAAAGCGCCTTCAACCCGGAGGCGGTCTCCAGCGCTCGGGCCGCCGGCATGTGGCAATTCATGCCCGCCACCGGGAAATCGTTTGACCTGAAACAAAACGCGTTTCGTGATGAGCGACGCGACGTGCTGGCCTCCACGGAGGCGGCTTTGGATTACTTGCAGCAACTGCACGACCGTTTTGGCGACTGGCACCTGGCTTTGGCCGCGTACAACTGGGGCCAGGGCAACGTGAACCGGGCCATCACCCGCAACGCGCGCGCGGGCCTTCCAACGGCCTACACCGACTTGAAAATGCCCTTGGAGACACAGGACTACGTGCCCAAGCTGCAAGCGGTGAAGAACATCGTCATGCGCCCTGAAGCCTTTGGCGTGACCTTGCCCGAGATCGACAACCACCCCTTCTTCAATTCGGTGACCATCGAGCGGGACATGGACGTGAGCGTCATCGCCCTGCTCGCCGATGTGGAAGAAAAAGAATTCCGCGCGCTCAACCCCGCGCACAACCGCCCCGTGGTCTTGGCGGCGGCCACACCTCAAATCTTGCTTCCGTGGGACAACGCGGCGATTTTCCAAACCAACTTGGCCACCTACGACGGCCCGTTGGCCTCTTGGACCACTTGGACCGTGCCCAGCACCATGACGGTGGGACAAGCCGCCACCCAATTGCGCCTGGACGAGAGCACCTTGCGTTCGGTCAACAAAATCCCGCCGCGCATGCGCATCTTGGCCGGCTCCAACCTGTTGGTCCCCCGCACCGAGCGGCACACCAAAGACGTGCCTGAGCACGTGGCCACCAGTGGACGTTTGGAGTTCCAAGCCGAAGTTCGTTTGCGCCGCATCACGGTCTTGGCCCGAACCGGCGAGACACTGGCGCAACTGGCCAAGCGCCACCGCGCCGATCCTCAAGAAGCCGCGCGCCTGAACAAACTGGCGCTGAACGCCAAACTGAAGAAGAAGCAACGCGTGGCCTTGATGGTGTCGGTCAAGACCAACACCGCCAAAGCCAAGCCCAGAAGCGCCAAAAAGAAGGCCCAAACGGTTCCGAAACGCGCCAAGCAAAACGTGGCATCGAGCAAAAACCGCTGAGCGCTCAGCTCAGCGTCGATCGACCAAGGCATGGGCGATCGTGCCCAGGTCCACGTATTCCAATTCGCTGCCGACGGGCACCCCACGTGCCAAGCGCGTGATGCGTATGCCCCGGTCTTTGAGGCCTTGCGTGATGACGTGGGCGGTGGTTTCACCCTCGGCGGTGAAATTGGTGGCCAAAATCACCTCGCGCACTTCGATCTGACCATCCGAGCCCATGGCATCGACACGGTCAAACAAGGCTTTGATGCCGATGTCTTTGGGACCCACGCCGTCGAGCGGACTGAGCTTGCCCATCAAGACAAAAAACAGGCCCTTGTAAGCGCCCGTGCGCTCCAGCGCATCTTGGTCCGCAGGGGTTTCCACCACGCACAGCTGTGAGCGGTCACGCCGCGGGTCCAAACACGTGGGGCAGACCTCGTCTTCGGTGAAGGTGTTGCAACAGCGGCAATGCGCCACCGTGCTGACTGCGTGCTGCAGCGCCATGGCCAAACGTTGCGCAGCCGATCGGTCGTGCTGCAGCAAGTGAAACGCCATGCGCTGTGCCGACTTCACCCCCACGCCCGGCAAGGCCCGCAAGGCCTGAACCAAGGACTCCAAGGCATGGTGGTGAGCCATGAATCAGAACGGCAGCTTCATGCCACCGGGCAAACCGGGCATGCCCGCGGTGATCTTGCCCAAGCGCTCCTGCGAGGTTTGTTCGACCTTGCGCACCGCGTCGTTGATGGCCGCGGCTACCAAATCTTCCACCATCTCTTTGTCGTCGCTCATGAGCGAGGGGTCGAGGGTGATGCGGCGCACCTGGTGTTTGCAGGTCATCACAACCTTGACCATGCCCGAGCCCGATTCGCCCGTGACCTCGACGTTGGCGAGCTCATCTTGGGCTTTTTTCAGGTTGTCTTGCATGGCTTGGGCTTGTTTCATCAGGCCCGCGAGTTGTCCCTTGTTGAACATGGTTTTCCTTCAAATAAACAATCAAACATCCATGGACTGCAAAGAGCCCGGTACGATTTTGCCGCCGTAGTCGCGCATCAAAGTCTGCACGAACGGATCGGCCATGATGGTGTCCTCGGCTTGGCGTTGGCGCTCGGCTTGGGCCGCCAACAAACGCCGCGCCGGCGTGTCCACCACGGGGCCCACTTCCACCACCAAACTCACGGCGTGCCCTGCATTGTTCAGGGCCACCGTCAATCGGTCGCGGTTGTTGGGCTGGTTGAGCGATTCGCGCTCCAAACGCAAGATCCACTGGGCCTCGTCTTTGGCCACCAATTGGGCTTGCAAGGCCAACTCCCGCGTCATGGCGGTGATGGCTTCAGCGGCCAGCAAGGCCGAGACAGTGTCGAACCAAAAATCCCCTTCGGGCGTGGGCACGCTCGGGGCCAAGGCGGTGGGCGCTGGGCTCACCTCAGGCACATAGGGCTGGGGCCGGTCGCGCTCGCTGGGCTCGCCCTGCTCGCGCACCGCAATGGCCACCACCGCAGGGGCTGGGGCCACGGCAGGCGCAGGCTGGGCTTGCGGCAGTGGTTTGGGTTGGGGTGCTGGTGCCGGCGTGGGCATTGAGGTGGGCCGTTGAGCGGCGACCACGGGAGCAGCGGCCACCGGCGAGGCCGCAGGCGCTTCAGTCGGCGCTGGCGCCGTTTTCAGGCTTTTTTTTTCCGTCGGTTTGAAAGCCAGCAAACGCAGAAGCACCATGGTGAGTGCGGCGTATTCGTCGGGTGCCAAGCCCAACTCGGCGCGGCCGTGCAAGCACAGGCTGTAGAGCAACTGGGTTTCATCGGCCGGCATGGCCTGAGCCAAAGCGGCCACTTGCGGTGCGTCCGGGTCGCTCGGGTCGGCGTCGTGGGCGCGTTCGGGCACCGCTTGGACCACGGCCATTCGCTGCAACACCGTGCCCATGTCTTCCAGGGTTGCCGCGGCACTCAAGCCATTCAAACGCAAAGCATCGATGGTGTTGAGCACCGAGGCGCCATCGGCCTGCGCCAAGGCTTCGATCAAACGGAACACGTGGCTGCGGTCGACCGCGCCGAGCATGTGGCGCACGGTGTCTTCTTGCAGCTGGCCACCGCCAAAAGCAATGGCCTGATCGGTGAGCGACAGCGCATCGCGCATGGAGCCGCGAGCACCGCGAGCGATCAAACGCAAAGCGCCGACCTCGGCGGCCACACCCTCAGCTTGCAAGACCTGTTGCAGGTGCTGAAAGACCGTGTCGGGCGGCATGGGCCGCAGGTTGAATTGCAAACAGCGCGAGAGCACGGTCACCGGTACTTTTTGTGGGTCGGTGGTGGCCAAGACGAATTTGAGATATTCGGGAGGCTCTTCCAAGGTCTTGAGCATGGCGTTGAACGCATGCCCGGTGAGCATGTGCACCTCGTCGATCATGAAAACTTTGAAGCGCCCCTGAACCGGTTTGTAGACGGCTTGTTCGAGCAGCGACTGCACATCTTCTACACCTCGGTTGGAAGCCGCGTCGAGTTCGGTGTAGTCCACGAAGCGACCCGCGTCGATGTCGGTGCAAGCTTGGCACACGCCGCAAGGCTCGGCGGTGATGTCGCC
>CAMDCY010000056.1 GCA_945890705.1 Hydrogenophaga intermedia | reverse complement strand
GGTATGTGGGCCACCACGGCTTCCAAAATCTCATCCACGCCCATGCCGGTTTTGGCCGAACAGGGGATGGCATTGGTGGCGTCGATGCCGATCACGTCCTCGATTTCCGCCTTGGCGTTGTCGGGGTCGGCGTTGGGCAGGTCCATCTTGTTGAGGACAGGCAGGACCTCAACGCCCAAGTCCAAGGCGGTGTAGCAGTTGGCCACGGTCTGCGCTTCCACACCCTGGCTTGCGTCGACCACCAGCAAAGCGCCTTCGCACGCCGAGAGCGAGCGACTGACTTCATATGAGAAGTCGACGTGGCCGGGGGTGTCGATCAGGTTCAGGTTGTAGACCTGCCCGTCTTTGGCTTTGTATTCGAGCGCTGCGGTTTGGGCCTTGATGGTGATGCCACGCTCTTTCTCGATGTCCATCGAGTCGAGCACCTGCTCACTCATCTCGCGGTCCGACAAACCGCCGCAGCGAGAGATGATCCGATCGGCCAAGGTGGACTTGCCGTGGTCGATGTGCGCGATGATCGAAAAATTGCGAATGTGATTCATCAAAATACCTGTTCGGCGTGGCCCAGATGGCGCCCACACTCGAATTCAAAAGCCATAAAAAAGGGCGCGTCAGTGTGTGACGCGCCCAGAACCAACAATCAATGGCAACTGCGATAGTTGGGGTTTCATTGTAGGCAAAAAGCCCCTTTGGCACACCCTCGCAACGGCCATTTCCGTTTGTTGCAGCGCAACAACATGAGATTTATCCACAGCTTATCCACAATCTGGTGTGGTGCCTGAACCACGTCCAACGACCCTGGGCAAGGTCATTGAAACAAAATCCCACATCGAGCCAATTTGATCGCCTATGCGGTTCCAAAAATTGACCATTGGGATGGATTTTATCGAAATCCAAACCCATGAAAAATTAACGGTGTGAGTGTTTACTAACAATCCACAGCTTATCAAAGACCCCACAGCACCGGCCCTGTCGCAAAATGACCACCCCATCGGTTAAAAAATCCCAATACCCGTCTTAAATGGATGGTTTTAGGGGGGCCAAGCTCAGCGGGGCTCTGGTCGAATCACGGTGTATTGGGCCCACTCCCCACGGCGAAACAACACACTCAAAGGTTTGTTCCGTTCCAGTTTGGCCAAGAACGCTTGAAACGATTGAAGGTCTTTGATTTGTTCGTTGGCCACCGACACGATGACGTCGTCCTCACGCAAGCCCGCGCGTGCCGCAGGCCCCTCGACACTGACCACGACCACGCCACCGGGCACAGCCAAAGCTTTCTTCTGTGCTTCAGTCAGGTTGCTCAAGCCCAGACCCAAACCTTTGACCACCACGGTCTTCGGCGCGGGTGCCGGCGGCGCTGCCGCGGCGCGGGGAGCATCACTCTCCACCTCTGCCACGGTGATGCTCAGCTCGCGCTGGGCACCACGGCGGAAGATGGTGATGCGACTCGCCGTGCCCGGTGCGGTGTTGCCCACCAATCGTCTCAAATCGGCGGAGCGCTCAATGGCTTTGCCGTCAAAGCTCACGATGATGTCGCCCGGCTCCAAACCGGCTTTGGCCGCGGGTGAGTTGAGCTCCACGCCGCGCACGAGTGCGCCACGGACCTGGCCCAAACCATTTGACTCGGCCGCCTCTTTGCTGACCTGCTCGAACTGCACACCGATGCGCCCACGGCTCACCCGTCCGATCGTGCGCAGCTGATCGGAGACGCGCACCGCTTCGTCAATGGGGATGGCGAAGGAGATGCCCTGAAAGCCACCCGAACGCGAATAAATTTGGCTGTTGATGCCCACCACCTCGCCGCGCATGTTGATGAGTGGACCACCTGAGTTACCAGGGTTGATGGCGACATCGGTTTGAATGAAGGGCAAGTAGTCGCCCGTGTCTCGCTGCTTGGCGCTCACGATGCCCGCCGTGACGGTGTTGTCCAACCCAAAGGGCGAACCAATCGCCATCACCCACTCACCCACCCGCAAGCGGCTGACATCGCCGATTTTCACGGGCGACAAACCGAGCGCCTCGACCTTGACCACCGCCACATCGGTGCGTTTGTCGGAACCGATCACACGCGCCTTGTACTCGCGCTGATCGGGCAGGGTCACCAAGAGCTCGTCAGCACCCTCAATCACATGGGCGTTGGTCATGATGAAACCATCCGCGGTCAGCACAAACCCAGAGCCCACCCCGCTGGGCTGAGCTTCTTCGTCCGGTGGCGCTTGGCGTGGCGAACGTGGGCCCGCACCGGGGGGCACGGGAATACCAAAGCGACGGAAAAACTCGAGCATTTGCTCATCCGGCGTGTTGGCCCCACCGGCCTTCGGCTTGGCCTTTTCCAAAGTTCGGATGTTGACCACCGAAGGACCCACCGCATCGACCAGCCCAGTGAAGTCGGGCAAGCCGCTGACCAAGGGAGCAGACTGCGCCCAAGCCCTGGGCGCGGGAATCAAAAGCGCCAGGCACAGCATCGCAGCGCAAGCTTGCGCCAGCGATGGCTGCAAGCGGGTGGTCACAAACAACAGAGAGGGCATAAGGGACTTTGCAATCATGGCGGCGATCAGATCAAGGTTGAAGGAGCAAATGCTTGGACAAACGTTGCAAGGTCTCGGGCGGTGCCTCGCCCATGGCGCTGACCCAATAGGGCCCCAAGGCCTGGGTCACTACTTGGGTGGCACCACGCATGGTTTGGGTGGGTGTGAAGGGCGCATCGGCGCGCATAGGCTCCACAAACACCGACACCGAAGCCAAGCCATCGGTGAACACGCAGTGCGCTCGGCCCGGCAACGCTGGGGTATCGGTTTCGGTGCGCTGATAGCAACTCAGGGCAGAAAACCCCAACACAGGCTCAGGCTTGGCTTTGATATATGAGGGCCAAGTGTTCTTTTTCAAGACCCGCGGCTTGACCACGTAGCCCTCCGTGCTCTTCATGCGCTGCTCCAAAGCTTGCATGCTGACCACAGCCCCCAGGTGCAACTCCGTATAGGCCACCTGCTCGAGCACCGCGCCACGGCCATCCAAGGTCTGCAGCTTGATGACCACGCCGGTTTGTGCCTCGGTCCAAATGCGGTAACCCCACCGAGATGCGTCGTGCGGCAGGAGCTCCACGATCTTGGCGTCGTGGCCCGCCACGCGCTGCACGCCCGCCTCGCGCAACCGGTAAAGGCGATCCAAGGATTCGCCGTTGGCGCGCCAGCGCATGGGCAACAAACCCAGGGCCTCGCGTTGATCGGTGTAAGCGATTTTTTTGTCGTGCACAAAGGTGATGACGTCGCTGTTGCGCCGGATGGTGGTGCGCGCAGGACCCGAGAGGCTGTCCACCCGCTCCATCTGTGTGGTCCGGTCGCACACGTGCCACACCTTGGACACCGAAAGCTCATCGCCAGCGCTCACCACCAAGGTGCCGGTGTAGGCGCGACCACGGGTGGCCTCTTGGGTTTTCGACAACCAGTCGTCGACCGTCCCCGCCACCGCCGGTGCCGCCAACAAGCCCCAGCAACAACAGCCAGCCGCGGCCCAGCGGGCCCAGCGCCAGCGACCAGTCGCGGGCGTGCGTTGTGTGAAGTGGGGCATGGCTTATCCTGTGATCAAGGCGTTGTGTGCAAAGTGGCACTGCGCAAAAATCCGGTGCTGACTTGCAAGGCACCGCCATCGCCCAATTCGCGGTGTTGTTGCAAGAGTTCTTCCAACGCTGGGTCGCGCATCATGGGGCCAGCGGCGCTCGACAACCACACGGCACCTTGGCCTTGGGCCAAGGTGGTGCTGTCCGGTGCAGCCTGATCAAGCAGGCCCCAGGTGACGGTACTGATGGCCACCAGAGAAGCCGCCAACGCCCAACGGCGCCAAAACACGGGGTCGTTGGCCGCTGGCTCTGGCGGCAAGGCGGCATGGGCGCGAGCCACCAATGGACCCAGGGTTTGGTAACGGGCCCACACGGCTTGGAGCTGCGGGTCGCGCTCAATGGCTGCCATCAACCCATCGACCTCGTCCGCATTGAGCTCTCCATCGACCAGCGCCGACAGGCATTCGCGCCAGTGACCGGCTTCGATGTCAGCCGCACAGGGTGCTGTTTGCATCATGGTTTCGTTCATCTTCACCACCGTTTGCCTGTTTGATGTTCTAACATCGGTTGGATGCGTGCCGAAATAGCCTCACGCGCCCGGAAAATCCTCGACCGCACGGTCCCAATTGGGCACCCTTGCGCCAGCGCAATGGCCTCATAGCTCATCCCCTCCAATTCGCGCAACTCGATCGCGGTGCGCAAATCGGCGGGCAATGCCGCCATGGCGTCGTTGACTGCCTGGGCAATTTCACGACTGGCCAGCACCGCTTCCGGTGTTTCGTTATCAGCGCTGTATCCCCTTGGTTCCCGCCAAACGCTGGAAGTTTCATCGGCGTCCTCTTCGTCCTTGTCTGGGGCAAAGACCAAGGGGTCCCGCTTCCAGACCATCAGCCGTTTTTTGGCGGTGTTCACGGCGATGCGGTAGAGCCAGGTATAGAACTGGGCATCTCCGCGGTATTGCGGCAAAGCCCGGTAAGCGCGAATGAAGGTTTCTTGGGCGATGTCGGGCACGGCATCGACGTCCCTGACCATGCGGCCGATGAGCCGCTCCACCCGGCGTTGGTACTTGATGACCAACAAATCAAAGGCCCGCTTGTCGCCGTCCAAGCAGCGTTGTACCAGTAAGCTGTCGCTGTTGGGCGGGGGTCGAACAGGGGCATCGGGCGGCGTCATTGGCACCGAATATACCTGCCCTCAGCGCTCATGCAGTGGTGGTGGATGAAATCAAAGCACGACGCAAGGCCAACCAATCGTGCGGAGCATGCTGGGCCTGCGCCCAGATCCAATGGGTGTGGCCAAGCCCGTCCGATAGGCGCAGGCCCAAGACGCGGTTGCCTGGCCACACAACGGACACCGATACCAAAGCGGCTCGTCCCACCTCGGGCTGCCAAACCCACTCACCCTCGGTTCCCTCGGCGATCTCACAACGCCACGTCAACTGCCCCTTGGGCACCCGAGCCAGGTGCAGCGCGACGGCACCCAATGCGCTCAGCCAAACACCCAGGGCCACCGCAAGGCTCATGGCGCTGGGCTCTTTCCCCCAGGCTGCGACGCCAAGACCGGCCAAGGCCACCACCGTCAAAGCCACCCAAAGCACACGGCCGTACCAAACACAAGGCCCCACCGGATATGTCACCGATGGGGCCTTGTGCATGGATCGAACTCGCTGGGCTTAAATGCAGCGAAACACCAGCGTGCCGTTGGTGCCGCCAAAACCGAAGTTGTTTTTGACAGCCACATCGATCTTCATGTCGCGGGCGGTGTTGGCGCAGTAGTCCAGATCACACTCGGGATCTTGGTTGAAGATGTTGATGGTCGGTGGGCTCTTTTGGTGGTGCACCGCCAAAACCGTGAACACGCTTTCAATGCCACCCGCACCGCCGAGCAAATGCCCGGTCATGGATTTGGTGGAGTTGACGACGGTGCGGTGGGCGTGATCGCCCAAGGCCGCCTTGATGGCGTTGGTTTCGTTCACATCACCCAGCGGCGTGGAGGTGCCGTGGGCGTTGAGGTAGTCCACTTGGTCGGGATTAACACCCGCGTTTTTGAGCGCATTGACCATGGCGCGGCGTGGGCCGTCCATGTTGGGCGCGGTCATATGACCGGCGTCCGCGCTCATGCCATACCCCGAGAGTTCGGCGTAAATTTTGGCACCGCGCGCTTTGGCGTGTTCGTACTCTTCCAAGACCATCACGCCGGCGCCCTCGCCCAACACAAAACCATCGCGGTCTTTGTCCCAAGGGCGCGAAGCGGTTGCGGGGTCGTCGTTGCGGGTCGACAAAGCGCGCATGGAGGCAAAGCCGCCCACACCCAAGGGCGAGACGGTGGCTTCGGCGCCGCCAGCGACGATCACGTCGGCGTCGCCGTACTCGATCTTGCGAGCGGCTTCACCGATGCAGTGCAAGCCGGTGGTGCAAGCCGTGACAATGGCCAAGTTGGGGCCTTTGAAGCCAAAGCGCATCGACACATGACCGGAGATCATGTTGATGATGGACGCCGGTACAAAGAAGGGCGAAATGCGGCGCGGACCGCGTGCGGTCAATTCGGCGTGGGTGTTTTCGATCAGCGGCAAGCCGCCAATGCCCGAGCCGATGATGACGCCAAAGCGGGTGGCCTCTTCCTCGCCCAATGCGTCGCCCGTGGGTAAGCCAGCATCGACCACCGCCTGATGGGCGGCGGCGATACCGTAATGAATAAAGGTGTCCATCGTGCGCGCTTCTTTGGCGCCGATGTAAGACTCCACATCAAAACCTTTGACTTCACCTGCGATCTTGCAAGAAAAAGCCTCGGCATCGAATTTGGTGATCAGACCGATGCCAGATTGGCCGGCCAAGAGTTGGTTCCAAGCGGCGGTCACCGTGTTGCCCACGGGACTGATGCAGCCCAGACCGGTCACGACAACGCGACGACGGGTCATTGGTGTACTCCCACGCGATGAGTGGCGTGATGGTGGCCACCTCAAAGCACCCGAGGGTGCCTGAGGTCGGCCGGGGGCCATTAGGCTTTTTGGTGGGCCATCGCGTAGTCGATGGCGTTTTGAACGGTGGTGATCTTCTCGGCGTCTTCGTCAGGGATTTCGATACCGAATTCGTCTTCCAAGGCCATGACCAGTTCCACCGTGTCCAAGGAGTCAGCGCCCAAGTCGGCCACGAAGGCTTTTTCCTTGGTGACTTGGCTCTCTTCAACGCCGAGTTGTTCGGCAATGATTTTCTTCACACGTGCTTCGATATCGCTCATAGATCCCTCTGAGGGTGGTTGAAATTACAGACTGTTATTTTACATTAGGCCATGAACATGCCGCCGTTGACGTGCAGTTCTTGTCCGGTGATGTAACCCGCCAGTGGACTGGCCAAAAATGCCACAGCATGGGCGATGTCGGCGGGTTTACCCAAATGGCCCAAGGGAATTTGCCCCAACAAAGCCTTTTGTTGCTCTTCGGCCAACGACGCGGTCATGTCGGTTTCAATGAAACCGGGGGCCACGCAGTTGACGGTGATGTTTCGGCTGCCCAACTCACGCGCCAAAGCGCGGGTCATGCCGGCCACGCCGGCTTTGGCCGCCGCGTAGTTGGCTTGCCCGGGGTTGCCCGAGGCGCCCACCACGCTGGTGATGCTGATGATGCGGCCGTAACGCTGTTTCATCATGGGTTTGATGGCGGCGCGGCTCATGCGAAAGACCGCCTTGAGGTTGGTGTCGAGCACGGCGTCCCAGTCTTCGTCTTTGAGGCGCATGGCCAGCATGTCCCGGGTGATGCCCGCGTTGTTGACCAAGACCTGCAAGCCGCCATGGGCACCCACAATCTCGTCCATCAGGGCTTGGGCTTGAGCCACGTCGTTGACGT
The DNA here is from genome assembly GCA_945890705.1 of Hydrogenophaga intermedia. GTDB lineage: Bacteria > Pseudomonadota > Gammaproteobacteria > Burkholderiales > Burkholderiaceae_C > Hydrogenophaga > Hydrogenophaga miladensis. Next base: position 4,499 of record CAMDCY010000056.1, on the reverse strand, counting down.
CCAAACAGGCCCCGCGGCTGCCCGCAGGCGCACCGGCCAAAGCGGTGCTGATTTTGCTGGCGCCGTCGTCACTGGTGGCGGTGCCGATGACGATGAAGCCTTGGGCGGCCAAACCTTGGGCAATGGCCGCGCCAATACCGCGCGAGGCACCGGTCACCAAGGCCACTGAGGCCGACAATTTTGTTTCAGACATGCGAATACTTTCGTTTATGCAGCCAGCAAGGCTTTGACTTCGGCGAGGCTGGCGGGATCGAACAGGGGCGCGCCGTTCAGGGCGGGGTCGATGCGCTTGGCCATGCCCGCGAGCACCTTGCCAGGGCCGCACTCCACCAAGAGGTTCGCACCCCGGTCTTGCATGGCCTTGACACACTCGACCCAACGAACAGGGCCAAAGGCTTGTCGGTACAAAGCGTTGCGAATCGCATCGGCATCGGTTTGCACCGCCACATCGATGTTGTTGACCACGGGCATGGTGGGCGTGGCCAACACGGTTTCGGCCAAGGCCAGTTTGAGCTGTTCGGCCGCGGGCTTCATCAGGCTGGAGTGGAACGGAGCGGACACCGGTAAAGGCAAGGCGCGCTTGGCGCCAGCGGCCTTGAGCATCTCGCAGGCTTTGTCCACAGCGGCTTTACTGCCAGCGATCACGGTTTGACCGGGATCGTTGAAGTTCACCGCCTCGACCACCTCGGCACTGCCGGGCTCAAACGTGGCTTGCGCTTGGGCACAGCCGGCGACCACGGCCGCCGTGTCCAAACCCAAAATCGCCGCCATCGCGCCAGTGCCCACGGGCACGGCCGCCTGCATGGCCGCGGCGCGCAGGCGCACCAAAGGCGCAGCCTGGCTCAGGGTCAAGACCTCGGCCGCTACCAAAGCGGAGTACTCACCCAAGGAGTGACCCGCCACAGCCATGGGCAAAGCGCCGCCCTCGGCGCGCCAGACGCGCCAAGCGGCCACGGCCGCGACCAGCATCACGGGCTGGGTGTTGGTGGTCAGGGCCAAAGCTTCTTTGGGACCTTCGTGGATCAGCTTGGCAACGTCTTCATGCAAAGCATCGGAGGCTTCTTGCAGGGTTTGCGCCACCACCGGGTGATCCCCCCAAGCGTCGAGCATGCCCACCGATTGGGAGCCTTGACCGGGGAAAACAAAAGCAACGTGGTTCATGGAAGTGCTCACGGGAAACGCTCTCTTAAAAATTCAACAAAACCGCACCCCAAGTGAATCCACCACCCACACCTTCGAGCATGAGGGTCTGACCCGGTTGGATGCGACCATCGCGCACCGCGCAGTCCAAGGCCAAAGGAATCGAGGCGGCCGAGGTGTTGCCGTGCTGGTCCACCGTCACCACCACCTTGTCCATGGGCAGCTTGAGCTTACGCGCCGTGCTTTGCATGATGCGTATGTTGGCTTGGTGGGGAATGAGCCAATCGATGTCGGCCTCGGTTTTGCCCGCTTTGAGCAAGACCGCACGGGCGGCGTCTTCCAGCACGCCCACGGCCAGCTTGAACACCGCTTGACCGTCCATCTTGAGGGTCGGGTCGCCGCTGATCTGACCGCCGTTGACGTGGCCGGGCACACACAAAATGCCCGAATACTGGCCGTCGGCGTGCAAGTCGCTGGCCAAGATGCCAGGCGTTTCGCTGGCCTCCAAGACCACCGCACCCGCGCCGTCACCGAACAACACGCAGGTCGTGCGATCGTTGAAATCCAAGATCCGGGAAAACACCTCGGCACCGACCACCAAGGCTTTGCGCGCGCTGCCGTTTTGGATCATGGCGTTGGCCACGGTCAGGGCGTACACAAAACCGCTACAAACCGCTTGCACGTCGAACACGGGGCATCCGCTGATGCCCAGCTTGTGCTGCAACAAGGCGGCGGTGGACGGGAAGACCATGTCGGGAGTGGACGTGGCCACGATGATCAGGTCGATCTCCGCGGGGGCAGCTCCGGCGGCTTGCATGGCCTGGCGGCAAGCTTGGGCGGCCAAGTCGCTGGAGAACTCGCCATCGGCGGCGAAGTGACGGGCTCTGATGCCGGTGCGCTCGACGATCCAGTTGTCGCTGGTCTCGATGCCTTGTGTTGCCAATCGATCAACCAAGTCTTGGTTGCTCAAGCGATGGGCGGGCAAACAACTCCCCGTGCCGGTGATGCGGGCGTAGATGGTCATGGGCGATACGCTAGGGTCGAGTTCAAGCGGTGGCCGGCGCTGAGGCTTCGGCCATGGCCGCCGCAATCAAAGGTTCGGCATGAGCGATGCGCTCGCGCACATTGCTCAGCAATTGGTTGTGTGCTGCATCATAAGCCCGACCCAAGGCGGTCTCGAACGCAAACGCGTCGGCCGAACCGTGGCTCTTGAACACCAAACCGCGCAAACCCAACAAAGCCGCACCGTTGTAACGGCGGTGGTCCACGCGCTTTTTAAATGCAGATAACACTGGATAAGCGGCTAAAGCCCCCATTTTGGTGAAAATATTACGAGAAAACTCTTGCTTCATGAAGCCGCTGATCATGCCCGCAAGCCCCTCGCTGGTTTTCAGGGCCACGTTGCCCACAAAACCATCGCACACCACGATGTCGACCGTGCCAGCAAAAATATCGTTGCCTTCGACGTTGCCATAAAAATTCAAATCGCCCGACTTGGCTGCATTTCTCAACAAAATGCCGGCTTTTTTGATGGTTTCATTGCCTTTGATGACCTCCTCGCCAATGTTGAGGAGACCCACCGAAGGCGCTGGTTTGCCCGAAATCGCCACCACCAGGGCCGAGCCCATGACGGCAAATTGCAACAGGTGCTCAGCCGTGCAGTCCACATTGGCGCCCAAGTCGAGTACGGTGGTGCCCCCACCTTTGGCGTTGGGCAATTGCGACGCAATCGCGGGGCGGTCGATGCCGTCCAAGGTTTTGAGCACGTAGCGGGCAATCGCCATCAAGGCACCCGTGTTGCCCGCCGAGACCGCCACATCGGCCAAGCCGTCTTTGACTTGGGTGATGGCCACGCGCATGGAAGAGTCTTTTTTCTTGCGCAGCGCGGTTTCCACCGGGTCGTCCATCGACACCACCTCGCTGGCCTGCACCCAAGTACAACGCTCGTGCTGGGCCAAAGCCGGGTAGGTTTGAGCCAACCCGGGCAAGCCGACCAAGATCAGCCGGGCCTGCGGGTGGCGAGATAAAAATGCCTCGCATGCGGGCATGGTGGCCGCTGGCCCCACATCCCCGCCCATGCAATCGACTGCAACGGTGATCATCTCAACACCCTACAAAGTGGCCCATCAGGCTCGAAGTCAAAACAAAAATGCCCGCGGGCAGCGGGCATTTCCCAAGGAACAAACCCCCAAGCGGCCGCACCGAGGCGCCACCGCTGTTGGTCTGTTCGGGCCATTAGGCTTCGGATTTGTTCTTCAGCACCTGACGACCACGGTAAAAGCCGTTGGGGCTGATGTGGTGGCGCAGGTGAACTTCACCGGTGGTGGGCTCCACGGCGGTACCTGGGGTGGTCAAGGCGTTGTGCGAACGGTGCATGCCGCGCTTGGAAGGGGACTTTTTGTTTTGCTGAACGGCCATGGTCGGCTCCTGGATTCGGGTAAAAAAACAGCACATTGGGCCAAAGACCCAACGACGAAAAACATCCTGCGCGCCGGACCCGTGAAATCGTCACTGGCGCAAAGCCTGAGATTATAGCCCGAACGGAGCGACTTGTGGTCACTGTTCAACTTTGGGTCTCAACGCCTTGTTTTGAGCTGGGCCAGGGCCGCAAACGGGTGTGGACGCTCATCCGGCACCGCTGGGTCATCCTGCTGGGCCACGGCGATCGGGCTTGGGCAGCTGTCGTGCATGGGCACCAAGGGCATGGCCATCAGCAATTCGTCTTCAATCAGCAACAGCACATCTGGACGCGGCTCCCACGCCAAGACATCTTCTTCGCACCCATCGTCTTCTTCGGCAGCCTGGGTTTCGGTGGCCACAAAACGGAACCAACGGTCCACCAACAGAGGGCTGAGCACGCAGGTCAAGCACCGTTGACAGGTCAAACCCAAGGCCGCTTGGGCCGTCACGTGCAGCCAGTGGGTGGGCTTGCCCTCGCCCAAGGCAGGCCGAACCTCACCTTGGATGCGCCAGCGCACATGACCCCAATCCCCGTCCAAGGCCTCTTCGGCCAAGCGATCAAAGTCGGCCAGCGGTGTGTCTTGGATCATCACCGCGCCGGCCTGGGTAAAGGCACGCACGTCGAGGCTTTTGGGGTTCCACACGCTGGTGGGATCGGTGGGGGTCAACGCTTGCATGCCGGCAGTGTAAATCAGCCCCCAGTTTGCAGACACAATACGGCCCATGAACGCGCCCGCCACCTCCCGCCCATTGATCTTGGGCTCCACCTCCGTTTACCGCCGCGAACTGCTCAGCCGCTTGCGCCTGCCTTTCACGGTCGAGCGCCCCGAGGTCGACGAGACCCCTCTCCCTCAAGAGAAACCGGCCGACCTGGCCCTGCGACTGGCTTTGGCCAAGGC
>CAMDCY010000055.1 GCA_945890705.1 Hydrogenophaga intermedia | reverse complement strand
GGCTCGCAAGCCCGCAGCGAACAAACCGCCAAGACCGACCAAGACAACTGCCTGGTGCTCGACGACCGCTACGACGAAGCCCAGCATGGCGAGTACTTCAAAGCCTTGGCGACCTTTGTCTGCGACGGCTTGGACGCCTGTGGCTACATCCACTGCCCCGGCGAGATGATGGCCATGACGCCCACTTGGCGCTTGCCACGCCAGCAGTGGCTCGACCTGTTCGCCCGTTGGACCTCACAACCCGACCCCAAGTCGCTCATGCTCACCTGTGTGTGGTTCGACTGGCGCGCCATCCACGGCAACATGGCCATGGCAGAGGACCTCCACCGCGAAGTTTTGCAGCGCACGCAAGGCAACAGCATTTTCTTAGCCCACATGGTGGGCAACGCCCTCACCCACCGCCCTCCCCTGAATTGGTTCAATGGACTGAGCACCATCCGCAGCGGAGCCAACCGAGGCACCATCGACCTTAAGCACAATGGCATCGTGCCCATCGTGGATTTGGCCCGTGTCTACGCCTTGGCCGGTGGCGACACCGCGGTCAACACGCACGATCGTTTGGAAAGCGCGGCCGCCAGCGGTGCCATCAGCGAACAAAGCGCGCGCGATCTGCGCGATGCTTTGGAATTTTTGGCTTGCGTGCGCATCCAGCACCAAGCGCGGCAAATGCTGCAGGGACGAAAACCCGACAACTTCTTGCACCCGGTGGAGATTTCCAACTTCGAGCGCACGCAGCTCAAAGACGCGTTTCGCGTGGTGGAGTCGCTTCAGAACATCTTGGGACAACGCTACCAAGCCGGTCGCTTCTGAAGCCTCAGTACTTTAGGCGCGCGTAATAGGTTTTTTGAGCCGCCTCGCGCGCCTGGCCCAAGGTGCGGATGCCTTTCTCGCCCAACAAGGGAATGAGCTTGAGGAAGACCTCGGCCGTGACCATGGCGTCTCCCATGGCCGTGTGCCGCCCCATCACGGTCACATTGAAGCGCTCGGCGATGGCCTCCAATCGGTGGGACTCTTGGTTGGGGTGCACCACCGCCGACAGCAACAAGGTATCGAGCACCGGCTGATCGAACACCACCCCGGTGCTTTTTTCTTTGAGCTGCAAAAACCGCATGTCAAACGCCGCGTTGTGGGCCACCAGCACGGTGTCTTGCGCGAACCCGTGAAAGGAAGGCAAGACCTGCGCAATCTTGGGTTTGCCGGCCACCATGTGCGGCTCGATGCCATGGATGGGGATGGTGGCCGCAGGGATGCTGCGCTGTGGGTCCACCAACTGGTCAAAGCACTCTTGACTCAAGAGCTTGCCGTTGACGATGCGAGTGGCCCCCATTTGGATGATTTCGTCGCCCTGCGACGGGTTCAAACCCGTGGTCTCGGTGTCAAAAACGGTGTAGGTCAACTCGGTGAGCAAGCGGTCGTCGAGCTCGCGCGACTGCGCCGTGGTCTGGAACAGGTCGAAGTCGTAAAACTCGGGGCGGCTGTCGTTACGAACAAAGGTTGCGGCATCGAGCTGCTCTTGGGGGTTGGCCAAAGGCAACAACAAACGAAAGAACGCTTGGTGGCGCGTGCGTTCGCGCTCAAACCAGAACGCGCCGCCGTGGCGCTCCACCACATCGCGCACCGACAACAGGCTGCCGTCGGTGCCTTGGCGCATGGCGTCGAGCTCCCAGCTCATCACCGTCTCGGTGCTCATGGCCTGGCCGCTCCAAATCAAGTCCAGGTGGGCCTTGCGCCCTTCGTGGCTGTGCAAGGTCGCGGGGCTCAAACGCAGTTGCAAAAACTTGACGTCGAATTCATCGACCAGGCGGGCCGCCAAGTACGACAGCGCTTGCAGCAAGGAAAAACTCTCGACCTTGAGCCACACGCCAGCGTCGACCTCGGCCAGGCTGATGGGCACCGGGAGTTGCGACTGCATTTGGCGCAAGGCGGCTTTGAGCAAGTCGGCGCCGAGCATGTCCTCCATGGGCCAACGCGTTTTGAGGTCGGCCGTGGTGCCGGTTTCCAAATCGGCCAAGCGCTGGCTCATGCGCCGGGTCTCTTCGCCAATCACCCCCAGAAAACGGCTGCGCATGGCCGGGTCGAGATCGTCAAAGTCCAGCATGTCCAAGGCCGCTTGCATGTTGGCCAGCGACGATCGACTGCCCTCGGTCAAGGTGGTGAGCACCTGGTCGCGCGCCGACTCGCTCTGAAAGTCGCGTGTGATGTTCTCCATCATCAGCACAAAGCCGCTGAGCGAGCTGTGAGGCTCCACAGCGCGCACCGGGGCCATTTGCACGCGCAGCAACTGCCCCGCAGCGGTGGTGGTGACGAACTGCGCCGACGGTGAGGCCGCACCCCGTGACATGCGCTCTTGGATGTTCTCCAACGCGTGTGCCACCAACTTACGGTCGAACACGCCGTAGATGGAGCGACCCAAGCCCATCAACTCCACGCCACCGCCCACCGCACCCGACAAAGCGCGGCTCTGCAAACGCGCTTGGTTGTTGTAGAGCAAGATGCGGCCATCCAAATTGCACACCACCACACTTTGCGTGAGTTCGGACATCAACGCGGCCAAGCGGCTGCGCTCTTGCTCAATGCCTTGGCTGACTTGGCGCACGCGCTCGTCCATGTCTTGACGCAAACGCTCGCGTTGCTCCAGCAACTGGTTGATGCGATCGGCCAAGACCCGGTGCTCGGGCGCACCTTTGGGTACGACCGGCTTGACCACATCGGTGTTGAGCAACACGTCCACGCCATCAACCATGTGCGCCAGGGGTTGCACGTAATGGCTCCACAGCCGCTGCGCCAGGACCGCGGCAACCACCACGAACCCCAACCAAAGCAAGACCAGCAGCGGCCAACGGCCGCCCAACACCGCACCCCACCCCTGCGACCAAGCCTGTCGCTCGGCATCGTTCAAGGTCGACCCCAGCAAGCCCGCGGCCAAGCCCAGGAAGAGCAAGACCGACAGCCCCACCAGGGCAGCGGCTAAGACCGCGCGCGGCTCGACCCGAGGTTTCATGCCCGCTTCTCCAGCATCGCCTGCACCTTGTTGACCAGGTCTTTGGTCGAGAACGGTTTGGTCATGTAGGCATTGGCGCCCAAGGCCAAGCCCTTGGCCACGTCGGTGTCTCGGCCTTTGGCGGTGAGCATGAGGATGCGGGTTTGGCACACCGTGTCGTTGTGGGCCCGCACCTCAAAGCACACCTCAAACCCGGTCTTGATGGGCATCATCACATCGAGCAAGACCAAGTCGGGCAGGTGTTTGACGATGGCGTCGATGGCCTCTTGGCCGTCGCGCGCCAAGATCACGTTGTAGCCTTCGCGCTTCATTAAAAATTCGAGCGAAATCAAAATATTGGGCTCGTCGTCGGCGATCAAAATCGTGTGTGTCATGTGTGCAGTCCCTGTCGTGTGCATCATGCCCGAACCGGCCCAAGGGGTTCAGGCTGGTGCGGCAAATAAAAAGCCAAGCAAGCGCCTTGACCGAGCGTAGACGTCAGCCACATGCGCCCGCCAAAGTGTTCAACGATTTGCCGGCTGATGGGCAAGCCCAAGCCAGTGCCGCCGGGGCGATAGGCCTCGTCACCGACCTGACGGAATTTCTCAAACACCATGTCTTGTTGGTCGGGCGCGATGCCGGGGCCATTGTCTTGCACCTCGACCGTCACACCGCCCTGCGCCGCGCGCAATCGCACGTCCACCACACCGGTTTGCCGGGGCGCGAATTTCACGGCATTGGACAAGAGGTTGATCACCACCTGGGTGATGCGGTCGGCATCGGCCATGACCGTGGGCGTGGGCTGCGCATCCAAGCGAAGCTGCACGCCACGCTCGCGGAAGGTCTCTTGCATGGTTTGCAGCGCTTGCGACAAAAGTTCGGGCATGTCCACCGGGCTGTTGTGCCACTCAGCGTGACCGGCTTCGATCTTGGCCATGTCCAGCACCTGGTTGACCAATCGGCTCAAGCGCTCGGCCTCGCTCACGATGAGGGTCATGAAGTGCTGGCGCTGCGCCAAGTCCATGTCGGGGTCGTCGCGCATGAGCTCAGACAAGGCGCGAATGGAGGTCAAGGGCGTGCGCAACTCGTGGGTGACCGAGGACATGAAGTCGTCCTTCATTCGGTCCAAGCTTTTGAGCTGTTCGTTGGCTTCTTGCAGCTCTCGGGTAGCCCGCTCCAGCGAACGCGACTTGTCTTCTAAGGCATGCGAATAGGCCCGCAACTGCGAGGCCTCGTCCAAGATGCGCATGACGTCGTCCAAGTCCAACGCCTCTTCTTCGACCACCGAGGCCACCATGATGCGCGCCGATGCACTGCCAATGGCGCCCGCGAGTTGGGTTTCAACGAACTGCACCAAACGCGCATCGGCGGGGATGTCTTGCACGCGCGCCGCGCCGACTTGTTGGGCGTAGCGCTCAAAGCTTTGCACGGCTTTGTCTTGGCCCAAAAACCGCGCCACCAGGGGCAACAGATCGGCCACTTGCGCTCGGCCCTGCCAAAACACCGGGCGGACACCCGCGTTGCGGTTGAACACGTCGACAAACAACAAGGCTTGGCTGGTCTCCACCGCCGTGGGCGATCGCCACAAGGACACGCCCACATAGGCTGCGATGTTGAGCATCAGGCTCCACACCATGGAGTGCGTGAGGTTGTCCAAACCCGAAAGCCCCAGAAAAGCCTCCGGCTTGAGCCATGCCCAGCCAAAGGGGCCGTCTTGCAAAAACCCGATCGGGAACCAGCCCGATTTGGCCAGCGAGGGCAGCATGAGGGTGTAGGCCCAAAACGCAAAACCCACCAGTAGACCGGCCAAGGCACCGCGCTGCGTACCGCCCTTCCAATACATGCCACCCAGCATGGCCGGAGCGAACTGCGCCACGGCGGCGAAACTGATCAAGCCGATGCTCACCAAGGCATAGGCCTCGCCCGCCAAATAAAAATACACGTAGCCGAGCAACATGATGCCCAAAATGGCCGTGCGCCGAATGCCCAACAACAGTGCGCTGAGGTTGCCGCTGGCGCTCGCGCCAAAGCGCTTGGTTCGCAACAACCAAGGCATGACCAAGTCGTTGCACACCATGGTGGAGACAGCGATCGATTCCACAATCACCATGCCAGTGGCCGCCGACAAGCCACCAATGAAAGCCAGCAAAGCCAAGGCGGTGTAGCCCTCGGCCAAGGGCAGCGACAACACAAAGGTCTCGGGGTTCATGTTGCCCGGACCAAAGACCATCAAGCCCCCCAGCGCAATGGGCAAGACGAACAGGTTGATCAAAAACAAATACAGCGGGAACACCCACACCGCGCGCTTGAGGTGGCGCTCATCCACGTTCTCCACCACCATCACTTGGAATTGACGCGGCAAAAAAATCACCGACAACATGGCCAGCACAATCAGTGAGAACCACTGCGCATACGCAAAGGGTTGTCCTTGTCCAAACTGCATGAGTTGGCGCAGGCTGTCGATGGCGTGGGCTTGGGCGAACAAATCGGCCGCGCCGTCGAACAGCACATAGGTCACGAACACGCCCACCGCCATGAAGGCCACCAGCTTGACCACCGACTCGAAAGCAATCGCCGCCACCATGCCTTCGTGGCGCTCGGTGCTATCCAAGTGCCGTGCGCCAAACACGATGGTGAAACCGGCCAAGGCCAAGGCCAAATACAAGGTGCTGTCGTTCCACCACTGCGCGGCTTGCACGGCGGGTGAACCCAATGGGGACGTCATCACCGCAAACGCACTGGAAATGCCCTTGAGCTGCAAAGCAATGTAGGGCACGATGCCCACCACGGTGATGAGCGTGACCAAGCCCGCGAGCAGCGGGCTCTTGCCGTAGCGGCTGGCGATGAAGTCGGCAATCGACGTGATGCGGTAGGTCTTGGCGATGCGGATCATCTTGCGCACCACCATCCACGCTAAGACCATGGCCAGCATGGGTCCTAGGTAAATGGGCAAAAACCAAACGCCCGAACTCGCAGCGCGGCCCACGCTGCCAAAGTACGTCCAAGCCGTGCAATACACCGCCATCGACAAGGCGTAAACCCAAGCACTGGAAATCACCGAACGGCCTTGGGCCGCACGACCATCGGCCCAATGCGCCACGGCAAACAGCGCCAGCAAGTAGGCGAACGAAACGCCAAGGACCAAGGGAACGGAGAGCATGGGGCTTTCAGTCTTGGGCAGGGTCGTGGTGGGACTCGGGGGTGCGCTCCACCACCCAAGCCACGGCGATGATCAACAGGAACCACACGACAAACAAAGCCAAAGGAAACAGGGGCAAGCCGACAACCAAGAGATCGTGGTCCCACAAAGCCAACAAGGGAAAACTCAGCAGAGCCCAGCCCAGAAAGAACAGGGCCACCAACCGTTGCGCGCCGAGGCCATGGAACACGAGCATCTCCTGTGGTGGTAACGCCATTCTGCAGCGGCGCTGATCGGTCCATTGTGCCCCGGGCTCTTACCCACGTCTTACGCAAGCGGCGCGCACAAAAAAGCCGAGCACGAGGCTCGGCTTTTCCTTGTTCAACGAATGATCAGCGCTGGGTTTTGGCCAGCAGCTGCCAGGTGTCGATCACCGAGTCGGGGTTGAGCGAGATCGAGCTGATGCCTTCGGCTTGCAACCACTGAGCGAAGTCGGGGTGGTCGCTGGGGCCTTGGCCACAGATGCCGACGTACTTACCCTGCGCCTTGCAGGCGGCAATCGCCATGCTCAACAAGGCCTTGACGGCGGGGTCACGTTCATCGAAGTCCTGTGCCAAGAGTTCCAAACCGGAATCGCGGTCCAAGCCCAAGGTCAGCTGGGTCAGGTCGTTGGAGCCGATCGAGAAACCGTCGAAGTACTGCAAGAAGTCGTTGGCCAAGACGGCGTTGCTGGGGATCTCGCACATCATGATCAGCTTCAAGTCGTTTTCGCCGCGCTTGAGGCCTTTGTCGGCGAGCAACTCGGTCACGCGCTTGGCTTGGGCCAAAGTGCGCACGAAGGGCACCATCACTTGCACATTGGTCAAGCCCATGTCTTCGCGCACGCGCTTCAAGGCGTCGCACTCCATGGCAAAAGCTTCGCGGAACTCTTCACTGACGTATCGTGCGGCACCGCGGAAGCCCAGCATGGGGTTCTCTTCTTCCGGCTCGTAGCGGCTGCCGCCCACGAGCTTGCGGTACTCGTTGCTCTTGAAGTCGGACAAACGCACGATCACGGGCTTGGGCCAGAAGGCCGCAGCGATCGTGGCCACGCCTTCGGCGACCTTGTCGACGTAGAAAGCGCGGGGCGATGCGTGACCGCGGGCCACCGATTCCACGGCCTTCTTCAGGTCGGCGTCAATGTTGGGGTAGTCCAAGATGGCCTTGGGGTGCACACCGATGTTGTTGTTGATGATGAACTCCAAACGGGCCAAGCCCACGCCACTGTTGGGCACTTGGGCGAAGTCAAAGGCCAGCTGGGGGTTGCCCACGTTCATCATGATCTTGACGTCCACCGGGGGCATCTCGCCGCGCTGCACTTCGGTGACCTCGGTCTCGAGCAAACCGTCGTAAATGCGGCCGGTGTCGCCTTCGGCGCAGCTCACGGTCACGATGGTGCCGTCTTTGAGGTGCTCGGTGGCGTCGCCACAACCGACGACGGCGGGAATGCCGAGTTCGCGCGCGATGATGGCGGCGTGGCAGGTGCGACCGCCGCGGTTGGTGACGATGGCGCTGGCGCGCTTCATCACGGGTTCCCAGTTGGGGTCGGTCATGTCGGTGACCAAGACGTCACCGGGCTGGACCTTGTCCATCTCGCTGATGTGCTGCACCAAACGCACCGGACCGGCGCCGATTTTTTGACCAATGGCACGGCCTTCACTGAGCACCTGGCTGGTGCCCTTGAGATTGTAGCGCAGCTCAGCCTTGCCTTGGGCTTGGCTCTTCACCGTCTCGGGGCGCGCTTGCAAGATGTAGAGCTGGCCGTCGGTGCCGTCTTTGCCCCACTCGATGTCCATGGGGCGGCCGTAGTGCTGCTCAATGACCAACGCGTATTGGGCCAACTGCTCGACGTCGGCGTCGGTCAGCGAGTAGCGGTTGCGCTGCTCGGTGGGCACGTCGATGGTGTTGACCAATTTGCCCGTAGCGGCTTTTTCGGCCGGGGTGGCGAACACCATCTGGATCAACTTGGAGCCCAGGTTGCGGCGGATGAGTGCGCGCTTGCCAGCCTTGAGCATGGGCTTGTGCACATAAAACTCGTCGGGGTTCACCGCACCCTGCACCACGGTCTCGCCCAAGCCGTAGCTCGAGGTGATGAAGACCACGTCTTCAAAACCGCTCTCGGTGTCGATGGTGAACATCACACCGGCCGCACCCAGGTCGGAACGCACCATGCGCTGCACACCGGCAGACAAAGCCACGTCGGCGTGGGCAAAGCCCTTGTGCACGCGGTAGCTGATGGCGCGGTCGTTGTACAGCGAGGCAAACACCTCTTTCATCTTGTGCAACACGTCGTCGATGCCGACCACGTTCAGGAAGGTTTCTTGCTGACCGGCGAAGGACGCATCGGGCAAGTCTTCGGCGGTGGCCGAGGAGCGCACGGCGAACGAGGCTTTGTCGTTGCCCCCGCACAGGGTGATGAAGGCTTCACGGATGGCTTTTTCCAGGTCGACCGGAAAGGGCTGGGCTTCGACCATGGCGCGGATGCGCGCACCGACCACGGCCAAGGCGCGCACATCTTCGGTGTCCAAGGCGTCGAGTTCGGCGTTGATGCGCGCGGTCAGGCCGTCGTGCTGCAAAAACTGTCGAAACGCGTGTGCCGTGGTGGCAAAACCGGTGGGGACTTTGACGCCACTGGGGAGTTGAGAAATCATCTCGCCCAAGCTGGCGTTTTTACCGCCAACCGACTCGACATCGCTCATCCTGAGCTGTTCGAAGGGGACGACCAAAGCCGTCGGGCTGAAGAGTTGAGACATGGAGAAGCTCCGCTGAAGTTAAACAACCGTTTGAGCGCCTGTCTGACGACCGTCCCATGGGTGTTCTTGGTCTGGGGGATCGGGTCCAACAGGGGCTTGGAAATCAACCCAATATTGTAAAGTGGATACTCCGACCACTATTAGAGGCTTGTTCATGCCCAACCGCACGGTTTTCTTCATCTCTGACGGCACCGGCATCACCGCCGAGACCTTTGGTAATGCCATCTTGGCCCAGTTCGAAACCCAATTTCGCCACGTGCGCATGCCTTTTGTGGACACGGCCGACAAGGCCCATCAAGCCGTTCGCCAGATCAAGCACACCGCGGAGCTGGAAGGCAAGCGCCCGTTGGTGTTCTCCACCATCGTGAACATGGAGGTCTTGGCGGTGCTGCGAACGCATTGCGACGAAGGCATGCTCATGGACATGTTCGGCACCTTCGTGGAGCCCTTGGAGGTCGAGCTGGGCATCAAGTCCAACCACCGGGTGGGTCGCTTCTCGGACGCCTCCAAAAGCAAGGCCTACAACGACCGCATCGAGGCCATCAACTTCTCACTGGCACACGACGACGGTCAAAGCAACCGCGACTTGGCCAGCTCGGACGTGATCTTGGTGGGCGTGAGCCGCAGTGGCAAAACTCCCACCTCTTTGTATTTGGCCATGCAGTACGGCCTCAAAGCGTCGAATTACCCGCTGATTCCTGAAGATTTTGAACGCCACCAACTGCCGCCAGCCTTGGCGCCGCACCGCAAGAAGATTTTTGGCTTGACCATCGCGCCCGAACGCTTGAGCGAGATCCGTCACGAACGCCGCCCCAACTCCAAATACGCCAGCTTGGCCAATTGCCGCGAAGAGGTAGCCTCGGCCGAGGCCATGATGCGCCGCGAGGGCATTCGTTGGCTGTCCACGACCACCAAGTCGATCGAGGAAATCGCCACCACCATCTTGCAGGACATCCGTCCCGATCAGCTGGTGTATTGATTCAGGGCTGGGGGTCTTGCGGGGGTTTCTTTTTGCCCAAGGCCGCAATGCCCCCATGGGCGTGGCGGCTCAAAGCAAATGAGGCAAACACCTTGAGCCAGATGGTCACACCAGCGTATTGAAGGCGGGCGTCTCGGTCGAGGATGAAAGCGTCGAGGTCGAGGTTCACATCCACGAACATCCACAAGAGGGGCAAAAAGGACGAGATCAACACGGCAATCAACACGATGGCCGGCACAAAGTTGATCACGAATTCGTAGTGCGCATAGCGCTCAGGGTCCGAAGGCGGCAAGCCTTTTTTCAGGGCCACCTCGGAAAAATCACGTTTGATCAGGATGCGGTACGCACGCCGAGTCCAGAAAAAAGCAATGGGGAAAAGGGCCAACAAAAAGAACCAATCGAAAATTGGCACTTGAATCATCACGTCCATGGCGTATCCTTGTTTTTGTAGCCTTATTGTCACTCATAAAAAAGCCCCGTCAGTTGCCTGACGGGGCTTTTGCGTTTCAGACCGGAGCGGTTTTCACCGCACCGACCGAAGCGTCATCTCAGTGACCAGCAGAGGCTGCGCCGGCGCCTTTGGGCACGCGCACAGATTCCACCAAGGTCTGGATGTGTTGTGGCACAGGAGCGCCCATCTTGCTGACCAGGTAAGCCACAGCGAAGTTCACGATCGCGCCCACGGTGCCAAAGGCTTCGGGGGTGATGGTGAAGAACGAGTTGGCGCCACCGATCAGGTCCAGGTACTCGGTGCCCTTGACGAAGAAGATGCCTTTGTGTGCGAACACATAGAACAGGGTCACAGCCAAACCAGCCAACATACCGGCGCTGGCACCTTTGTCGGTGATGGTCTTGCTGAAAATACCCATCATCAACGCGGGGAAGATGGTCGAAGCTGCAATACCGAAGGCCAAGGCCACGGTACCGGCCGCAAAGCCGGGTGGGTTCAGACCCAAATAGCCTGCCAAGAAAATGGCACCCGCCATGGCGATCTTACCGGCCATGAGTTCGCCTTTTTCGCTGATGTCGGGCTTGATGGCGCCCTTGATCAGGTCGTGCGACACGGCCGATGAGATGGCCAACAACAGACCAGCAGCGGTCGACAAAGCAGCAGCCAAACCACCGGCAGCCACCAAAGCGATCACCCAGTTGGGCAGCAAGGCGATTTCGGGGTTGGCCAACACGATGATGTCGGCGTTGACGGTCAGTTCGTTGCCCTTCCAGCCAGCGGCTTCGGCCTTGGCTTTAGCGGCTTCGTTCTTGGTGGCAGAGTTGTAGTACTGGATGCGGCCGTCACCGTTCTTGTCTTCGAACTTCAACAGACCAGTTTTTTCCCAGCGCTTCATCCAGTCGGGACGGGCTTCGTACTGCAAGCTGGCATCAGCAGCGTACAAGTCACCACCGGTCACAGCAGCCGTGTTAACGGTAGCGTGCAGGTTGAACTTGGCCATGGCGCCCACCGCAGGAGCGGTCGTGTAAAGCAAAGCGATGAAGACCAAAGCCCAGCCAGCGGAAGCGCGGGCATCAGCGACTTTGGGCACGGTAAAGAAACGAACGATCACGTGGGGCAGACCCGCGGTACCGATCATCAAGGACACGGTGTACATGAACATGTTCAGCGTGGAGCCAGCGGCCGTGGTTGTGTACTGGCTAAAGCCCAGGTCGGTCACCACTTGGTCCAGCTTGGACAGTAAGGACACGTCGGTACCGACGTAGTTAGAGCCCAGGCCCAACTGAGGGAATGGGTTGCCGGTCAGGTTCAAGGAGATGAAGAAGGCAGGCACCAAATAAGCGCAGATCAGCACGATGTACTGAGCGACTTGGGTGTAGGTGATGCCCTTCATGCCACCGAACACAGCGTAAGCAAACACAATGGCCATGCCGATGTAGATGCCTTGCTCGCTCGACACGCCCAAGAAGCGTGCGAAGGTCACGCCCACGCCGGTCATCTGACCGATGATGTAGACGATCGAGGCAACCAACAAGCAGACCACGGCGATGTTACGGGCGGTCTTCGAGTAGAAGCGGTCGCCAATGAACTCGGGCACGGTGAACTTGCCGAACTTGCGCAGGTACGGTGCGAGCAACATGGCCAGCAACACGTAACCGCCGGTCCAGCCCATCAAGAACACGGCGCCGCCGTAGCCCATGTTGGAGATCAGACCGGCCATGGAGATGAACGAAGCGGCCGACATCCAGTCAGCGGCCGTGGCCAT
>CAMDCY010000054.1 GCA_945890705.1 Hydrogenophaga intermedia | reverse complement strand
CTACCGCCAGTTGGAACAGGGCATAGTTGCGGCCTATACCGACGCCGCTCAGACCATGGCTTGCAACATGATGGACGAATCAGCGCTTGAGGGTGTGCAGGCCTTCATCGAAAAGCGGCCACCCCAGTGGTAATCCGTTGCTGTAAGTGGTTGCGGCGTATCGCATGCGGCACTCCAGCGTAGCTCAAACATATCCTGAAGCGCATGGCCACTGCAAGATCCTTTGCATCATCAGTAAGGCCGAGGTGGCGTCGGGGTCAACAGTCCGAATCGGCCTCAATGGTGTCCAGAGATAAACCTTGTACACCGTTACAACCAGTAACGGTCCAGTTCGACTCCCAAAGCTTGAATCGAAAACGGGTCAAAATGCAATTACACGTTTTGTTGCGCGATGCTTTTGATCTGTCTCTAAGCCGCATAAAATATAGGTTTTTGACGATCTGCTTACGTTGAAAATCCGCGTGTCGATGGTTCGATTCCGTCCCAGGCCACCAAATAAAGAAACCCCCACCCGCGTAAGCCGGTGGGGGTTTTGCTTTGAAATCCTAGAAGCAACGTCAACCCAAGTAACTGGGCAGCCAAGTGGCCAGAGCGGGGAAGACAATCAAAAGCGCCACCAAGAACATCGAACACAGAATGTAGGGGATGGCAGCCAAGTAGATTTCGCGCATGGTGGTGCCTGCTGGCGCGACACCTTTCATCACGAACAACAGCAAACCCAGTGGGGGCGTGGAGAAGCTGATCTCCAAGGCCAAGAGCACCACGATACCGAACCAGATCAAATCAAAGCCCAAGGATTGGGCCAAGGGAAAGAAAAACGGCACGGTGAGCATCATGATGGAGATCTGCTCCATGAAGGTGCCCAAAACCAGCAAGACCATGAAGATGGCCAACAGCATATAAATGGGCGAAAGATCAAAGCTGGTGGACCACTGGATCAGCCCACTGGAGGCGCCGGAGAAAGCCAACAATTGGCTGAAAGTGGCCGAGCCAAAGACGATCAGAAACGCCATCAAGGTGACTTTCAGCGAACCCATCACCGACAGGCGCCAGGCCTCCCAAGATAAACAGCGGTAGATCAAGCCCAACACAATCACGGCCAGCGCACCAAAGGCGGCCGACTCGGACGGCGTGGCCCAGCCCATCAACAGCATTGCCACCAAGAAAGCCATCACCGCCACCATCGGCACGACATCGGTGAGCAGCACGCGCAGCTTGGTACTCCATGGAACGGCGGGCACGTCGTAAGACGGCGCAGCCGAAGGGTCTATGCGGGTCTGAATCCAAACGGTGATCAGGTACAAGACCGCCAACAACAAACCGGGGATGATGCCCGCAACCAGCAGGGCACCGACATCGATCTTGGCCAAGGTGGCCAGTAGCACCGACAAGGCCGATGGCGGGATGATGATGGCCAAGCCGCCCGTGCCCAAAATGGGACCAATGGCCATGTGTTTTTTGTAGCCACGACGGACCATCTCAGGCACCAAGACCGAACCCAACAGCGCGGTTGAACCCATCGACGATCCGCTGACGGTCGCGAAACCGGTGCCACCAATCACCGTCACATAGGACAAGCGGCCTGGAACTTTGCCAAGCAGCATGTCAATCGCATTGAACATGCGCATGCCCAGCCCGGTTCGGAAAAACAGTTCCCCCATCAAGAGGAACAAAGGAATGGGCACCAAGCTGAAACTTGAAAGTGAACCGAATCCGTTGCTCAGTATTTGAATGACACCACTGTTGCCACCCATGAAGAACCAGGCGCCAATGATATTGGCCCCCAAAAATGTCAAAGCGATCGGCATCCCCGCGACCATCAAGATCACGACCATGCCGAGCAAAAAGGCCAAAGCCCAATACCATTCCATCATTCGTTCACCCCCGCCACGCCGCTGTGAAGCAACTCTTTGCCGAACACCATTCGCCCAAACTCAATGGTCATCAACCCAAAACTGATGGGGAATGCCACGCTGAGAATCCAAGTAGGGAAGAAGTAGGCCCTGACATCAAAGTCACCCCTCTCCAAATTCATCATCACAAGCTCAACCCCTTTGAGCGCCAGCACCGCGCAGATCAAACAGGTGAGCAATGAAACCAAACGGCTAAAGAGCGGCAAGTACTGAGAGGGCATCGCAGCGGTCAACATTTCGATGTGCACATGCCCACGCTGGCGAACCAGCCAGGGTGCACCCAGCAAGGTCATGTAGAACATGCCGTATTCGGTTGAGAGAAAGAGCCAAGCCCAAGACTGCATGCCCAAATTGCGTTGAACCACCGATATCACCACGGCCACCATGATCCAAACCAAGGTGAGACCCGACAGCAATGCCATGGCTTGCAAAAAGCGCTCGTAAACAAGGGCGATGGTTCGCATGCGAAGGTCCTTTAAAACAGAAGGGCGCTCTCGGCGCCCCTCTGTGAACGGTTTACTGCTTGTTAAAAAGGCCGATCAAACGATCGTAGTTCTTCAAGCCATCGGGGTGGCGCTCCATTTGGGTGCGCATGCGGTTCCAAGTGGCTTCGCGAGCGGCTTTGGAGAATCGTTCAGCAGCGGGGCCTTGCAAAGAAACCACGCGCATACCGGCTGCGACCATCTCTTGCTTTTGCTTGTTGCCCAAATCGATGAAGCGCTGAGCGGTTGCGCGCTCATGCTCGAGTGCAGCATCTTGCAAAACTTTTTTCGCGGGTGCGCTCAGGCGGTTCCAGCGGGCCATGTTGACGATCACGCCCATGTCGGTCGAAAAGAAGGAGGGCTCGATGCGGTACTTCAAGAACCGGTCCCACTTCAGGTCGTTCAGGCCAATTTGGGTCCAGCCGGTGGCATTGACCACGCCGCGCTCCAAGCCAGCGTAAACCTCTGGCGTTGGGATGCTCACGGGTTGCGCGCCGAGCACATCTTTAAAGAAGGCGTCGTACACGGGGTTCGAACGCAGGCGGAGTGCGGACACATCCAAGTTGCCCTGAGCGTCCAACTTGGGTTCGTTCACGGTGTAGAGGTTGTAGGAAATCCCGCTGTCGAACCAGCCGAGGTAATAAACCCCCATTTTTTGTTGGTGGATCTGATTGAGCAGGTCAATGCCGCCATTGCCGCGGGCGTGGATGGCGTTGGTGTTGGACGCGACCAGGGCATCGCGCTCAGGGACGGTGCCACCGTAGAAGCTCGCAGCGGTATAGGCCATGTCCACCACGCCGTTGCGAACCGCGTCGGGCTGTTGTGGCAGGCCAATCACCTCGGGTCCGCCACGGACATCGATTTGCACGACGCCGGCGCCCTTTTCGTTCACTTTCTTCACGAACTCCAAGAAGCTTTGTGTGTAGATCAAAGAGGGTGCAAAGGCATGCACCGCAGAGATACGCTCCACCGCGAGCGCGGGTGTGGCACTGGCCAACGCAACCACCAAACCCAGTGCAGTCAAAAGTCGCTTTTTCATACCATCATCTCCATTTAAAGAACAAACAAACCGGTGAAACACCGATCAAGGGGACAACCAAGGAACTTGCGTCAAGCGTGACCGGTGGAAACGGTCAATCTCGTCTTTCATGCTCAAGGTCAGGGCGATGTCGTCCCAGCCATTGAGCAGCTTTTGCTTCCAGTGGGGCTTGATGTCAAATGACACCGTGAGTTCGCCCATCCGAAGGGTCTGCGCGGCCAAATCCACGCTGCAGGGCAGGCAACGATGCCCCAAGGCTGCAAGCAACTGTTCGGCGCTGGCTTCGGTGACCACGGCAGGGACCAAGCCGTTGTTCACCGCATTGGCGGAAAAAATGTCGCCAAAGCTGGGCGCCACCACGCAGCGAAACCCATGATCGACCAAGGCGTAAACCGCGGCCTCGCGCGAGGACCCCGCACCGAAGTTGTTGCGACTCACCAGCACCACAGGGGGTGTTTCATGAGGGGCGTTGAGCGGCCATTCGGCTTTGAGCTGACCAGAATCGTCGCGGCGCAGGTCGTGCAACAAAAACTGCCCGTAACCCGCCGAACGCGGTGTTTTCATGAAGCGCGCTGGAATGAGTTGGTCGGTGTCCACATTGGTCAAGGGCAGCGGACAGCCGAGGCCTTGAAGGTGTTGGATGGGCTGTGTCATGCAACGCCCCCCAACTCGCGGACATCGATCAAATGGCCTGCCACCGCGGCGGCGGCCACCATGGCGGGCGACATCAGGTGCGTTCGTGAGCCTTGGCCTTGACGGCCCTTGAAGTTGCGGTTGGTGGTGGAGGCGCAACGTTCGCCAGGGGCAAGCAAGTCCCCATTCATGCCCACGCACATGGAGCAACCAGGTTCGCGCCATTCGAGTCCCGCGTCCAGAAAAATCTGGTGCAAGCCTTCGGCTTCTGCATCCCGTTTGACTTGTTTTGACCCTGGCGAAACAAAGCCAGGCACCTGCGAACGCCGACCACGCAAGACCTTGGCGGCCTCACGCAAGTCGCTCAAACGCGCGTTGGTGCAAGACCCGATGAACACTTTGTCGATCGGCAAACCCATCAAGGCTTGACCCGCTTGAAGGCCCATGAAGTTCAAGCTGTCGGTGATTCGGGCGGCTTGTGCCGGCGATGTGGCTTGGGCTGGGTCGGGCACGCGCTCGCCGATGGGCAGGGCTTCTTCAGGGGAAACACCCCAGGTCACGGACGGTTGGATGAGCCGAGCGTCCAAGGTTTCGGTGCGATCAAACCGAGACTCTGGGGTGCTGGCCAAGCTCAACCAGTAATTCGCCACTGCTTCAAAGGCTTCTCCGGAGGGCACCCCTGGGCGACCCCTCAGCCACGCCACCGTGGTGGCGTCGGGTGAGACCAAGCCACAGCGCGCACCGCCTTCGATCGACATGTTACACAAGGTCAGGCGCGCCTCCATGGACAAAGCCTGGATCGCAGGGCCGTCGTACTCGATGGCGTAGCCACGCGCTCCGTCAGCACCCAATTGCGCGATCCAGTGCAGGCAAATGTCTTTGGCTGTCACGCCCGTAGACAATTCGCCGTTGAGGCGGATGCGCATGGTGTTGGGGCGGGCCTGCCAGAGGGTTTGGGTGGCGAGCACATGGGCGACCTCGGAGGCGCCAATGCCAAACCCCATCGCACCCAAAGCGCCGTGGGTCGAGGTGTGGCTGTCGCCGCACACCACCACCATGCCCGGGTGGGACAGGCCTTGTTCGGGACCGACCACATGCACGATGCCTTGTCGAGCATCGTTGAGGCCGATCAGGGGAATCCCGTGTCGTTGCGTGTTGGTGTTGAGTGTCTCGACCATGCCCATGACCGACGCGTCCAACGCAACCGATCCATCGCGAACCGTGGGCACGTAGTGGTCGGCCACCCCGACCGTCAATGAGGGCTGCGCAACCGCCAAGCCACGTTCAGACAGTTGACTGAAGGCGTGAAAAGAGCCTTCGTGCACGTAATGTCGGTCCACCCATAGCAAACTTTCTCCGGACCCATTGGTGCGGATCTCATGCTCCGCCCAGATGCGGTCAAAAAGAGAAAGCTGCCGATTCATGAAAAGCGGACCTCACCATCAAATGTCTCATTGATAGAACAAATTCAGTTTAGCAAAAGACCCCCGACTGTCAACTCATTTGGAGCGGCTTGAGCGCCCCGGATTTACCCTAACCCCGCTTTTACCCCGGATGGGTTTCCAGAAATGATCGCCACGCCCGCTGTCTCGGGCCAGATCCACTTGGATGCGGTAGCGGTCGGGCCGGTAAAGGGCTTCCAGCAATTCAACGCCACGGCCTTTTTCGTCGTACACGACGCGGGTGAGCGAAATCAGGGGTGATCCTTGTGCCAAGCCGAGCGCTTCGGCGATCGTGGGAGAGGCCAAGACGGCGGTGATGGTTTGCGTGGCGCGGTGGATCTTCACGCCACTGCGCTCCAGCAAGGCATACAAAGGGGTCCTGGCCAAATCCGATTCGTCATAGGACTGAGCCACCCGATCGGGGACGTGGGTGGTCAGGTGGGAGAAGGGTTGGCCGGCGGTGGAGCGTACGCGAACCGAGTACTGGACCCGCTCTCCGGGGACCAAATCCAGTTTCTCGGCGACATAAGCGTTGGCGGGCAGGTAAGCAAATTCCAGCATGCGGATTTGGGAGTCTTTGCCCATGCGCACGATGTGGGGCAACAAATTGGACACGTCGGCCGTGATGACCGTGGATGCCAAGGAGGGGGCTTGCACCACCGTGCCCATGCCGGGTTTGCGGGAAACCAAACCTTGATCCGACAGCGCAGAGAGCGCGCGCCTGACGGTGACGCGCGAGACGCTGAACTGCACGGCGAGCTCGTTTTCGCTGGGCAACTTTTGTCCCGGGGTCAGGTGCCCACGGGAGATGGCGTCTTTTAAAAACACATACAAGCGCTGTGACTTCAAACCTGCAACTTGCATAAACACCTCATGTTCAGTATGTTTATTGATAATACATTTACTCGGTCTGCATGGTATAGTTTTTTCACCAAAACAGGAGACATTCATGGCAGTCCCTCGTGAACCGGATCAAGTGGTTCGGCTTTTTTTGGATCTCATGGAAAGGCGTCAACTGCCCGAAGCGCAGGCCTTGTTGGCGCCGGATTTCGCCATGACTTTCCCAGGCAACGTCAGCCCACCCAGTCTGGACGCCTTGGTGGAGTGGGCGAAGAACCGGTACCGCTTTGTTCGCAAAACCTACGAACACGTGGAGGTGTGCGGTACCGACCATGAACGCGCCGTGGTGTATTGCTCGGGCACCCTCAGTGGGGAGTGGCTCGACCAAACACCCTTCGAGGGCATTCGCTTCATTGACCGTTTTGAGCTTCGCTCGGGCCTGATCCGTCGGCAGTCGGTCTGGAACGACATGGCCCTGCACACCATTCCCCAACCCTGAGCCAAGAGGGCTGCATGCAAGCATCTTCTACTGTCACATTGCTCGAGCGCCTCAAGCAAACCAAGATATTGATAGCCCCGGGTGTCTACGACGCCTTGGGTGCGGGCATTGCCGAGCAAGCGGGGTTTGAGGCCTTGTACCTTTCGGGCGCGAGCTTGGCCTATTCGCGATTGGGCGGGCCAGACATTGGCTTGTTGGGCTTGTCCGAAGTCTCGGACTCGTTGCGCCACATCCGCGAGCGGACCCGTGCCTGGTTGTTGGTCGATGCCGACACGGGCTTTGGCAACGCCATCAACGTGATGCGCACGGTGCGCGTGTTGGAGGCGGCAGGCGCCAACGCCATTCAATTGGAAGACCAGGACTTTCCCAAGCGCTGCGGGCATTTGAAGGGAAAATCCTTGGTGAGCTGCCAAGAAATGGTGGGGAAAATCCGCGCCGCATGCGATGCAAGACACAGCCAAGCGACATTGATCATTGGGCGAACCGACGCCGTCGCGGTGGAAGGTCTCGAGCAGGCCATGGTGCGCGCTGAGCGCTACGTGGAGGCGGGTGCCGATGTGTTGTTCGTTGAGGGCCTGAGAAGCACCGAGCAGATGCAACAAGTGCTCAGCCGATTCGCCCACCGGGTGCCCGTGTTGGTCAACATGGTGGAAGGCGGGGACACGCCGCTGCAATCGGCGGCGGTGTTGCAGTCCATGGGCTTTTCCTTGGTGATCTTCCCGGGTGCGTTGGCCAGGGCCTTTGGGCACATGGCACAAACGTTTTTTGCCAGCCTCAAGCACCACGGCAGCACCGACCCGTTTCGGCCTCACATGCTGGACTTCACCGAACTCAACGCTTTGCTCGACACACCCGCCATCTTGGCGCGTGGTCAGCGCTACAGCCCCGAATCTGTCACGTCCACCCATTCAACGTCAAAGGAGAGCCCATGATCACGTCGGACAAAACTGCACGCCAAATTTTCGAGGAGGTGATTGCCAACCCTCAGCGCGCAGCCTTTGGTTTTGGTCACAAGGCGGCCTTGATCAACATCGACTTTCAGAAGGCCTACACGCGCACCGATCTGTTCAAGACCGCGTACGAAACCGACCCGAACCAAATTGCCCACGTCAACGAGTTGGCGCGCGAGTTTCGGCGTTTGGGTTGGCCAGTTGTGTGGACCAATGTGGCCTACATGAACTCGGGCGAAGACGCGGGCGTTTGGGGGACTCGGACCAACACCCCCGATTCACTGCAAAACATCCATTACGGCTCGGAGCGTGCCGAGTTCGACGAGCGAGCAGACATCAATCGCGAGCGCGATGTGTTCTACACCAAGCGCATGCCTTCGGTGTTCTTTGAAACGCCGCTGGCTTCCTTGCTCACCTGGCACCGGGTGGATACCGTGATCCTGACGGGTGGTTCGACATCCGGCTGTGTCCGCGCTTCGGCGGTCGACAGCTTGTCGCACGGTTACCGAACCATCGTGCCCGAGGAGTGTGTGGCCGACAAACACGAGAGCTACCACTACGCCAACTTGACGGACATGGTGCTCAAGTACGCCGACGTGCTCAAAGTTCAGCAAGTCAAAGACTGGCTGCGTCAGCCCCAGCGCCAAGCCTAAACGACTTCGAGGATTTCGCATGAAACCCAACCCCGGTTTGTACGACTACTGGCCTTACGAAAACCGCCCAGCCATCCGTTGGCCAAATGGGGCCAAGGTGGCCTTTTGGGTGGCCCCCAACATCGAGTTTTACGAACTCGATCCGCCCAACAACCCACAGCGCAAGCCTTGGCCCAGCCCCCACCCCAGTGTGCCGGCCTACAGCATCCGCGACTACGGCAACCGGGTCGGGCACGAGCGGCAAATGGCTCTGCTCGACAAATACGGTGTCCGCGGCTCGATTTCTTTGTCGACGGCCATGTGCGAGCACCACCCCGAAATCATCGAAATGTGTCGCGAGCGCCAATGGGAGTTTTTCAGCCACGGCATTTACAACACTCGCTACACCTACGGCCTGTCTGAGGCGCAAGAAAAGTCGATGATCAAAGACTCGATCGAGACGATCCATCGCCACACCGGCCAGTTCTGCGCAGGCTATTTGGCGCCGGCCCTGTCGCATTCAGAGCACACCATGGATTTGTTCGCCGAGGCGGGGCATGAGCTCTTCGGCGACCAGGCCGCGTTCTACACCTGCGATTTGTTTCACGACGATCAGCCCACGCCGGTCCATTTGCGCAGCGGGCGCAAATTCATCTCCATGCCCTATTCATTGGAGATGAACGACACCATCGTGTACGCCGTGAACAAGGTGGAGCCGCGCCAATACCTCACCATGCTCAAGCGGCACTTCGATCGCCTCTACGCTGAAGGCGCTCAGTCGGGGACGGTGATGTGCATCCCCACTCACAATTACCAAGTGGCCTGCCCTCATCGCATGAAGGCCTTTGAAGAGGCCTTGGACTACATCACGGGACACCCCGATGTGTGGGTGGCCACAGGTCGGGAAATCGCCGAATACTACTTGGCGCATTACCACGATGAGGCCAAAGCGGCGATCCGTTCGCACCCATCCCAGCGGGAGGTGTTGGCATGAGCCTTTCAGACGACTACCTGGAGTACCCGAAACGGGCCTATGGGCACGACCACGCCTGGTTCAAGTGGGACATGCTGCGCCAGCGAGCCCCCGTTCAGTGGCCGCAGGGCAAGCGCTTGGCGGTGTGGATCAATGTGTCTTTGCAGCACTACCCCTTGGACCAACAGGGCGTGCCTTTTAAGGTGCCCAACGGCATGACCATGCCGTACCCGGACCTGCGGCATTACTCGTTGCGCGACTATGGCAACCGGGTTGGGGTGTTTCGCGTCATGGCGGCATTGGCACAAGCGAAGTTGCCCGCCACGTGGGCCATCAACGCGGAGTTGGCGCAGATCAACCCATGGCTGGTCAAGCGGGTGGCGCAAGAAGCCGGCGCTGAGGTCGTGGCCCATGGTTGGAACATGGACACCTTGTTTCACAACGGCATGACACCCGAGGAGGAGACCCAGTGGCTCCACCGTTGCCGACAGCTGTTGAGCGATGTGACGGGCCAATCGGTCACCGGTTGGCTCAGTCCTGCGCGCCAACAAAGCTGGCGCACGCTGGAGTTGCTGGCAGACGCCGGTTTTGCCTACTGCATGGACTGGGTCAACGACGACATGCCCTACGCCGTGTTGCCCGATCGGGGCGGTCTGCACATGATGCCCCTGAACACGGAAATCGAAGACCAATTCCTCATGAGCAACAACCTGCACTCGGAAGATTCTTGGGTGCAGCAAGTCACCGATGCGGTGGACTTCATGTTGGACGAAGCCGCCCACCTCGGCTCGGGCCGCATGCTGGGCATCAGCATCCACCCTTGGTTGGTGGGGCAGCCCCACCGGGTGGCGTGTTTGGAGCGTGTTCTGGCGCATTTGCAAGCCAAGCCGGAGGTTTGGGTCGACACCGCTCAACACATCTTGGGCCATTGGCGTGAACAACAGGGCCCATCCCGTGATTGAACGTTGCAACAGCCAAGACCGCTTGGACCCCGAAGTGTCGGTCTTGGTGATCGGCGCAGGGGCTTGCGGTCTGTCCGCCGCGCTGGCCGCCCACGATGCGGGCCAAGACGTGTTGGTCTTGGAGCGCGACGCGCTGCCCCGTGGCAGCACCGCCATGTCCTCGGGTTTTGTGCCTGCGGCGGGCACGCGCTGGCAGCGCGATCGCGGCGTTGAAGACAGCGTCGACCTCATGGCGAACGACATCCAAGCCAAAAACCACCACCAAGCCAACCCGGTGGTGGTGCGTTCTTTGGCCGAGCATTCGGCGCAGGTGTTGGAGCAGTTGGCCGACCAGCATGGGGTGCCGTTTGAGTTGGTCGAGGGATTCCTCTACCCCGGGCACTCGGTTATGCGCATGCACTGCACCCCGCGGCGCACGGGTGAAGAACTCATGGGCGCTTTGCTGCAAGCCTGCGAAAAAGCCAGCCTCGACATCTTGACCGAGTGCACGGTTCGCCAATTGCTGGTCGACGAACACGATCGTGTGATGGGCGTGGCCCTGCAACGCCCAGACGGCTCGTGGGAACGGATCGGCTGTCGCGCCTTGGTCTTGGCTTGCAGCGGCTACGGGGGTGATGCTGAGTTGGTTGGTCAACACCTGCCCTACATGAAAGACGCCGTGTTTTATGGACACACAGGCAACCAAGGCGACGCCTTGCGGTGGGGACAAGCCTTGGGCGCGGCGACCGGCGATTTGGGGGCTTGCCAAGGCCACGGCTCTTTGGCCTGGCCCCATCAAACCTTGATCTCTTGGGCCTTGATGATGCAGGGTGGGGTGCAGGTCAACCGATTGGGCGTTCGTTTCTCAAACGAGCACAAGGGCTATTCAGAGCAAGCCCGCACGGTCTTGGAGCAACCGGGACGCAGCGTGTGGAACATCTACGACGCGCGCATCCACGAAGCGGCCCTGTCTTTTGAGGATTACCGGCAGGCGCATGCCGCCATGGCCGTCAAGTCAGCACACACGTTGAGCGAATTGGCCACACTCACCCAGTTGCCTGAGGGTGCGCTCAGCCAAACCCTGGCGCATGTCCGCACCCTGTGCGAGCAAAATCAGACCGACGAATTTGGCCGCACATTTGGGCCGGAGCAGCAATTGCAAGGACCTTGGTTTGCCATTCAGGTCACGGGGGCCTTGTTCCACACCCAAGGCGGTTTGGAAATCGACGCCCAGGGGCGTGTTTTGCGTGCCGATGACCACCAGCCTTTGCCCAATCTATTCGCGGGTGGTGGAGCCGCCCGCGGTGTTTCCGGTGCGGGCGACAGTGGTTATTTGTCCGGTAATGGACTGCTCAGCGCTGTGGTCATGGGCACCTTGGCAGGGCGCAGTGCTGCTCAGTTTACGCGGACAGATCCCTTGAGTTGAAGAAGGCAACGGCCGCCCTGTCAATGTTGGCAGCCATCTTTGCGGCCTTTCTTGTCGCTGCGGTCGTGGCCTTTGCCTTTCTTATCGCCATGCATGTCCTTGAATGATTTTTGCTGTTCGGGGCTGAGTTGACTCATCAAGGCTTGTCGGGCACCCTGCATGGCCGCGCGGATTTTTTCCTGCGATTGGGCCATCTCGGTCATTTGCTTTTTGTAGGCGTTCCAAGCCTCGAGTTGCTTGTCTTGTAATTTCAGCGACTGTTCGAGTTGGGTGATTCGGGCTTCTTGGTATTTGCCGTCGTGGTGTTTGTCCATGCCGTGGTTCGAGGCGATGGCCGCCACGCTCACGCCGCTGAGCAACGCAGCCGACAAAACCCAGATCATTCGTTTGTTCATTTCAGATTCCTTGAAGGTGTGAATCC
>CAMDCY010000053.1 GCA_945890705.1 Hydrogenophaga intermedia | reverse complement strand
GCCTGTGGCTTGGAGTTGCGCGCCGACGGTTATCCCACCGAACTGGTGGCCGAGATCAAGTCATGAGCACCGCTGGCGAGACCCGCACACGCGAGGACTGGGCGCGGGCCGCGGCGCAGCCGGTGCCCGCCCAAGGCCACTTCATCGGTGGGCGCAGCGTCCCGTCGCGATCGGGGCAAACCATGCCCTGCATCAACCCCGCCAACGGTCAGCTCATCGCTCAAGTGGCCCGCGGGCAGGCGCAAGATGTGGACGCGGCCGTTGCTTCAGCACAAGCCGCTTGGCGCGACGGGCGCTGGCGACTGCAGTCGCCGCGCCAACGCACGGCGGTCTTGCAGCGCTGGGCCGACCTGATCGAGCAACACGCTCACGAACTGGCTTTGCTCGAAACGCTGGACATGGGCAAGCCCATCTCCGATGTGCTCAACATCGACCTGCCCGAGGTGCTGCGCACCGTGCGTTATTTTGCCGAATGCATCGACAAGTTGGACGGTGCGGTCACGCACACCGCGCCCGAGGCCATGCACCTCATCACGCACGAGCCCTTGGGGGTGGTTGGGGCGATCACGCCTTGGAACTACCCCATGCTCATGGCCATGTGGAAGCTCGCGCCCTGTTTGGCCGCGGGCAACTGTGTGGTGCTCAAACCGGCCGAACAAGCGCCCTTGACGTGCGTGCGTTTGGCGCAGTTGTTTGTGGACGCGGGCGGCCCCGAGGGCGTGTTCAACTTGGTCAACGGCGTGGGGGCCGAAGCCGGCCAAGCGCTGGCCTTGCACCCCGATGTCGCCAAGATCACCTTCACCGGTTCGACCGCCGTGGGCAAGTTGCTCATGGCCTACGCCGGGCAGTCTAACCTCAAGCGCGTGGCCTTGGAGACCGGCGGCAAGAGCCCGCAAATCTTCATGCCCGATTTGTACGACCTCGACGCTGCGGTGGACCGCGCCGTCGGCGGCATCTACGACAACGCCGGCCAGGTGTGCAACGCCGGTTCGCGCTTGTTGGTGCACCGCTCCCTGTACGACACCTTTGTGGAGCGCTTCGTCGCTCGCACGCAGCAAACCTACCGCCCTGGCGACCCCTTGGACCCCGCCACCACCTTGGGCCCCTTGGCCAGCCGAGGACACCAAGCCGCGGTGCTCAAGCGCATCGCACAAGCCCAGGCCGATGGTGCGCGATGCGCGATGGGCGGCGGCAGTACCTTGGGCGAGGAAGCCACCTTTGTGGCGCCCACGCTCATCGTCGGGGCGGCGCAGTCGATGGCCATCGTGCAAGAGGAGGTCTTTGGCCCCGTCGCCACGGTGCAGGCCTTTGACACCGAGGCGCAAGCGATTGCCATGGCCAACGACTCCATCTATGGCTTGGCGGCCTCGGTCTGGACGTCCGACCTGAAAACCGCGCACCGCATGGTGGGCGCGCTGGAGGCGGGCGTGGTCTGGGTCAACTGCTTTGGCGATGGCGACATGACGCAGCCCTTTGGCGGTTACAAACAAAGCGGCAACTCGCGCGACAAACACATCGACAGCCTGCTGTCGTACATGCAAAGCAAATCGGCGTGGTTCAACCTCGTTTGAAACCACCACAGGCCAAAGGAATCCCATGATTCGATGCAATTTTTATATCGACGGCGCTTGGGTGGAACCCTTGCGGCCTGGTGCCGAGCACCCCATCGTCAACCCGGCCGACGAGAGCGTCATGGGCGCGGTGGCCATGGGCTCGGCCGAGGACGCGGCGCGGGCGGTGAAAGCCGCGCGGCGCGCGTTTGAGGATTTCAGCCAAACCACGATGGCGCAGCGTCGGGCCTTGTTGGCGCAGCTCAAAACGGTGTTTGAACAGCGCTACACCGAGATGGCCCAAGCCATCAGCCACGAAATGGGCGCGCCTTGGGATTTGGCTTACGACTCCCAAGCCGAGTGCGGCCCGGGGCACATCCAGGCCACCTTGGACGCGGCGGCGGACTACCCCTTTGAAGCGCCGATCGGCACACACGGTCAGCTCTTGGCCGAGCCCATCGGCGTGTGTGTGCTCATCACGCCCTGGAACTGGCCCATCAACCAGATCATGTCCAAACTGGCCCCGGCTTTGTTGACCGGTTGCACCGTGGTCATGAAGCCCAGCGAATTCGCGCCCTTGTCGGCGCGCTTGGTGGCCGAGATGGTTCACGAAGCGGGTTACCCGCCGGGCGTGTTCAACCTGTTGTACGGCGATGGCCCCGTGGTGGGCTCGGCTTTGTGCGCAGACCCCGAGGTGGATTTTGTGTCCTTCACCGGCTCGACCGCCGCCGGCGTGTCGGTGGCCAAGGTCGCGGCCGACACGGTCAAGCGCGTGGTGCAAGAGTTGGGCGGCAAATCGCCCAACATCGTCTTTGCCGATGCGCCCTTGGAAGAAACGATTGGGCGCGCGGTGCGCAAGTGCTTCAACAACACCGGGCAATCGTGCAACGCACCCACGCGTTTGTTGGTCGAGCGCGCCGTGTACGAAGAGGCGGTGGCGATCGCCGCCCGCGTGGCGGCGCAGGTGCGCGTGGTGCACCCGCGCGAGCGCGGCGACGGCGTGGGCCCACTGGCCATGCGCCGCCAATTTGAGACGGTGCAGCGGTTCATCCAGTTGGGTATCGACGAAGGGGCCCGCTTGGTGGCCGGGGGCTTGGGTCGCCCCGACGGCTTTGAGCGTGGCTACTACGTCAAGCCCACGGTGTTTGCCGATGTGCGCAACGACATGGCGATCGCCCAGCAAGAGATCTTCGGCCCCGTGCTGTGCATCTTGCCCTTTGACGACGAAGCGCACGCCATCCGCTTGGCCAACGACACCCCCTTTGGTTTGGCCGCCTACATCAACACCGCCAACCCCGAGACCGCGCAGCGCGTGGCGCGGCGCTTGCGCGCGGGCACCATCTCCATCAACGGCGTGGGCAACGAATACTGCTCGCCCTTTGGCGGTTACAAACAGTCGGGCAACGGCCGCGAGTGGGGCCGCTTTGGTCTGCAAGACTACCTCGAATACAAGTGCATCAACGGACAGTGAAACTGGGAGAACCTCATGAAAATCATCGACGTCAAAACCTTTGTGGTCGGCAACCCTCCCCCAGGGTTTGGTGGCCGTTATTTTGTTTTTTTGAAACTCATCACCGACGCCGGCATTGAAGGCCTGGGCGAGGTCTACAGCCTGCCCTTCCACCCGCACGTGGTGGAGAAAATGATCAAAGACGTGGTCGAGCGCTGCGTGATCGGACAAGAGCCCTACAACATCGAGCGCATTTGGCGCAGCGTGTATTCGAGCGGTTTCACCCAACACCCCGACCTGTCGATGATGGGCATCTTGAGCGGCATCGAAATGGCCTGCTGGGACATCGTGGGCAAGGACGTGAACAAGCCGGTTTACAAATTGTTGGGCGGCCAAGTGCACGAGAAGCTGCGCAGCTACACCTACATCTACCCCAAGCCTGGCGACAAGACCGATGTCTACGCCGATCCGGTCTTGGCCGCCGAGCGCGCCGTCGAATACCTCGCCATGGGCTTTACCGCCCTCAAGTTTGACCCCGCTGGCCCTTACTCGGCCTACGACGGCCGCCAGCTGTCCCTCACCGAGTTGGACCGCTCCGAAACCTTCGTGAGGATGTTGCGCGAAGCCGTGGGCACCAAGGCCGACCTGTTGTTTGGCACGCACGGCCAGATGACGGCCGCGGGCGCGCTGCGCTTGGCGCGCCGCCTGGAGCCCTACGATCCGCTGTGGTTCGAAGAGCCGATGCCCCCGGACAACCCACGCGAGATGGCCAAGGTCGCTCGCGGCACGAGCATCCCGATCGCCACCGGCGAGCGTTTGGCCACGAAATACGACTTTGTGCGTTTGTTGGAAGAGGGCGCCGCGGCGATTTTGCAAATGAACTTGGGCCGTGTGGGTGGCATTTTGGAGGCGAAAAAAATCGCCTCCATGGCCGAGGCCTACCACGTGCAAATCGCGCCGCACCTGTATTGCGGACCGGTGGTGGGCGCGGCCAACATCCAGCTGGCCACCTGCAGCCCGAACTTCCTGATCCAAGAAAGCATCCTGGATTGGAAAGGTTTCCATTCGGAGATTTTGAAGAAGCCGATTCAGTGGCAAGACGGCTACATCATCCCGCCGACCGAACCCGGTTTGGGTGTGGAGCTCAACGAAGAGGTGGCCTTGAAGCACCCCTACACCGGCACGGCACTGCACTTGGACATGACGCACCACCCCATCTTGCCGTGATGGCGCGGCAGCGCCAGGCCCACAGGTTCAGTGGGCCTCGGTGCTGGGAGGGATGAAGCGCACGGAGACTTTGAGGCCCGGCTGCACACGCTCGGGGTGCGCCGCGTCCATGGCGATGTCGGCCCCGTGTTGTTGCGCGATCTCGTGCACGATGGCCAGTCCCAAACCGGAGCCGTCGACGTTGGTGCCCAGGGCCCGGTAGAAGGGTTGCAAGACCAGCGCGCGCTCATTTTCTGGGATGCCGGGGCCGTTGTCTTCGACCTGCAAAATTTGCACGCCGCTGTAGGGATCAAAAAACACCCGCACGGTCACCACGCCTTGGCGGCCGGAGTAGTTGATGGCGTTGTCCACCAAGTTGCGCACCATTTCTTGCAGCAAGGTGGTGTTGCCTTCGATGTGGTGCTCGCGGGGAATTTGGCTGGGGCCCTCGTAGCCCAAATCCACACCGTGCTCCAAGGCGCGCGGCACAGAGTCTTGCACCACCTCGGTCACCAGTTGGGCCAGGTCGATGTCGGTGATGGGCAGGTTGCGGCCCGTGGTTTCAGCCCGCGCCAAAGCCAGCAACTGGTTGACGGTGTGCGTGGCGCGCACGCTGGAGCGGGCGATGTGTTGCAGCGAGTTGCGGATTTCTTTGGGGTCGTTTTCGCGTTGCGCCAAATCGGCTTGCATTCGCAGGCCCGCCAATGGCGTTTTGAGTTGGTGCGCGGCGTCGGCCAAAAAGCGCTTCTGTGTGCTCAAGGAGGTTTTCAGGCGGTTGAGCAAATCGTTGATGGACGACACCAGTGGCGCTACCTCTTGTGGAATGAAGGACTCTTCAATCGGGCTGAGGTCGTCGGGTTTGCGCGCGCGGATGCGCTGCTCGAGCTCATTCAGTGGGCGGATGCCGCGCACCAAAGCCAGCCACACCAACAACACCGCCAGCGGCAAGATCACGAACTGCGGCACCATCACGCCCTTGATGATTTCCGTGGCCAAGGTCGAGCGCTTGCCCATGGTTTCGGCGATTTGCATCAGCACCAAACGGCGGCTGTTGTCGCTCTGCGCCAGCCATAGGTAGGCCACACGGACCTCATCGCCGCGCACGGTGTCGGTGCGCAGCAGCACACGACCGGGTACTGGGGTTTCGTTGTCGCGCGGCAGCGGCAGGTCGGCGTCTCCACTGATGACTTCGCCGCGCGGCGAGACCACCTGGTGGTAAATCAGGTCGATGTCGTCGGCGCGTAACAATTCGCGCGCCTGGTCGTTGATGCGGAATTGGACCTGTTCGTCCTTGATGACGACGAAGCGCGTGAGCGCTTGCAGGTTGTATTCCAAGGCACGGTCAAAAGGCTTGCTGGCGATGCCTTGCGCTACGAACCAGGTCAGTGCCAGGGACAGCGGCCACAGCAGCAGCAAGGGCGTGAGCATCCAGTCCAAGATTTCGCCAAACAGGCTGCGCTGCTCGCGCTGAAACAAACCAAACGTCAAAGCTCCCGGCCGCTCTTCGGGGGCGAGCGCGTCCAGCGGGTTGGGTGCGGCGTCAGCCGGGGATTTTCTCAAGGCAATACCCCAAGCCGCGCACCGTGGCGATGCGGATGGGGCCTTTTTCGATTTTCTTGCGCAGGCGGTGGATGTAGACCTCGATGGCGTTGTTGCTCACCTCTTCGCCCCACTCGCACAGGCGCTCGACCAACTGGTCTTTGCTGACCAAGCGGCCCGCGCGTTGCAGCAGCACTTCCAGCAGGCCCAATTCGCGCGCGGAGAGTTCGACCATGCGCCCATCGATGGTCGCCACGCGACCAGCTTGGTCGTATTCCAGCGGCCCGTGTTTGATGGTGTTGGTGCTGCCACCCATGCCGCGTCGGGCCAGGGCGCGCACGCGCGCCTCGAGCTCTTGCAGGGAAAACGGCTTGGCCATGTAATCGTCGGCGCCGTAGTCCAAGCCCTTGACCCGTTCTTCCACGCTGTCGGCTGCGGTCAGGATCATCACCGGCATGGCGGAGCCGCGGGCGCGCAAGCGCTTGAGCACCTCCAGCCCGTGCATGCGCGGCAAGCCCAGGTCCAGGATGAGCAGATCGAACTCGTTGTTGATCATCAGCGCCGCATCGGCTTCGCTGCCCGTGGCCACGTGGTCCACCGCGGCACCCGAATTGCGCAAGGTGCGCAACAGGCCATCGGCCAGCACTTGGTCGTCTTCGGCAATCAATATACGCATGGGTGTTGTCTCCAGCCGGCCTGAGGTCGATCGTTGTGTTTTATGGACGCCCCATTTTAGGGCCCCGGCGCCGTCTGTCCCTAGGGCAGACCCGGGGGGTCAGCGACGGGCACGTTCCAAGGCCTCGCTGCCGTAAGCCTCCAAGCCCAGCGCCACCACAGTGGCCACATCGTCACCAACTTGGGCACGGAACTCGGCTTCGGCCTGCGCCACGGCATCGCGAAAGGCGTTGAGCCAGAGCAATCCGCTGTCGGTGAAGACCACGCGTTTGGCGCGCGCATCCAGCGGGTCGGGCTCGCGGCGCACCAAGCCCCAAGCCTCGGTTTGCGACACCAAATCGCCCATGGCCTGTTTGCTCATGCCGGCTTGGTGGGCCAAGTCGGTCAAGCGAGAGCCGCTCAAACCCAGGTGGCGGGTGATGTGCACGTGCGCCGCGCCCACTTGGGCACGGGCGGCGAGGTTGGACAAAGCCAGTGGCACGTTGGGGTCGTGCGCTATCAGGTGCAAGACGCGTTCGTCGAAGCGGCGCAGGGCCAAGCCCATCAAGCGGCCGAGGTGGCCGCTGCGCCAGCGGTCGTCTGTGATGGTTTGAGCAGGCTTGTCGTACATGCCCAAATGATAAGGCAAACTGACCAAATAATTAGCTTTAACGAATGTATTCAACCCTACAATGCTGTTCAGGCATCCAGCCTGTACGCATCACCACCCACCGCCCGCTGAACAGGGCCACTCAAGGAGAAACACCATGGAAGCAAGCTTCAAAGGCATGAACAGCGAAAAAACCAAAGCCCTGCAGGCGGCCTTGTCGCAAATCGAAAAACAGTTCGGCAAGGGCACCATCATGCGCTTGGGCGAAGGCGAGGTGATCGAAGACATCCAAGTCGTCTCCACCGGCTCCTTGGGTCTGGACATCGCTCTGGGCGTGGGCGGTTTGCCCCGCGGGCGTGTGGTCGAAATTTACGGCCCTGAGTCGTCGGGCAAAACCACCCTCACGCTGCAAGTCATCGCCGAAATGCAAAAAATCGGCGGTCAATGCGCGTTCGTCGACGCCGAGCACGCCTTGGACATCCAATACGCCCAAAAATTGGGCGTGGACCTGCAAGAGCTGCTGATCAGCCAGCCCGACACCGGCGAGCAGGCCTTGGAGATCGTGGACAGTTTGGTGCGCTCGGGTGCCGTGGACCTGATCGTGGTCGACTCGGTCGCCGCGCTCACCCCCAAAGCCGAACTCGAAGGCGACATGGGCGACAGCCTGCCCGGCTTGCAAGCCCGTTTGATGAGCCAGGCGCTGCGCAAGCTCACCGCCACCATCAAAAAGACCAATTGCATGGTCATCTTCATCAACCAAATCCGCATGAAGATCGGCGTCATGTTCGGCAGCCCCGAAACCACCACCGGTGGCAACGCGCTCAAGTTCTACGCCTCGGTGCGCATCGACATCCGCCGCACCGGCACCATCAAAAAAGGCGATGAGGCTATCGGCAACGAAACCAAGGTCAAGGTGGTCAAAAACAAAGTCGCGCCGCCGTTCAAAACCGCGGAGTTCGATATCTTGTTTGGTGAGGGTATCAGCCGCGAAGGCGAGATCATCGACATGGGCGTGACGGCCAACATCATCGACAAGTCCGGTGCTTGGTACGCCTACCAAGGCGAGAAAATCGGCCAAGGTCGTGACAACGCCCGTGAGTTCTTGCGCGAAAACCCCGAGTTGCGCGTCGAGATCGAAAACAAGGTGCGCGAATCCTTGGGCGTGCC
Source organism: Hydrogenophaga intermedia (assembly GCA_945890705.1). Lineage (GTDB taxonomy): Bacteria > Pseudomonadota > Gammaproteobacteria > Burkholderiales > Burkholderiaceae_C > Hydrogenophaga > Hydrogenophaga miladensis. The sequence continues at coordinate 4,447 of CAMDCY010000053.1, read as the reverse complement.
TTTGCTGCCGGTCGAGGAAGCGGCGCTGGAGACCAAAGCGGCCAAGGCGCCCAAAGCCGCCAAGGAACCCAAAGAGCCCAAAGAAGCGAAAGAACTCGCCGAATAAGCGAAGCCTCCCCGCATGTCAGACGACGACAGCACACCCCAGCCCCGATCGGGCTTGGGGTTTGGGCGTTCGCTCAAAGGGCGGGCCTTGCAGCTGCTGAGCCAGCGAGAGCATTCGCGCGCCGAACTCGAGCGCAAGCTCGCGGTCTACGAAACCACGCCGGGCGAATTGGCTCAGGCTTTGGACGAGTTGCAAGCCCGCGACTTCATCAACGAGGGCCGCGTCATCGAGTCGGTGATCAACCACCGCAGTGGCAAGCTGGGCGCGGCGCGGCTCAAACAAGTGCTCGCGGCCAAAGGCTTGGGCGGTGAGGCGGTGGCGCAGGCCTTGGCCGCGCTCAAAGACAGCGAGCTGGAGCGAGCCCGCGAGGTTTGGCAAAAAAAATTCGGTGAACCCGCGCAAGATCCGCGCGAGCGAGCCAAACAAGCGCGGTTTTTGCTCACCCGGGGATTCGCCGCTGAGGTGGTCAGCAAGCTGGTGCGGTAAAACACGGACATGATCAACACCGACATCGCCGCCCAACAACGCCTCCACGGCACTCTGCTGGGCTTGCTCGGTGTGACGGTGTTTGCCTTGACTTTGCCCATGACGCGCCTGGCCACGGGCACCGTGGACGCGCCACAACTCTCACCATGGTTCGTCACCTGGGCGCGTTGCGCCATCGCTGGCGTGTTGTCGCTGCTGTTTTTGTGGTTCACACACTCGCCGCGTCCCAGTGTCGAGCAAGCCCGTTGGATTGGCTTGTCGGCCTTGGGCAATGCCTTGGGCTATCCCTTGTTGCTGGGCTGGGCCTTGCGTTATGTCAGTGCCAGCCACGCGGCGGTGATCACTGCGCTCTTGCCCTTGGCCACCGCGGCGGCCGCGGCTTGGCTCTTGCACCAGCGTGCGCGTTTGGGCTTTTGGTTGTTTGCGCTGTTGGGCAGTGCCTTGGTCGTGGCTTTCAGTGTCTTGCGGGCCCATGGGGTGGGCAGCGAAGCCGGCGGCTGGGCTTGGGCCGACGCGCTCTTGGTCGGGGCGGTGCTCGCCGCGTCATTGGGGTATGTGGCCGGCGCCCAAGTCACACCCGCCTTGGGTGCCGAGCGGGTGATCAGTTGGGTCTGTGTCATGGCCCTGCCCTTGGCCTTGCCGATGGTGTGGTGGACGTGGCCGAACCAGGGCATCGCACTTTCGTCTTGGTTGGCCTTGGGTTACGTGGGGGTGTTTTCCATGTGGGCCGGGTTTTTCGCCTGGTTTCGCGGATTGGCTTTGGGCGGTGCACTGCGCGTGAGCCAGTTGCAGCTGTTCCAGCCCTTCATCGCCATGCTCGCGGCCGTGCCTTTGTTGGGCGAGTCGCTGGACGTGTGGACGCTCGGCTTTGCCCTAGCGGTTGTGGCCACCGTGGTGGCGGGTCGCCGGTCCGTTTAAACGCCCAGCATCAAGCGCAGGTTTTGCACCGCCGCGCCGCTGGCGCCTTTGCCCAAATTGTCCAAGCGCGCGATCAGCACCGCGTGTCGGTGGGCTTCGTTGGCGAACACACGGATCTCGAGTTGGTTGGTGTCGTTGAGCGCGGTGGCGTCGAGCTTGCCGTTGTCGGTGGCCGGGTGAACGCTCACCATGCTGTCGGCCACGGCGCCGTAGTGTTCGGCCAGCGCGGCGTGCAAGTCGGCTGCGCTGGGCTTGCCGGGCAACTCGTCCAAATGCAGGGGCAGTTGGACCAGCATGCCTTGGCGGAAGTTGCCCACCGAGGGAACAAAGAGCGGGCGGCGGCTCAGGCCGGTGTAGGCCATGATTTCGGGGATGTGCTTGTGCTCCAAGCCCAGGGCATAGGCTTCAAACAAGGGGGCTTTGCCGGCTTCGAAGTCTTCGATCATGGCACGCCCACCACCGGAGTAACCGCTGACCGAGGGCAAGGCCACGGAGCAGTCGGCGGGGATCAAGCCCGCATCGATGAGCGGACGCAGCAAAGCAATCGCACCCGTGGCGTAACAGCCGGGGTTGGCCACACGGTCGGCTTTCATCACCGCTTCGCGCTGGCCTGCGGCCAACTCGGGGAAGCCATACACCCAGCCCGGCGCCACACGGTGCGCGGTGGAGGCGTCGATGATTTTGGGTTTGGGGCCAGTCATGGCATCGATCATCGCCACCGATTCGCGGGCGTGGTCGTCGTGCAAGCACAGGATGACCATGTCCACGCGGGCCATGATGTCGCGTTTGGCTTGTGGGTCTTTGCGATGTTCGGGTGCGATGGACACCAGTTCCACGCCGGGCAGGTGTTGCAGGCGTTCGCGAATTTGCAGGCCAGTGGTGCCGGCTTCGCCGTCGATGAATACGTGGTGCATGGCGGACGCTCTTGTCAGGTCAAATTCAGATACGGAACCCTATAATTATGCATTATGTTGTCGATACTCATGCGAGTATGGTGCATTGCAGCATGATACATTCCCGCAGTTGCTGCACAACAGCCGCCTCGGCCGATCCAGCTTTGCCGCTGAACGGGATCAGTACCCATCCATCCTGAGAGAGAGCTCATGAAAATCCACGAATACCAAGGCAAGGAAATTTTGCGTCAATTCGGCGTGCCCGTTCCCCGCGGCATCCCGGCTTTCACCGTTCAAGAGGCGGTCGAAGCCGCTCAAAAATTGGGCGGCCCAGTTTGGGTGGTCAAGGCTCAGATCCACGCTGGTGGCCGTGGCAAGGGCGGCGGCGTCAAAGTAGCCAAAACCATTGAAGACGTCAAGCGCATTTCTGGCGAGATCTTGGGCATGCAGCTCAAGACCCACCAAACCGGCCCCGAAGGCCAAAAAGTGCGTCGCCTCTACATCGAAGACGGCGCCGACATCAACAAAGAATATTACGTGTCCGTGGTCACCGACCGCGCCACACAGAAGATTGCGTTCATCGCATCCAGCGAAGGCGGCATGGACATCGAGGAAGTGGCCCACTCCACCCCCGAAAAGATCATCACCGAGTTCATCGACCCGCTGACCGGTCTGGGCGATGCCCAAGCCAAGAAGATCTCGGACGCCATCGGCATGCCCGCTGACTCCACCGCGCAAGCCGTGGAGATCTTCAAGAAGCTTTACCAGTGCTACATGGACACCGACGCGTCTTTGGTGGAAATCAATCCGCTGAACCGCGATAGCAAAGGCAATGTCATGGCTTTGGACGCGAAGTTCAACTTCGATGCCAACGCCTTGTTCCGTCACCCCGAAATCGTGGCTTACCGCGATCTGGACGAAGAAGATCCTGCCGAAGTGGAGGCTTCCAAGTTCGACCTGGCCTACATCAGCTTGGACGGCAACATCGGTTGCTTGGTCAACGGTGCTGGCTTGGCCATGGCCACCATGGACACCATCAAATTGTTCGGCGGCGAGCCCGCCAACTTCCTGGACGTGGGCGGCGGCGCGACAGCCGAGAAAGTCACCGAAGCTTTCAAGATCATGTTGGCCAACAAGAATGTCAAAGGCATTTTGGTCAACATCTTTGGCGGCATCATGAAGTGCGACACCATCGCCACCGGCGTGATCACCGCTTGCAAGGCCGTGAACCTGTCCGTGCCACTGGTCGTGCGCATGAAGGGCACCAACGACGAGCTGGGCAAGAAAATGCTGGCCGAATCCGGTCTGCCGATCATCTCTGCCGACACCATGGCCGAAGCCGCGACCGCCATTGTGGCCGCTGTTAAATAAATGACTTTGCGGGACAGATTTTCAGCTCTGTCCCCAACTGATTAGGAACAAACATGTCCATCTACATCAACAAAGACACCAAAGTCATCACCCAAGGCATCACCGGCAAAACCGGTCAGTTCCACACGGAAAAGTGCCAGGAATACGCGAACGGCAAGAACTGCTTCGTCGCGGGTGTGAACCCCAAGAAGGCCGGCGAGTCGATCTTCAACATCCCGATCTACGCTTCGGTCAAAGAAGCCGCCAATCAAACCGGCGCGACCGTGTCGGTGATCTACGTGCCCCCAGCAGGCGCTGCTGCCGCGATCTGGGAAGCTGTGGAAGCTGACCTCGATTTGGCCATCTGTATCACCGAAGGCATTCCGGTCAAGGACATGCTCGAAGTGCGCAACAAGATGAAGGTCAAGGAAGCCAAAGGCGGCAAGAAGACCTTGCTGCTGGGCCCCAACTGCCCCGGTCTGATCACCCCTGACGAAATCAAGATCGGCATCATGCCCGGTCACATCCACCGCAAAGGCCGCATCGGCGTGGTGTCCCGCTCGGGCACCTTGACCTATGAAGCCGTGGCGATGTTGACCGAAGTCGGCTTGGGCCAGTCCAGCGCCGTCGGTATCGGTGGCGACCCAATCAACGGTTTGAAGCACATCGACGTGATGAAGGCCTTCAACGACGA
>CAMDCY010000052.1 GCA_945890705.1 Hydrogenophaga intermedia | reverse complement strand
TGCTGTGCAACTGGCGGAAGTTTTTGAGCTCGCTCATGGGCAGGTCGTAGCCCGTGAGGTGCAACAAGGCGTAAATCAACATGGAGCCGTGGCCGTTGGAGAGCACAAAACGGTCGCGGTTGGCCCAATGCGGGTTGCTGGGGTTGTGCTGCAGGTGGCGGTTCCAAAGCACTTCGGCGATGTCGGCCATACCCATGGGCGCACCGGGGTGACCGCTCTTGGCTTTTTCCACGGCATCAACGGCGAGCATGCGAACGGCATTGGCCATCTGACGGGCCATGGCGGGGGTGGGGTGTTGCATCTGAATTCCTTGTTGATTGATCACGCGGCTTTTTTCTTGCGTTCTATCATTCGCCAGATGAAAGGCGTGAAGATAAGCTGCATAGCCAATTCCATCTTCCCGCCGGGCACCACGATGGTATTGGCGCGGCTCATCATGGAGCCATTGATCATGCTCAGCAGGTACTGGAAGTCGATGCCTTTGGGTTTGGCAAAACGGATCACGACCATGCTCTCGTCGGCCGTGGGCACGTCGCGGGCCACGAAGGGGTTGGAGGTGTCGACGATTGGCACGCGCTGGAAATTCACGTGCGTGTGTTGGAACTGTGGGCAGATGTAGTTCACGTATTCGGGCATGCGGCGCAGGATGGTGTCGGTCACGGCATCGGCGCTGTACCCGCGCATGTTTTTGTCGCGGTAAAGCTTCTGGATCCATTCCAAGTTGATAACCGGCACCACACCGACCAAGAGGTCGGGGTACTGTGCGACGTTGTGCTCAGGCGTCACCACCGCGCCGTGCAGACCTTCGTAGAACAGCATGTCGGTATCGGTGGGCAGTGCTTCCCAAGGCGTGAAGGTACCTGGGTCTTGTTTGTAAGGTGCAGCTTCTTCGGCGTTGTGCAGGTACTTTCGGCTTTTGCCTTGGCCGGTTTCGCCGTAGGTCTTGAACAGGCTTTCGATCTCGCCAAAGAGGTTGGCGTCGGCGCCGAAGTGGCTGAAGTGGTTGTTGCCTGCTTTTTCGGCTTCAGCGGCCTTGACCTTCATGTCTTTGCGGTCGTAACGGTGGTAGCTGTCGCCTTCGATGATGGCGGCCGTCACGTTTTCACGGCGAAAAATATTCTGGAACGTGCGTGTGACGGTGGAAGTACCGGCGCCTGATGATCCGGTGATGGCGATGATGGGATGCTTGACAGACATGTCGGTCTCCTGGAGTTTTGTATGGGATAGCGGTCTGATGCTCAATCGCGGAACAGGCTACGCTCGGCGAACAAGGGGTTGGCGTCGTCTTGGGATTGCACGGGTTCGCTGTGGTAACGCTCGATGCGCTCCACTTCGTTTTTCGAACCGAACACCAAACCAATACGCTGGTGCAATTCGGTGGGCTGCACCGTCAACATCGCTTCACGGCCCGTGCTGGCTCGGCCACCGGCTTGCTCCATGATCATACCGATGGGGTTGGCTTCGTACAGCAAGCGCAGGCGGCCTTGTTTGGTCGGGTCTTTGGTGTCTCGGGGATACAAGAACACACCGCCGCGCATCAAAATGCGGTGCGCCTCAGCCACCATGGAGGCGATCCAACGCATGTTGAAGTCTTTGGCACGAGGACCCGTCTTGCCCGCCAAACATTCGTCGACGTAGCGCTTGACGGGTTGCTCCCAGAAGCGGCTGTTGGAGGCGTTGATGGCGAACTCTTGCGTGTCCTCAGGTATTTGGATGTTGGAGTGGGTCAGCTTGAATTCGCCCAAGTTGGGGTCCAAGGTAAAACCATGCACGCCCATACCCACCGTGAGCACGAACATGGTGGTGGGGCCGTACAAGGCATAACCCGCGGCCACTTGCTCAGCCCCAGGTTGCAAGAAGTCTTCGCTGACGACTTCACGGCCCGAATCGATCACCGATTGGGGCGCACGCAAAACGCTGAAGATGGTGCCAATACTGACGTTGACGTCGATGTTGCTCGAGCCATCCAAAGGATCGAACACCAACAGATATTTGCCTTGGGGATAGTTCTTGGGGATAGGGTACGGGCCGTCCATTTCCTCGGACGCCATGCCCGCCAAGTGACCGCCCCACTCATTGGACTTGATGAAGATCTCGTTGCTGATGACGTCGAGTTTTTTCTGCGTCTCGCCTTGCACGTTGATGCTGGCCTGATCGTCACCGTGGTTGCCCAACATATCGCCCAAAGCGCCGTGCGAAACGCTGCGGGCAATCACTTTGCACGCCATCGCGACGTCCAAAATCAGCGCATTGAAGTCGCCACTGGCGTTGGGAAATCGACGGCGCTGTTCGATCAAAAATTGGGTCAGGGTGTAACGGTTGGATAAGGGCATACCAGGCTTTCTTGGCAATAGAAACAATGGGGAAAGGATCAGGCGGCACGCGCGTTGCGACGCAGCTGGCCCATGACGGTGGTGTAGCCACCGTTGTTGTCGGGCGCACCGAAAACGGCACTGCCCGCGACCAAGGTGTCGGCGCCCGCGGCGACGATCTCGGCGATGTTGTCAACCTTCACACCCCCATCGACCTCGAGCCAAATCGGCTGGCCACCGGCGGCGACGTGGGCGTCGATGCGCGCACGCACCTCCCGCAACTTACCCAAGGTGCTGGGAATAAAGGACTGACCGCCAAAACCCGGGTTCACGCTCATGAGCAAGATCAGGTCCAAGCGGTGCATGACGTGGTCGAGCACGCTCAGGCTCGTGGCGGGGTTGAGCACCAGGCCGGCCTTGCAGCCGTGCGACTTGATGAGCTGCACGGTGCGGTCCACGTGGCGGCTGGCCTCGGGGTGGAAGCTGATGATATTGGCGCCGGCCTTGGCGAACATGGGGATCAGGTCGTCCACGGGCTCGACCATCAGGTGCACGTCGATGGGGATGCTCACGTGCGGGCGGATCGCTTCACACACCAAAGGACCGATGGTCAAGTTAGGCACGTAGTGGTTGTCCATCACATCAAAGTGGACGAGGTCGGCACCAGCGGCTTCGATGGCGCGCACCTCTTCGCCCAAACGGGCAAAGTCGGCCGACAAAATGGAGGGGGCAAGGCGGATGTTGCTCATGGCGGGTCTTTCTTAACAATCGTTCAGGCTTGATCGAACCAACGGCGCAGCTGGATCAAGCGCGCTTGGCGCAAGTCCGGGACCACGCGCCAAGCGGCGCGAAAGTCATGGTGATCGGTGAAGGGGTTGGGGGTGATGACGGTTTTCAATCCGGCCGCGTTGGCGGCGCGCAGACCGTTGGAGGAGTCTTCAAACGCCACGCATTCGCTGGCCTCTAGGTCCATGTCGCTCAGCACTTGGCGGTACACCTGGGGATCGGGTTTTTTGATGGGTGACGACGAGGCATCGCCGACCGCCAAAAAATGGGTGCGCCAATCGGACCCGATGGCCGCGGTCAACAAGGCAGCGATGTTGGCCGGCGAGGTGGTGGTGGCTATCGCCAGTTGCAGGCCTTGCTCACGGGCTTCTTGCATCAAAGCCAACACCCCCGGGCGCAAGCTGACCTCACCGTTGCGCACCGCCGCCTCGTAAAAAGAGGTTTTAATCAGGTGCAAGCGCTCCACCGTTTCAGCCATGGCGCCCGCTTGGAGCTCCTTCATGTTCGGTTCGACTTGACGCCAGTGGTGCAACATGCGTTCTTTGCCACCCGAAATGTTCAACAATTCGGTGTACTCGGCCTCGCTCCAGTGCCAGTCCAAGCCCTCTTGCGCAAAGGCTTGGTTGAAGGCTTTCAAGTGGGCGTGCTCGGTGTCGGCCAGCGTGCCGTCCACATCAAAAATCAAAGCCTTGAGCATCGCCATCTCCTGCAAAAAATCACACCACTTGCGCAGCCAGTCGTTCACTATAAGAACTGGCTTAAATAAGGTAAATTCATAAATAGTTCAACATGAGTTAAGGTATTGCTAAATGAAAAACACCACCTTCCGTCAACTCAGGGTTTTCACTGAGGTCGCCAAGTACCTCAGTTTTGCCCGCGCTGCTGAGGCATTGCACCTGACACCCCCGGCCGTGACCATGCAAATCAAGGAGTTAGAGGGGCATGTGGGCTTGCCCCTGTTCGATCGCCAAGGACGCCAGGTGTCATTAACCACGGCTGGGGAGTACATGCTGGTCTACGCCCGCAAGATGCTGGCCACGCTGAAAGATGCCGAGGACGCCGCCGCCCGTTTGCAGCGCTTAGAGGTCGGCACCTTGACCATTGGCATGGTCAGCACAGCGAAATACTTTTTGCCACGCTTGTTGACACAGTTTCGACAAGAACACAGCGGCATTGAAATCAAATTGGTGGAAGGTAACCGCGCTGAGTTGTTGCGGATGCTGCAAGGTAACGAGGTGGACATCGCCGTCATGGGCCGACCACCGACCGAATTGGCCACCCGCACCGAGCCTTTTGCCGCCCACCCGCACATGTTCGTGGCCCCGCCCGATCACCCTTTGCTCAAGGTGGGGCACCCCACCACCGAGCAGCTGCGGCCCTACAGCTTCATCGTGCGCGAGCGCGGCTCAGGCACCCGCGCCGCGATGGAGAAATTCATGAACGCCCATCGCTTGGAGCCACGCGTGGTGATGGAGATGACGAGCAACGAGACCATCAAACAAGCGATCATGGCGGGCATGGGCTTGAGTTTTTTATCGCTGCACACCTTGGGCTTGGAGCTCGAAAAAGGCCTGATTGTCGTGCTCGACGTCGAAGGTACTCCGATCGTTCGGGCTTGGAACGTGGTGCACACCTTGTCCAAAATGCTGTCCCCTGCCGCCGAGGCTTTTCGCTACTTCATGCTGGAGAACGCCGAAAGTCAATTGGCGAAGCAATACGGCGCACACATGCCCCTGCCTTCGAACCGTTGACCGCATCAGCGGCTGATCAAGCCGAAGGAACAGGACCATTCAATCATCGTCGCCCAATTCTGGGTTCCACCCCAAACCCCGTCCCCGCTCAGCAGCCCAAGCGTATAAGTCGGCATGGCGTTGCTGCAAATCAGGCGGGAGGCGGCTCGGCAGAGAACCATAGGCATCCCAAGACTGGGTGACTTTGTCCATCAGGATTTGCATGCGATTGAGGTCCCAACCCGTGCAGTCTTCATCGCGAGGGATCAGGTCAAACAACCAAGCATCCATGACGACTCGACCCAACATGGTCATACCGTGAGCGTCTTGGTTGAAGCCGCTGTAAATCATTTTGTCTTGCATGGGGTCTTTGAAAGTTAGGGGTGTCGAGCCATGCACCTTACTCTATCCACTTCCCGAGATAAGCGTTGATGACTTCGACCACGGCCTGCGACTTGATCACCAAGCCAAGGTCAATCATCTCGGACCCCATCACCATGCCCTGCCCGTTGGGCGGGACGGGCGTGACCACCGGATGGTTGGCCTCTTCTCGGAAAAAAACCGCGGCAACCACACCCGCAAATAAAAATTTCTTGGTCACGCTTTGCGCAGGCCGCAAGGCCTCGGGCAAAAACACAAACACTGGGCTGCCGCTGGAGCCGGGGTAAACAGCAGCATCGATCAAAAATTCAGACCGCCCTTCAAAATCCAAAGCCATGGGAGTTGCGGTCGTGCCACGGCGCATGATGGGCATTAGGTTGACCTGATCCCAAACGCCACTGGGATAGCCAACAAACAAAACCTCTTCCAAAGCATCGAGCGCCCGGATCGCCGTCTCATCAGGCACCAAACGGGTGTCGATTGGCTGATAGTAGAGCTCCACGCCTTGGTCATTGGCGGCCTGCTCCAACGGGCGCATGGGAATGATCGCGAGGTCCACAGCTGGATCGGGATGCCCAAACCAAGCCTGAGGAAATTGATCAATGTTGAGCTGAAAACGTTGCCCCAACAAGGGCTGTCCGTTGCGCTTTTGCGTGAAAACCAAGCCGCCTTGACGAACGCCATCGACCAAGTGCCGGTTGGTCACGATGAAGGTGTGGTGTCCTCGTGCATGGGCATGGCTGACCACAAAGGCCGTTCCAGACCCTTGACTTCCATCTTCAAGCACCGTGTCAACCCTGACGGTATTGAACAGGAGTTTCTTGGTAGTGGAGTTGATGTCCATGCTATGAGACGCAGAAATTTCAGCGGTTAAGGTTTGTCAGGTACTGGCTTTTTGCGTGGAAGAATCATGACATCCGTCACGATGACTTTGAGCCGATAAGAGCGGTTCATCAGATCGTCAAAGTCTCGAAGCAAGGTGTTCAAACGTGCCTCCGACAAGATGACATAAATCAGCACGTTTGAATCGCTGTCAAGAGCGCCCGATTGGACACCAAAGGCCCCTACGCCAGTGGCATCCACCAGGGTGTAGCCCCCAACTTCTCGGGCTTTTAAGCGTTCGATCACGATCGCTTTGAATGCATGCGCCGTGATCAGGGTGAGCAATTTTTTTGGTTCAAGGGATCGCATGTTCAAAACTCCGTGACATCAACGAACGCAAACAGCATACACAGCACCTTAAAAAATCGACAGCAATTGAAAATACAGCGGGATACCGATGATCACATTAAACGGGAAGGTCATCGCCAGCGCCATCGTGAAGTAGATACCAGGATTGGCTTCCGGAATGGCCGCACGCACCACCGCGGGCACCACAATATAAGACGCACTGGCGGCCAGAACAGCCAGCATCAAGGTATCACCATCAGGCAAGCCCGCCCAACTCGCCAAGGCCAATGTCACCAAGGCATTGAGCACGGGGATCACGAGAGCGAACGCGACGAAGAAGGGGTCGATCCCACGCATTTCTCGGACACGTCGCCCCACCAACATGCCCATCTCCAACAAGAAAAAGGCCAACAAACCCTTGAAGAGATCACCCGTGAATGGCTTCATGACAGCGTAGCCATCCGTGCCCACGATGTAGCCGATCACAAGACTGCCCATCAGCAAGACGATGGCGCCATCGGTGAAAGATTCGTGCAACACACCCTTGATCGAAAAATGACCTGAGCTGTGGGTCGCTGGATGGATGTCCTGGCTGAGCTTGCTTTTTTTGGCCTCTGCCGCACGCGTGATGGCCGCCAAAGACACGGCCATGATCACAGCGGGCGCCTCCATGATCACCAATGCCACCGCCATGTATCCACCATGCGGCACGCCCTGATTGTCTAGGTACTGCCCCGCCGCAATGAAGGTCACCGCACTGACGGAGCCGTAGGTGGCCGCCACAGCGGCCGCGTTATAGCCGTCTGTCCTGAGTCTCAAAATGGGGTAGGTGTAGGCAGGCACCAAAAATGCCATCAACAAAGCAATGCCCAAGCCCGTCAAAATTTGCGGCTGAATGCCACTCACACTCAGCGCCACACCGCCCTTGATGCCAATGGCCATGAGCAAATACAAAGAAATGAACTTCGAAATCTGTGCGGGCATTTCCAAGTTTGAACGCACAAAAGCCGCGAACAAACCCAACAGGAAGAACAACACCACGGGGTCGAGTAAGGTTGAAAAGACGTCGGGGCTCATGGTTGGGATCTCCTGCTGTTCGATGTGATCGCCCGTTAAGGGTTGGGCGCTTCGTGGCTTGCCTGGCGGTTGAGTTGCTCAATCGCCCGGTGTGCCGCCTGAGCTGCGGCCTGAACTTCGGCCTCGGTGCCCATCATGGTCAGCCGCCCAAAACTACCGAAAGCTTTAAGGTCCACCAGGGTCACATTCGCCGCCTTTTCGGCTTCGTTGGCGGCGTAAACAACGTAGCCAGCCGGCTCGGTCTCCAAGATGAACATGCTTTTTCCCGGCAGCAGCATGGAGCCCTTTCGCAACTGACGGTTGATCAAGGTGGCGTGGTCTGGCGTGATGGCGCAGATCACCTCACTCCAGGCCACACGGCAAGCCATCCGATCGGACACCTGCGAACCGAGTTGCGCCAACATGATGCGGCCGGCCTCCTCGACCTCACTTTGGTTGCGGTAATGAATTTCCATGGAGCCAAAAGAGCGCTCAACGACTTGCTCACCCATGCGCACATTCGTTCGCTTCAGCGCCATGTCTGACAACTGGTGAACCGCCATGCCAGGCGCCACCTCGACCCACAAACACGCGTCTCCCGGAATGGGCAAAAAGCCTTGTGAAGAGGTGGCCAAGTAAGACGCCAGTTGCGGCTGCAAGGAGTCGATGAAAGCGAAGGCGCGCAGGCTGATGTTCATGGCTCAATTACCGTGTCAAACCCATGTAGAGCATGGGAAGCTTTTCAGGCAAGCGCTCCACATGATCGATCACGGTGAAATTTTTGGCGCCGAAAATCCGCGCCACGTATTGGTCAGCCTGTGGGTCCAAGCTCAAGGCATAGACCGTGATGCCCTCTCGCGCCAATTCATCCACCGCACGCTTGGTGTCGTGGCGCAGGTACTGCGGGTCTCGGACGTCGTTGTCGGCGGGCTCACCATCGGTGATGATGAACAGCACTTTTTTGCGCTGGGCTTGCAGCTTCAATTGAGCGCCTGCGTGACGCAAGGCAGCACCCATGCGCGTGGAGTAAGCACCTTTGAGACCGGCCAGCCGAGCCTTCACCAAGTCATTGAAGGGCTGATCGAAGTCCTTGATGCGTTGGTAATGGACGTCGTGACGTCCATCTGAACAAAAGCCATGCACCGCGAAAGGGTCGCCGATGCGATCGAGTGCATTGGCGAACAAGACCGTCGCCGCACGGGACAAATCCATGATGCTGTAGTCCTGCCCGCGAACCTTGTCATTGGTCGACTCCGACATATCCAACAAAACCATGACCGCCAAGTCACGTTCGCTGCGCTTGTAACGCATCATGATGCGGCTATCGGGTTGCTGACCCATGCGGATATCGATCATGGCGCGGATGGCGGCATTGATGTCCAGCTCATCACCGTCTTCAACCCTACGGATGCGCTGCATGCCTTGCGGGATCATCGATCCAATCAAAAACTTCAAACGCGACATGACCGGCTTGTGGTCATTTTCAATTTGATCGATCAGGTCCAAGTCACCCAATGGCGGCTGACGCTCCAGCACCGTCACCCAACGCGGTCGCTCCAACTGGATTTGATAATCCCATTCGTGGTAGTGGACAGGATCGGCCAATGGGGGGCGCCCTTCCAGCGAGTTGATCGAGACCCCTTCTTGATCGAGGTAGAACTCGGTGGGAAGCACCCAAATTTCTTGAGCGTCATCCCCCGCGTATTCGTTGTTCACCTCGTTGACCATCTCCATCACACTGACGTTCTTGCGCACTTGCTTAGGCGCCCACGTTGCCAACAGCGCGGCCGCTTCGTTGTAAGCCTCAGAGGCCCAGACCGTTCGGTTGTCATCGCGGTAGAGCGCTCGCAGACCGTCGGTTCTGGGGTTGTATTCGGGCAAGTCCAAAGCGGTCAGTTCTTGTGCCAATGCCAGCCCCATGCGCCGACTGACTTGGTTGCTGGAGAGGTCCACCTCGGCTTGAAACAAGGCCAAACCTTCCCGAACCCAAGGGTGGGCATCGTTGGCATGACCCGACAGCAAGGCCTGGGCCAAGTGGTTGAGCAAATCACCCACTGTGTGGGGCTCATTCACATGGGGGGCCGCATGGAACAGCGACCAGACCTCGCGCATATTGGGAAACTGTTGACAGGCGAGTGCTTCTACCCGTGCATCTTCGAACACCTCAATGACGGCTTTCTGTGTGGCGCTGAGGTCCTGCGAGGACAAAGGGTCGCGGGTGAAAACCAAGTGCGCTGCGCAGTGATTGACCACGGCGCGGTACACCTCTGCACCGCTCACTTTGACACCGGCCGGTGTTTGATCGGTTTGGAATTGAACATCGTCGTAAGCATCCGGGATGTGCACACTGAAGTTTTCGATGAAGGGCTTCAAGCCATCGCGGCTTTCATAATCACCCGCGGTGGGACGAATGAAAAAGTCACGTCCCCACATGGCGCGCAGGTAGATGTTCAAGCGGCGCTGTACATCAACAAACAAAGTGCCCTTGCGCTCTTGCTGCAACACCGACTGCGAATCGCTGCTCTTCAAAGAGAAGTAGTTGACTTGGCCTTCAAAGTCGGTTTTGTAGGCTTGCGCACCCCACATCACCCACCGGCGCAGCCCCCCCAATGTGAGCTGCGACAACAAGCGCTCCAGGTTTTCAAGCATGGGGCGCAAGCCTCGCGGGGCTTGCGCCAAAACGATGGACAACACATTGAGGTAATGCCGAAACAGGGTCTCATCGCCCAAACGGCTGGCGGCCAAGGGCGCTGTCCCCACCATCAAAGACAGCACCGCGCCTGAGGTTTTGGAGGCCATGCCCAGCAAAAAATTGACCACGTCTGGCAACACATCCTCACCAATGGCACGCGCCACCTCTGGCATGGACTGGATGAAATTCAGCACCAGTTCCTCACCCCGGCCGAGCTGGTGCAAGGCCAAGGCGCCCTTCAAGTAATTGTCCAATCCACGAGACGAGAACACCCTGGCCGCTTCTGACCAAGAGGCTCGCATCACATCCTGGGCTTCGCTGGGCAGGTCTCCCAGGATTTCAGGGTAGTCGTCAAGCTTGATGGCCATGGTCGCTACGATTCAAATCAGGGGGTTGACATCAAAAGTAGGTGGTGACGGCCGAGTCCAAAGCGTCACGCATGTCGGGATCGTCCGTGATGGGTCGCACCAAGGCCACCCTGCACGCAGCCAAGGCGGGAACGCCTTGTGCGATCAAGGAACCCGCGTAGATCAACATGCGCGTGGAAATGCCCTCGTCCAAACCATGTCCTTTGAGGTTGCGCGCACGCTCACCGATGTGAACCAGTTTCTTCGACACGTCCATGGCTACGCCCGATTCATGGGCCACGATTTCGGCTTCCACCTCGTGCTCGGGGTAACTGAAATCCAGAGCGCCAAAGCGTTGTTTGGTGGATTGTTTTAAGTCTTTCATCAAAGACTGATAACCCGGGTTGTATGAAATGACGATTTGAAAATCGGGATGCGCCTGCAACAGCTCGCCTTTTTTCTCCAAAGGCAAAACCCGTCGCGCATCGGTCAAGGGGTGGATGACCACGGTGGTGTCTTGCCGAGCTTCCACCACTTCATCCAAATAGCAAATGGCACCATGGCGCGCTGCAACGGCCAAAGGCCCGTCCTGCCAGCGAGTGCCATTCGCATCGAGCAAAAAGCGCCCCACCAAATCAGAGGCCGTCATGTCCTCATTGCAAGCCACGGTGATCAATGGCTTGTTCAACTTCCACGCCATGTACTCGACAAAACGCGTCTTGCCGCAGCCTGTTGGCCCTTTGAGCATCATGGGCATCCGCACAGAATACGCCGCCTCATACAAATCAACCTCGTCAGCCACGGTCTTGTAATAGGGCTCAAGAGCAACGCGGTGCGCAGCCAGCACATCCGATGGATCTGTTGCAACGTCAGACGCTGAACGCCATTGGGTTGACCCAGTTTGCAAAGCCGCACGGGTGGAAGTGCCTTGACGGGGCATATAGGTTCTGGATCCGAAATCACGGGACATAGGTCTCCCCTCACATTCTTTTAATCAGGCCAAATGCGGCTCGGAAAACCAAAACCCACCGATGACACAGGCGGCTTAACAGGGGTTGCCAAAGCCTGCTCAGGCAGGGTTTGGGGTTTATGAGTCTTGGCCGCAGCAGCGACTGGTGCAGCCCGATCGGCACGCTGGGCGGATCGCGGCGCTGGCTGATCGACAGGCTGGGCGCTGGCTTTGGCTTGACGAACACTGGCCGAGAGTTTGTTTTTTAAATTGGTCATGGTGCGAGAACCTCGTTGATGATGGCTTGAATGTCTTCAGCAGCGGGTGCGCCACGGCTACCCATCTGATAAACCGATACGCCATCGAGTGCAGCGTTACGAAATGCCGCACGGCGGCGCACAAAAGACTTGAGCACGGGCAATCCAAACTCGGCCAAGGCTTCACCCATGGCAGCAGAAAAAGCGCTGTGTGGCTCTACTTGGTTGAGCACCAGAAAAGCCTTGAGTTGCGGTCGCAAGCGTTGCACCTCCTCAATTTCCTGAGGCAGTCGCAGACTCGCCCACAGATCCACGGGGGAAGGCAAGACGGGTATCAAGGCCAGATCACAAGCACGCAGGGCCTGTAGCGAGGCCTGGCTCTCAAGAGACGGCGGGCAATCCAGCACGACGTGTGAATAGGCTCGAAAATTTTGTCGCAAACCCGATGCATCCCATTTGCCTTGGATCTGCTTGACCGGCACTGGGAACGGTACATGGCCTTGACTGGCCCATTGAACAGACGAGGCTTGCGGATCCAAATCCACCAACACGGTACTACCTTGCTGGGCCAAACCTGCCGCCAAGTTCATCGCCAGCGTTGTCTTACCAGCGCCACCTTTTTGGTTGATAACGGCAGTGACGCGGGTGGTCATCTCATGCCCCAGAACGCTGGTAGAGAACGTCAATGCGCTCGGCCAAGGCTTGGTTGGCCAAGCCAGCTTCTGTGGGATCCAAGGTCACGTTGACATATGTCGGACCGAAGTTGATGTTCTGCGGGTGCACGCCATCGGCTTGTACCAAGACCGACAAGGCCTCCATGAAATCCCGCGTCTGCGCATATCGCTCAAAAGCAAAGCGCCGAAACAAGGTCTTCACAGCACCCCGGCTTTCCCATTTATCCATTGCATCAGACATGGTGGTAACGTTCCTCAATCGATTGGTTAAGGCTCAAAAGATGCGCTTTTTCATCGGCCAATATGGACTGAATCAAGTCTGCAAAATCACGATCACGAATCCGGTTGGCGTGTACCAGGGCCTCTTGGTAGAGGCGAACAGCTTCAAGTTCCATCTGTTGATTTGCCAGCAAAAGTTGCTCCACCGTCCTGCCCAGTCTTGCTGGCAACAAATTGCCAGCGTTGGGGGCCACACCGAGAAAAATCAAGTGCTCCATCAGGCGCTGTGCATGCCGCAATTCCTCAACGACTTCGCGCTGAAGTTGTTCAGACAATAGGGCTTCACCCCAGATCCGCGCCAATACACTCTGCGCTTGGTACTGCTGAACAGCACTTAACTCGTGGTTCAGCGCTCGGTTCAACCAGCCAAGGGTGCGGGGATCTGCGTTCATCGCTTGATCAATGGAAATCGACCAATGGGCTTCAGCTGCGAACCATCGTAATCTCACCGTCCAGGCCACCACCATGGCTGTCTGGCGCAGAAGGCAACATACCCTCCACCTCGTTGTGCACGCGGGCGATGATATGGGCGGCCACCAGGCCATCACCCACGCGCTCGCACGCATCGGCACCCGCACGAACCGCTGCATTCACAGCACCGGTCTCGCCGCGCACCAACACGGTCACGTAACCACCACCGACGAACTGGCGACCCACCAAGCGCACCTCTGCCGCTTTGGTCATCGCGTCCGCCGCTTCAATGGCGGGCACCAAGCCGCGCGT
>CAMDCY010000051.1 GCA_945890705.1 Hydrogenophaga intermedia | reverse complement strand
GACGCGCAAAGCTGGGGCCAGCAGTGGCGCGCCAGCGGCCACCGCGCCTTGTGGATCGACACCTCGATACACCCCGACGCGCAAGCGCAGCAACTGGCCGCCACCATGGGCGCGAGCTACCTGCCCATGCCGCAGGTGCAGTCGCAGCGCATGGCGCACGCCATCGAACGCGTGCGCAGCCCGCAGGTCTGATCCCCCATGTTTGAACACTTTTACCCCGGCATGGCTTGGGCCGAGCACCAAGCCACTTGGCCACACGCGCAGCACAGCCGCTTCGTGCAAGCAGGCGGCATCCAGTGGCATGTGCAGCAAATGGGCCAAGGCCCCTGCATGCTGCTGCTACACGGCACCGGCTCGGGCAACTTCAGCTGGCGTGGCCTCATACCTGCGCTGGCCGAGGACTTCACCGTGGTCGCACCCGACCTGCCTGGCCACGCCTTCACCAGCCGGGGCCCCGAAGGCGCGCTCTCGCTGCCCGGCATGGCCGAAGGCTTGCGAGCACTGATGCTGCAGCTCAAGCTAACGCCTCAAGTCATCGTGGGCCACTCGGCAGGCGCGGCGATTGCCGCGCACATGGCGCTGCACTTTGACATCGCCTCGCGCAGCACCCTGATCGGCTTGAACCCCGCTTGGCTGCCGCTGCCGGGCGTGGCGTCCTGGCTGTTCGGCCCGGCAGCGAAATTGGCCGCGCTCAACCCGCTGTCCGCCTGGGCCACCGCCAAGCTGGCAGCCAAGCCCGGCGCGGTGCCCGAGTGGATCGCACGCACCGGCTCCACGCTCGACGCGCCAGGGATCGAGCTCTATACCCGCGTGCTGAGCGACTCGGGCCATGCTCACGGCGTGTTGTCGATGATGGCGGCGTGGGACCTCAAACCCTTGGCGCACCGCTTGCACGAGATCACCGCGCCTGTGTGCATGCTCATCGGCGACCAAGACCAAACCGTGCCGCCCGCGTTGTCTCGCCAAGCGTGCCAACGCTTGGCGCATGCACAGCTCATCACGCAAACCAGATTGGGCCATTTGGCGCACGAAGAGGCGCCGCTGGAGACGGTGCAGCACATCCTGCGCTGCGTCCAGACCTCAATCGCTGCGCAACAAACGGACAGGGTGCTTTAAGGCCTGTAAAGCGGCCTGGGCGTCGGTGAAGATCGCGTCCGCACCCAAGGCTTGCGCTGTGATGGGGTTGAACAAAAACACCGGGCCACCCAAGACCACCTTGACCTGGGGGTTGCCCGATTGCTCTCGCAAGTGGGCAATCAGTGAAGGCAGGGACTGCAGCTGCGCCGCCAAGGCCACGGAAATACCAACCACATCGAACCACTCGTGCGAGACCGCGCGCAGCAACTCGGATTCGGTCGATGAAATCTCCAAAACCACGTTGGCACCGGCTTTGCGGTAAAGGTCGGCCACGATGGTGAGCCCCAAGAAATGCTGGGAGCCTGGTGCACAGGCGAGCATGACGCTTTCCTGCTCGCCCTCGTTCAGGGCGGCGGTGGGCGTCTCGTAGCCCAGTCGGTAAATCATCTGGTGCATGATCGCCAGGCCACAGGTGACTTGGGTGAAATCGCACTCGTCTCGGTCCCACAACACCCCCAAATGGCGCGCAGCAGGGGTGATAAGTTCCATGAAGACCTGCGGGGGTGTGAGTCCGCGGTCCATCAGCCCGTCCACAAAGCGGTTGGCCTGGGCCGCATCGTTTTGCAAACACAGCTGGGTGAAGGCCAAGAACTCGGGTCGTTCGCCCAAGGGCCAATCCACCGACCAAGCCTGGGCGTTGGCCGAATCCATGGGCAAAACATTGAGCAAGCGGGGAATGATTTGGTTTTCAATCACCACATGCAAAGTGCCCTTGCAGTCCTGATCAAAAGCCCCCGAGGCTGGCCGGGCATTTGAGGAACCACCCGAAGCGTCAAACTCAGACATGCGCGTTCCTTGCAGTGTGAGCGTGCCACCCGTGGAAAGGGGTGGAAACCGGGACATGGGATCAGTCCAGCACAATAGCTTTGCGGTTCGCAACTGCCTGCGGATTCTTGAACGTTTGGGAAGTTCCCACAAGCAATGGAAACCCTAAGACGCCAGCGGACCCATCTCAGCGATACTGTGCCCTAAAAAATTCCGGGGAAGGGTCCGTTGAGGGCCACGGTCTGCCCGTTCAGGGCCCAGGCGATGCTCACCCACACCAAGTAAGGCAGCAGCAACACGCTTGCCCATGTCGACAAACGCCAAAGGCCCACGATCAGGGCGACGATGGACAGCCACAAAAACGCCACCTCCCACAACGCCCAGTCGGGGCGTTGCAAGGCAAAGTACAGGGCACTCCACAGCACGTTCAACACGGCATTGACGCCGAACAAAAGCCAGACGCGACGGCGCAACGCGGGCGTGTCGGCCGAGCGCCAAGCCAGCCAAGCGCTGAAAGCGCACAAGGTGAAGATGGTGGTCCAAATCACGCCAAAGGCGGCGTCTGGGGGCTTCCATTCGGGGTGGCGCAGCGAAAAGTACCAGGGGCCCAAATCGGTCAAAGCGCCGCCCACACCCGCGGTGCCGAAGCTCAGCACCAAGGCCACCCACAGAGAGGTCCATGCAGTTGTTTTCATTGCCCCATTGTCACCAAGAATGGTCCCCGCCGGGAAACGGCGGTCCGCACGACCTCAGGTTCGCGCCAGACCCAGCAGGTGGGCCATGTCCTTGAAGAAGATGCGCACATGGGCCATAGGGTCTTTGCGGGCCAATTCCTTGTTCATGTAGGACTCAAACGTCAGGCGCTGCACGTCACGGTCTTCGCAGATCTTGACGAACTTTTCGCGGCGTTTGTCGTTTTGGTACCAGAAATACTGCATCACGCCCAAGATCCAGAACACGCGGCCGTGCTGCTTCATGAAGCTCTTGCGGCCTTGCTTCAGGCAAGCGCTGTTGCCGGTTTTGAGGGCCTGGTGTGCGGCTTGCGACACACGTCGCGCACAATCCATCGCGTAATAAATACCTTCGCCCGACGACGGCGCCACCACGCCTGCGGCGTCGCCAATCACCACCACGTCGCGGCCGTTGTCCCACTGGGGCAAGGGTTTGAGCGGGATGGGCGCGCCTTCGCGGCGCAAGGTGGGCGCATCCGTGAGGCCCGCGATGGCGCGCAAGCGCGCCGTGGCGCTGCGCAGCGAATAGCCCTTGTCGGCGCTGCCCATGCCCACGCTCATGGTCTTGCCGTGCGGAAACACCCAGCCATAAAAGTCGGGCGAGACCTCGCCTTGGTAGTACACGTCGCAGCGCGCCGCGTCGTAACCGGGTTGGCCCACGGGCGACTCGATGATCTCGTGGTACGCGAACACGTACTTGGTTTTGTGTGCGTTCGGGATGGCTTGGCGCGCCACTTCCGAGCGAGCGCCGTCGGCCCCCACCACCATGCGGGTCGATACCTTGACCGGCTTGGCGTGTTCCAGTGCCGCGTGCTCTTTGGACGTGACTGGGGTGTAGTGCACCCACAGCTGGCCGCTGTCGTCGTGCTGCAGCTTGTCAAAAATCGCTTGGCAACGCACCGCGCCCGACCGGGCCGCGCGATCGCGCAAATACTCGTCGAACTCGTCGCGGTCCACCATGCCGACAAAGCCGTTGTCAATGGGAATATCGACCTGGTTGTCGGCCGGGGAAATCATGCGGGCACAACGCACCTTGGCCACCAGCAGGTGGTCGGGGATGTCGAAGTCCTTGATGAGGCGCGGCGGGATCGCACCGCCGCAGGGTTTGGTTCGGCCTTGGCGATCCAAGAGCAAAACGCGCCAGCCCTCTCGCACCAGATCGTGTGCCGCGGTCGCGCCCGAAGGCCCACCGCCCACCACCACAAAATCAAAATCGGTTCGGTTCATGAGTTTGACCCACCTTTGAGCAACACGGGACCATCAAAACGCAAAGGCGCTCGCGGCTTTGCTGGCCCGGTGCGCAGGCGCAAAGCCACCACCGCCGAGACCGCAAACATGAGCGCTTGCATGCCAAACACGGCCGCATAGGCCGTGCGCTGTTCACCCAACAAGGCGTGGGCCAAGTCGCTGGCAGCCGTGCCCAGCAAACCACCCAAACCAAAGGCCGCCGCTTGCGCTGCGCCCCACAAACCCATGCGCGTGCCTTCGCGACCCGGGCCGCCTTCACCGGCCAAGCGCATCATGGTGGCAATCGCCGCGATCGAGAACGCGCCGTTGGCCACACCCAGAAACACCACGTTGGCCTTGAGCGGCCAATCAGCTGAGAGCGCCGAGCTGACCAAACCCACCGTGGCCAGCGCCGACACCAAACACCCGCCCACCATCCAGGCCTGCACCGAGCCCAAGCGCCCCGCCACCCAGCGCGAACCGGCCCCGGCCACCGACAGCATGCCGATCAACACGCCCATGTGGTGCCAGCCCGAGAGCTGAGTGGTCTGCCCCGGCGTAAAGCCGTGCACCGCGCCCGCGAAGGGCTCCAAAATCAAGTCCTGTGCGCTGTAAGCCAGCATGGACATGAACACAAACACGGTGAAGGTGCGCGCCGCAGGCTCGGCCCATACCTCTTGGAAGGCCTCTTTGAAACTTTGTTTTTGCAAGCGCTCGGTGCTCTCGCTCGGCGCCACGGCGATTGAAACGTCGCCGTCTTTTTCCAAGCCCCACAAACACAGCGCCGTGATGCAGGCCGTGACGATGCTGAGCCCCGCCGAGACTTGCAGCAACACCTGCGGGCTGTAAGGGTCGATCAGCTTGCCCACCACACCGGCGGTCACGGCAAAGCCAAAAATCATCATCAGCCATACGGTGGTGGCCGCGGGTGCCCGGCGCTCTTCGGGCACGCGCTTGGCCATCAGCGCCAGCAGCGAAGTGCCGCAGGCGCTCACGCCCAAGCCGATCAGGCTGAACGACAACCAAGCCAGCAGCGCGCCATACAACGGTTCTTCGGCCATCCACACCGTGGCCCAAGCGGCCATCACACCGCCCATGCCCAACACCAACATGCCGCCCATCATCCAAGGCGTGCTGCGCCGCCCCTTATCAGATCCAAAGCCCATGCGCGGGCGCACCATTTGCACCGCGTAGTGCCAGGCCACCAAAAAGCCGGGCAGCAAGGCGGGCAGCGACAGCTCGACCACCATGATGCGGTTGAGCGTGGACGTGGTCACCACCACCACCGCGCCCAAACAGGCTTGGATCAGCCCCAAGCGGATGATTTGGAACCAGCCAAACGCGGGGGCGTTCATACGACCCCCACGCTGTTTTGCAAGCCACTCAAGTGGCGCAAGCCCCAAGCGCTGACCATCATGCCGCTGACGAACAGCGGCACGCCAAAGGCCGAGACGTGCAAAGCACGCTCGACCGGGTGACGCAAAAACTTGGCCATCAAGGGCCCTTGCATGACCGCCAAAACCAAGACGGCCGTGGCGTGCCAAGGCAACTGCCAGTGGGCCAATAGCAAGGCCACCGCCACCTGCGGTACCAGCATGAACACACAGGCCATGCGGGCCGCGCCATGCGCGCCCAGCTGCACCGGCAGCGAAGCGACGCCCATGCGGCGGTCGCCCTCAATGGCCTTGAAATCGTTGAGCGTCATGATGCCGTGCGCCCCCACGCTGTAGAGCAGCGCCAGCGCCACCGAATGCGGCCCCGGCCAAGCCCCGCCCAGCATCACGGCCGTGCCGGTGAGCCAGGCCAGTCCTTCGTAACTCAGGGCGCAGGCCGCGTTACCCCACCAACCGTTGTTTTTCAAGCGCACGGGTGGCGCGCTGTAGGCCCACGACAGTGCAATGGCCAAGGCGCAGGCCGCAAAGCCCCAGGGCCCCATGAGCGTGGCCCAGACCAGCGACAGCGCGGTCCATGCGATGGCAATGCCCAAACCCCAACGGCCAGGCATACGGCCCGAAGGGATGGGGCGGTTAGGTTCGTTGATGGCGTCCACATGCCTGTCAAACCAGTCGTTCACCGCTTGGCTGCTCGCGCACACCAGCGGGCCGGTCAGCACCAGGCCCAGAAGGAGCAATGCCCAGTTCTCGCCCAAGTCCTGACCAGAGGCCACCACGCCGCAGCCAAAAGCCCACATGGGCGGAAACCAGGTGATGGGTTTGAGGAATTCGGCCACTGTGCGCAGAGCGGGCCGGCCGAGCGGCGGCGCTGAGGCTTGTGGGTGTGGCGCGTGGGCCAGTGGCGGGGTGTCCATGGCCCCATTGTGAAGGGACTGCTCAAAATGTCAACTGTAGTTGACACTTAATTTCAATTAAAAGTTGACACTCAGTTAACTCGCCTCATCTTCGGTTTCGGCCACGATGCCGAAACGACGCAACTTCACGTACAGGCTTTGGCGGGACAAGCCCAACATTTCGGCGGCTGAGGCTCGGTTGTTGTGCGTCATTTCCAAGGCCACCTCGATGCACATGCGCTCGATGGTGTCGACGGTGTCGCCCACGATGTCTTTGATGGGTCGGCGACCCACCAGCTGGGACAACTCCGCAAAAGGCTTGGCTGGGTTCTGTGACTTGGCGGACCCACCGACCATACGCCGATCCATGTCGCGCACGAAAAAAGCGTACATGGGTTCGGGCTTGGGCAAATACACGGCCGAGACCTCGACGGGCAGGGTCAACCCCGACAAGGTGCGAACTTCGGTGGCGAAATTGCGCACCGGCAGGTGCTGGCGCAAGCTGGTGTGCATCACACCCCAATCGACCGCACCGCGCACCAACCAGTGCTCCAAGCTCTGACCCACCGCCTGTGATGGGGCCGTCAAGCCCAACAAAGCCATGCCCTCTTCGTTGACGCTTTTGATCTCGCCCAAGGTGTCGGTGAGCACCCAACCGTCGGGAAAGTGCCGCATGGCTTCGCTGAGCACGCCTGATGAGCCCGCCAAATGACGAGCCTCGGCCACGCTCTCACGCGAGACCAGTCGAAGCAAGAACTGCGCACCGCCCTCTTGGCGAAACACCGCGACCGAGACGGTCCACGAAGCGGGTGAACCTGTCACGTGTGCCGAACACATTTCAATGCGGCCCGTGGCCAAGGCCGTGCGCATGAGCGCTTGCACCTCACCCTGGCTACTGGTTTCAAAACACTCGCGCACGTCGCGGCCCAACAAGCGCTTGCCAGCGTCCTTGAGCAAGGACTGCGCACCCACGTTGGCCTCCAACACGCGCTGGTTGTTGGCATCGACCACCAACACCGCTTCAGACGAGGTGTCGAACAAGACCCGGTAGCGCGCCTCGATGTGGCGCAAACGCAGGTAGTCGCGCTCCATGGACTGTTGTGTCTCCACCAAGCGGCGCTGCAGCTCGGCCAAACTTTCCAAATCTCGACCCACCGCCAACAATTTGCCTTCACCCAACGGCAGCAGCACATACTGCACCGCCACGTCGTTGCCCATCGGCGTGGGGTGGTTGACGTGGCGCCAGCGCATGGACTCAGACGCGCCTTGTGATATCAACATGTCTTGGATTTTCGCTCGGCTTTCGCTGGTCACCGTGTCCAACCAACGGCGACCCACCCACGCTTGACAGCCCAGTGCACCCAAGCTGTCACGAGCAACTGACACATCTTCAATCGTGCCTTGCAGGTCCAACACCAAAGCGACATCGGATGCGACGCCCAGCAGCTGGGAAAACGCTTGGGGGTTCAGTGCGGGCAGTTTCATGGGACGAACCAATCGAAGAGATGCATCAAAAGGTTGACACGGGACAATGTCATAAAAGTATAGGCTTATATTTAATAAAATTGTGCATAACCTTACAGTTTTTTTGCCATTGCACCCTTAATGTGGCGCGGGTTTTGCTTTCCAAGCCCCCGCCTCGGCCACCACGGACTGGATGCGTTCCACGGCAGCCATGGCATCCAAGGCCAAGACCTCGCAACCCATTGTGGCCATCAGCTCAGGCGACACAAATGCCATGGGGCCGCCAACGAAGGGGTGCACCCTTGGGTTAGGAGCGCTCTCGGGCAGGAGCGATAAGATGCTGGCAATCGCCCCCAAGTGACGGTCCGTGCTGACCGACACGCCCACGGCGTCAAACCAATCCGAATGGCACAAGCGCTTGAAGTCGGCCTCGCTGGGCGGCACACCCGTGCACACAGTCCAGCCCGCCCGCTTGAAGAACTCACTGAGCATGAACAAACCCATGCTGTGCTGTGCGCCAGGCTCGGTCAGCAGCAGCAAGCTGCAGCCGTTGTGAGCCCGGACGTTTTCCTGTAGGAACTCATCGCTGAAATCGTGCAGCAGCTGCTGCAAATGGGTGGATGCGATGGTGGTCATGGCGAAGTCCAATCGGTCCTCGCTCCACCAAACCCCCAACAGGCGGGCGCACGGCGTGATGCCGTGCAAATAGATGTCTTCTAGGGACTGGCCTTGGCGCTGCCAGCCAAACACCACCTGTCGCGCCGCATCCAAGCCTTGCAAGCAGGCTTGGGCCAAGATTTGAATTTGTGCCACGTTCATCGCCGCTTTACCGGCGAAGCGGGTGCCCCCAACCAAACGAGGACCCACCGGTGTGCCTTGTCGCAGGGCTTCCGGCAAGGCCGACCGGCCCAGCGCCAAAGGCGAGTTATGGGCGTTCTCTAGGTTGAATTTGGCCATGACAAGTACCGATCATCAATGGGATACAGCAGCGACAGGCTCCGGGACGTCGGAATACGCGTCGAAAGGGGTGGTTGGTACGCCCGCCATCAGGGTCCCTCACAACACAGGTCCGAGTGTGATTCCATTTCAAGACAGCACCGCTAGTGTAAACCCTATAGATCGAAATTTATGTCAATTTATGTTGACACACTGTATGTCCAGACTTACATTCAATCCCAACCCCCAATCCCTATCAGGCCCGCCATGTCCGCTTCCAAGCACCCCGTTATGTACACGCCAGCGCAACGCGCCCGGCGTGACGCGACCGCTTGGACGCTGGTGCAAGGCATCTTGGCCCCGGTGCAATTCCTGATTTTTGGCATCAGCCTGTATTTGGTGATCAACAGCCTGCACACCGGCGAGCACACCGACTGGGCATTGGCCTCGGTGGTACTCAAGACCGTGGTGCTCTACGCCATCATGGTCACGGGCGCCATCTGGGAAAAAGTGGTGTTCGGCCAATACCTGTTTGCACCCGCTTTCTATTGGGAAGACGTGGTCAGCATGGGGGTCATGGTGCTGCACACCATCTATGTCTGGGCTTGGTGGCAAGGCGCTTGGAGCGCCAACGACTTGTTGTGGCTGGCCCTGGCCGCGTATGGCAGCTACGCCATCAACGCCGCGCAATACATCCGCAAGCTGCGCATGGCGCGGCTGCAAAAAACCACCTCCCCCGACCCAACTTCTCTGCCCACATCGGGAGCACAGGCCAGCACATGAGCACCGTCATTCCCATTCGCGCAGAAACCGCTGGTTGCACCGACGTCGTGCCTTTGGTCGAACGCGGTCAACGCGAAGTGTTTTGCGGCCTGACGGGCATCATCTGGTTGCACCGCAAGATCCAAGACGCCTTCTTCTTGGTGGTGGGCTCACGCACCTGCGCCCACCTCATCCAGTCGGCCGCCGGTGTGATGATCTTTGCCGAGCCCCGCTTTGGCACCGCCATCATCGACGAGCGCGATTTGGCCGGTTTGGCGGATGTGCACGAAGAACTCGACCGTGTGGTGGGCCAGTTGCTGGCGCGCCGCCCCGACATCCGCTTGTTGTTTTTGGTGGGCTCTTGCCCGTCCGAGGTCATCAAGCTCGATTTGTCGCGCGCCGCCGAGCGCCAAAACCAAATCCACCACCCCAAGGTGCGCGTGCTCAATTACTCGGGCAGCGGCATCGAAACCACTTTCACACAAGGCGA
Source organism: Hydrogenophaga intermedia (assembly GCA_945890705.1). Classification (GTDB taxonomy): domain Bacteria; phylum Pseudomonadota; class Gammaproteobacteria; order Burkholderiales; family Burkholderiaceae_C; genus Hydrogenophaga; species Hydrogenophaga miladensis. The sequence goes on along the minus strand of CAMDCY010000051.1, from coordinate 3,605 downwards.
AGACGCTTGCCTGGCGGCCATGGTGCCCGGCCTGCCCGCCAGCACCGACACCGCCCCCGCCCTGATGGTGGTCGGCACCTTGGCCGATGTGGTCGAAGACCAGATGCGCAGTTTGTTTGATCGCATGGGTTTGCAGGTCAGCTTCTTCCCGCCGCGCAACAGCCAGGCCATGCCTGTGGTCGGGCCCAATACCCGCTATTTGTTGGCCCAGCCCTTTTTGGCCGACACCGCCCGCGCCCTGCAGTCGCGCGGCGCAGAGCATTTGCCAGCGCCCTTTCCACTCGGCGTGGAGGGCACCACCGCCTGGCTGCAAGCGGCCGCCACCGAGTTGGGTGTGGCCCCAGAGGTGTTTGAACAAGCCACCGCTGCGCCGCGCCAGCGCGCCGAAAAAGCCCTGGCCGTGCAACGCCAAATGCTGCAAGGCCAGCGCATCTTTTTCTTCCCCGATTCGCAGCTCGAAATTCCATTGGCGCGCTTTGTCTACCGCGAACTGGGCATGGATTTGGTGGAAGTGGGCACGCCCTATTTGCACCGCCAGCACATGGCCGCCGAACTCGCGCTCATCCCCGCAGGCACGCGCATCAGCGAAGGCCAAGACGTGGACCTGCAGCTCGACCGCTGCATCGCCGATGCGCCCGACCTCGTGGTGTGTGGTCTCGGTTTGGCCAACCCCTTGGAGGCGCAAGGCATCACCACCAAGTGGGCCATCGAGTTGGTCTTCACCCCCATTCAGGGCTACGAACAAGCGGCCGATTTGGCCGGCCTGTTCAGCCGCCCCCTCAAACGCCGTCTCAAGCTGGCGGCCTAAAGCGCAGGAACACCCCATGCAACTGACGCTCTGGACTTACGAAGGACCGCCCCATGTGGGCGCCATGCGCGTGGCCACCGCCATGACGGATGTGCACTACGTGTTGCATGCCCCACAAGGCGACACCTACGCCGACCTGCTGTTCACCATGATCGAGCGCCTGCCGCGCCGCCCGCCCGTCACCTACACCACCTTCCAGGCGCGCGATCTGGGTGGCGACACCGCCGAGCTGTTCAAAGACGCAGCCCGCCAAGCCATGGCACGCTTCAACCCCGCTGCCATGTTGGTGGGCTCATCCTGCACGGCCGAGTTGATTCAAGACGACCCCGGCGGTTTGGCCCAAGCCCTCCAACTGAACATCCCCGTCGTGGCCCTGGAGTTGCCCTCTTACCAGCGCAAGGAAAACTGGGGCGCCAGCGAAACCTTCTACCAACTGTGCCGCCACTTGGTGCACAAGCCAGCGGATGACACCGCCAAGGCAGCCAAGGCCAGACCCACTTGCAACATCTTGGGCCCCAGCGCCCTGGGTTTTCGCCACCGCGACGACGTCAAAGAAATCACCCAGCTGCTGAACCAACTCGGTGTCGACGTGGCCGTGGTCGCGCCTTTGAGCGCGAGCGTGGCCGATGTGCAAAAACTGGCCGAGGCCGACTTCAACGTGGTGCTTTACCCCGAAATTGGCTTGGCCGCCGCGCAGTGGTTGCAACGCCAGTTTGACCAGCCCTTCACCAAGACCGTGCCCCTGGGCAGCCACGCCACGCGCGACTTCATCGCCGAAGTCTGCACGCTGACCGGCCTGCCCCAGCCCGTACAAGACCCGAGCAACGCTCACGCCCACTGGTACGCCAAGTCGGTCGATTCGACCTACCTCACTGGCAAGCGGGTCTATATTTTTGGCGACGCCACGCACGTGGTGGCCGCGGCCCGCATCGCCAGCCAAGAGATGGGCTTTGAGGTGGTGGGCCTGGGCACTTACAGCCGCGAATTTGCCCGCGAGGTGCGCGACTGTGCCAAGCGCTATGGCGTGGAAGCGCTGATCACCGACGACTACTTGGAGGTCGAAACCCAGATCAACGCGCTACAGCCCGAGCTGATTTTGGGCACACAAATGGAGCGCCACATCGCCAAGCGCCAGGGCATTCCTTGCGCGGTGATTTCGGCCCCGGTGCATGTGCAGGACTTCCCCGCCCGCTACGCGCCGCAAATGGGTTTTGAAGGCGCGAACGTGCTATTCGACACCTGGGTGCATCCGCTGATGATGGGCCTGGAAGAACACCTGATCGGCATGTTCCGCGAGGACTTCGAGTTCCACGCCGGTGCGGCGCCTTCGCATTTGGGCAGCACGCGGCCTGCGGCCGAAACCGCTCGTCCCCCGACCAGCGACACACCGGTCATGGCCACACCCACGGCCATCGAGTTGCCCATCCCGGCCGCTTCCAACCAAGCCACTTGGAGCACCGAAGCCGAAAAAGAGCTGGGCAAGATCCCGTTCTTTGTGCGGGGCAAAGCGCGCCGAAACACCGAACGGTTTGCCCAAGACCTGGGCGTGGCGACCATCACCGTGGAGACGCTCTACGATGCCAAAGCCCACTTCAGCCGCTAAGCAAGCCAGCACCAGCGTACCGCGCATGAGCGTGGTGCTGCTCACCATGGACAGCCACTTGGCCAGTGCTGCAGAGAGCGCTGCCGAGCGCTTGGCGCGCGACCTGCCCGGCCTGCACCTGCAAACCCACAGCGCCTCGGCCTGGCGCGACAGCGACCAAGCACTGGCCGCTTGCTTGGCCGCCGTGGCACAAGCCGACTTGGTCATCGTCACCATGCTCTTCATGGAAGACCATTTCCTGCCGGTGTTGGACGCCCTGCAAGCACGCCGCGACCATTGCGACGCCATGGTCTGCATCATGTCGGCTCCGCAAGTCACGCAGCTCACCCGCATGGGCAAGCTGGTCATGGGCCGCGAATCGGGTGGCCTGATGGCCTTGCTCAAAAAGCTGCGCCCCAGCGCCAAAAACAAAGACACGGGTTCCGAGACGGGCGCGCCATCCAGTGCCGGCGCCAAGCAAATGGCCATGCTGCGACGCCTGCCCAAGCTGCTGCGCTTCATCCCCGGCACCGCGCAAGACCTGCGCCTGTTTTTCTTGACCATGCGCTACTGGCTGGCGGGCTCCGAGCACAACATCGAGCACTTGGTCAAAACCCTGGTGCACCGTTACGCTCAGGGCCCGCGCGAGCCGCTGCGCGCCCTAGCCCAGCCGGAAGACCCGATCGAATACCCCGAGGTCGGCTTGTACCACCCGCAGATGAAAAACCGTATCAGCGAACAGCTGAGCGACTTGCCCGGCCACGGCCGCTATGACCAGCCCGCCGTGGGCTTGCTGCTGCTGCGCTCGTATTTGCTGGCTGGCAACACCGCGCATTACGACGCGGTCATCCATTCACTGCAAGCGCGCGGCCTGCGCGTCATCCCCGCCTTTGCCAGCGGCCTCGATGCACGCCCGGCCATGGACCGTTTTTTCAAACAAGGCACGGACTCAAAAATCCAATCCTTGGTGTCGCTCACCGGTTTCTCGTTGGTCGGTGGCCCGGCTTACAACGACGCCAGCGCCGCCGAAGTGGCGCTGAGCGAACTCGATGTGCCCTACATCGCCGCACACCCACTGGAGTTCCAATCGATTGAGCAATGGGGCGACTCCACCCGTGGCCTGCTGCCGGTGGAAAACACCATCATGGTGGCCATCCCCGAACTCGACGGCTCGATCTTGCCCATGGTCTACGGCGGCCGCCCCGGCCCCGCCGG
>CAMDCY010000050.1 GCA_945890705.1 Hydrogenophaga intermedia | reverse complement strand
GTCAGCAGCCACCCGGTGTCGCCCGACTTGGTGGCGGCGCTGACCGAGCACAGCGGCCAAAAGCTGCACACCGTGCACCAGCCGCGCGAGCACCGCCGCGCTTGGCTGGACATGGCGCAACACAACGCCGACCTCGCTTTGGCGCGCTTGCTCAGCGAAGAGGGCTCGCAACAAGCCCGCACCCGTGCTTTGGTCGAGGCGCTCGATTTGGCGGTGGAGCCGCTGGAAGCGCTGCGCATCGAGTGCTTCGACATTTCGCACACGGCGGGTGAGTCCACCCAAGCTTCTTGTGTGGTGTTCGCCCAGCACAAGATGCAAAACAGCGACTACCGCCGCTACAACATCGAGGGCATCACGCCCGGCGACGACTACGCCGCCATGCGCCAAGTTTTGCTGCGCCGTTACGGCAAGTTGGTCGAGGCCGACGCACAAGACAAACTGCCCGACGTGGTGTTGATCGACGGCGGCAAGGGGCAGGTGGGCGTGGCGCGCGAGGTGTTTGAGCAGCTCGGTTTGCCACTCTCGCGTTTGGTGGGTGTGGAAAAAGGCGAGGGTCGCAAGGTGGGCTTGGAGGAGCTGGTCTTCGCCGATGGCCGCGACAAGGTTTACTTGGGGCACGATTCGGCGGCGCTGATGTTGGTGGCACAGATCCGCGACGAGGCGCACCGCTTTGCCATCACCGGCATGCGCGCGGCCCGCGCCAAAACCCGCACCGGCGGCAGCCAATTGGAAGACATCCCCGGCGTGGGTCCCAAGAAACGCGCCCGTTTGTTGCAGCGCTTTGGCGGGGTGCGTGGCGTGGCGCAAGCCAGCGTCGAGGACCTGTGCACCGTCGAGGGCATTTCCCCAGACTTGGCCGACGCCATCTACCGCGCCCTGCGCTGAGCTCGCCACAGGCCGCATAATTCGGGCATGTTCTTCAATATCCCGACCTTGTTCACTTGGGCGCGCATCGCGGCCATCCCCTTGATCGTGGGGGTGTTTTATTGGGAAGCCCTGAGCCCTGCTCAGCAAAACTTGGTCGCCACGGTCATGTTCGTGGTGTTTGCGCTGACCGATTGGGCGGACGGATTCTTGGCCCGCAAGCTCAACCAAACCTCGGCCTTTGGCGCTTTCTTGGACCCGGTGGCGGATAAGTTTTTGGTGTGTGCCTGTTTGTTGGTATTGGTTCACTTGGACCGCGCCGACGTGTTCGTGGCGCTCATCATCATTGGCCGCGAAATCGCGATTTCTTCCTTGCGCGAGTGGATGGCCATCATCGGTGCGACCAAGAGCGTGGCCGTGCACATGGTGGGCAAACTCAAGACCATGGTGCAAATGATCGCCATTCCTTTTTTGCTGTTCGACGGCACGGTCTTGGGCCTGATCGACACCCGCGTGTGGGGAACCTGGTTGATTTGGGCCTCAGCGGTGCTCACCGTTTGGTCCATGGTCTATTACCTGCAAAAAGCCTTGCCCGAGATCCGCGCGCGCTCGCGCTGAGGTTGGAGACGTGAGTTCGCTGTCATTGGGGGATCGCAACGCTTGGATCCGCCTCATGCCTTGGGTCTTCGTTTTGATTTGGAGCTTGGGCTTTATCGTTGCGCGATACGCCATGCCACACGCCCCCCCGATGAAGTTTTTGTCCATGCGCTTTGCCTTGTCGGTGGGCTGTTTTTTGCTTTGGATCTGGTGGCGCGGCGTGCGTTGGCCCACCAGTGTCAGCCAGTGGCGGCACTTGGCCGTCACCGGCATCTTGATTCAAGGCGGGTATTTGTGTGGTGTGTGGCTGGCCATCAAAGACGGCATGGGTTCCGGCCTGGCGTCCCTCATCGTGGGTTTGCAGCCGGTCCTCACCGCGCTGTGGATCAGCACCATGGGCAGGGCGGACGCCACGGTCAGCAAAAAACAATGGGCGGGCTTGTGGCTGGGCTTTCTGGGCTTGGTCTTGGTGGTGTCTCGCAAGTTCGAGACCGGCAGCCCGGGCGACACGGCCACCCTGAGCAACTTGGTTTTTGTGGTGGTGGCGCTGCTGTCCATCACCGTGGGCACGCTCTACCAAAAGCGCTATGTGCAACCCTGCGATGTGCGTTCGGCCAACGCGGTGCAGCTGATGGCGGCCTTGGTGATCGCCTTGCCATTTGCCTTGATGGAGACCGAGGCCATGCGCTGGAACGGCGAGCTCGTCGGGGCCTTGGCCACCGCGGTGCTGGTGCTCACCCTGGGTGGCAGTTCCTTGTTTTACATGCTGATCCAACGCGGCGCGGCGGCTTCGGTCACCAGCCTGATGTACTTGGTGCCACCGTGCACGGCCATGATGGCCTGGTGGTTGTTTGACGAGCCGATCACGGCCGTGACCTTGCTGGGCACGGCCTTGACGGCTTGGGGTGTCAGTTGGGTGGTGCGTTCGTCCGCCCCAAATTCGGAGAAGTCCACATGAGCACACAACGCATCGCGGTGATCGCCGGCGACGGCATCGGCACCGAGGTCATGCCCGAAGGTTTGCGCGTCCTGCAAGCCGCGGCCAAGCGCTTTAATCTGAAGCTGCAATTCGACCATTTCGATTTCTCCAGTTGCGCCTACTTTGAGCAGCACGGGCAAATGCTGCCCGACAACTGGAAAGAGCAGATCAGCGGCCACGATGCGATCTACTTCGGCGCGGTGGGCTGGCCCGATAAAGTGCCCGATCACATCTCGCTTTGGGGCTCCTTGCTGCTGTTTCGCCGCGAGTTCGACCAGTACGTCAACCTGCGCCCCGCCAAGCTCATGCCGGGTGTCACCGCACCCGTGGTGCGCAAAGACGGCACGCCGCGCCAGCCCGGCGAGATCGACATGGTCATCGTGCGCGAAAACACCGAGGGCGAGTACTCCAGCATCGGCGGGCGCATGTACCCCGGCACCGAGCGTGAGATCGTCATGCAAGAAACGGTGATGTCCCGCATCGGCGTGGACCGCGTGTTGCGATACGCCTTCGAGACCGCACGCTCGCGCCCCAAGAAACACCTGACCAGCGCCACCAAGTCCAACGGCATCGCCATCACCATGCCTTATTGGGACGAGCGCGTGGCCGAGATGGCCAAGCAGTATCCCGATGTGAGGGTGGATAAGTTTCACATCGACATCTTGACCGCGCACTTCGTGCAGCGCCCCGACTTCTTTGACGTGGTGGTGGGCAGCAACTTGTTTGGCGACATCTTGAGCGACTTGGGGCCAGCGTGCACCGGCACCATTGGGATTGCGCCCAGCGCCAACCTCAACCCCGATCGCCGCTTCCCGTCTTTGTTTGAGCCGGTGCACGGCTCGGCGCCCGACATCGCAGGCCAAGGCATCGCCAACCCCATCGGTCAAATTTGGTGCGGAGCCATGATGTTGAATTTCTTGGGCCACAGGGCGGCGCACGACGCCATCATGCAAGCCATTGAAACGGTCTTGCAGCCTGGCAGTGGTGCTCCTCGAACGCCCGACCTCGGTGGTCGCGCCAGCACTCAAGACGTGGGGCGAGCCATTGAACAGGCTTTGCTTGGCGGCTAAAAACCTATGGCAAACCCGCATACGCGTTTGCATGTCATTTTTTTGGCTTTAAAAACGACTAGAATCAATTTCGTTCGTGCCAAAAGCACGGCGTCTTTTTGTGAACCGCGGCCATGTCCGCACTTTTTTCATCACTTCAATAGGGGCTATTTGTGAACAAATCTGAACTCGTCGAACACATCGCAAAGAACGCAGACATCTCCAAAGCTGCTGCTGCTCGCGCTTTGGATTCCACCATCACGGCCATCCGCACCACCTTGAAAAAGGGCGGCACCGTTTCTTTGGTCGGTTTCGGTTCTTTTGCCGTGACCAAGCGCCCCGCACGCAAGGGTCGTAACCCACGCACTGGCGCCGAGATCAAGATCAAAGCCGCCAAGGTGCCTAAGTTCCGTCCAGGCAAAGGCCTGAAAGACGCGTTGAACTGATCGCTTCTCCGGTGGGGTGCTTAGCTCAGTTGGTAGAGCGGCGCCCTTACAAGGCGTAGGTCGGCGGTTCGACCCCGTCAGCACCCACCACCTTCGAAAAGGCGAACCTGTGTTCGCCTTTTTCGTTTTTTTGTTTACAGGCTTGAAGCATGTTTGAATCCATCCGCCAGCACAAAAAGTACCTCATGGGCTTTTTGATGATCTTGATCATTCCGTCGTTCGTGCTCTTCGGCGTGGAGGGCTATTCCAACGCCAACGAAGGCGGCGAAACGGTGGCCACCGTCAAAGGACAAGACATCAAGCAGGCCGAGTGGGATGCGGCGCACCAAGCGCAAATTGAGCGTTTGCAGCAAGCCATGCCCACGATTGACATCAAGCTGCTCGACACCCCCGAAGCCCGCTACGCGGCGTTGGAGACTTTGGTGCAACAGCGCGTCATGGCCTTGGCGGCCCAAGAACTGCGCATCGTCACCAGTGACCAACGCTTGCAACGCGACTTGCAAAGCAACGAGGTCATTGCCTCTTTGCGTTTGCCCGATGGCAAGCTTGACATCGAGGCTTACCGTGCACTCTTGGCACGCCAAGGCATGACGCCCGACATGTTCGAAAACCAAGTGCGCCAAGACCTGTCGGTTCAGCAAATCACCCAAGGTGTGTTGACCAGCGGCTTCACCACGCCAGCGGCCGCCGCCGCGGGCCTGAAGGCCTTCTTCGAGCGCCGCCAAGTGCGCGTGGCGCCTTTCACCGCCGCGCAGTTCGCCGCTCAAGCGGTGCCCACGGACGCCGATTTGCAAAGCCACTACCAAAACAACGCCGCCGCGTTCCAGACGCTCGAGCAAGCCGATGTCGAGTACGTGGTGCTCGATGCCCAGGCCATGGCGCAAGACATTCGCTTGAACGAAGCTGATGTGCGTGCCTATTTTGAACAAAACACCACTCAATGGGCCGGTGCTGAAGAGCGTCGCGCCAGCCACATTCTCTTCACCCTGGATCCCAAGGCCGACAGTGCCGCGCAAGCCGCGGTCAAACAAAAAGCCGAGGCCGTCTTGGCCGAAGTCCGCCAACAACCCGAGCGTTTCGCCGCGTTGGCCAAACAGCATTCCCAAGACCCAGGCTCTGCCGCTGAGGGCGGTGATTTGAACTTCTTTGGCCGTAACGCCATGGTCAAAGCGTTTGAAGACGTGGCCTTCTCGCTCAACAAAGGCCAGATTTCCGACCTCGTGCAAACCGACTTTGGTTGGCACATCATCCGCGTCACCGACATCAAAGAGCCGCCCAAACCCAGCTTTGAAGCCCTTCGTGCACAAATTGAGGACGACCTGAAAAAGCAACAAGCTCAGCGCCTGTTTGCCGAGGCCGCTGAGACCTTCACCAACATGGTCTACGAGCAAGCCGACAGCCTGCAGCCTGTGGCTGAGCGTTTCAAGTTGACTGTTCAGACCCAAGCTGGTTTAACGCGACGCGTCCAAGGCGATGCTGGCGTGTGGTCCAACGACCGTTTGCTTTCGGCGGTGTTTTCACCCGACTCGATCGCCAAGAAAACCAACACCGAAGCGGTGGAGTTGGGCTCGGGCCGCTTGGCCGCTGCGCGCATCGTGCGTTACGCCCCCGCGGCCACCCAGCCCTTTGAACAAGTCAAAGACGCGGTCCGCGCCCGCTGGGTCTCTCAGCGCGCGGTCGAGTTGGCACAAGCCCAAGGCGAGCAGTCGCTGTCGGCTTGGAAGGGCGGTGCTGCCCCCACCGGTTTGGGCGAAAGCCGCACCATCAGTCGCGTCGCCGCCTTGGGCTTGAGCCTCGAGGCGATCAACGCCGTGATGAGCGCCAGCGCTCAGGCATTGCCCGCTTGGGTGGGCGTCAAGTTGCCCAACCAAGGGTATTTGGCGATTCAAGTCGAGCAGGTCTTGCCCGCCGAAGGTCTGGGCCAAGCCCAAGACCAACAGTACGCACAGGCTTGGACCGCCGCCGAATCCAAGGCCTACGTGGAGAGCCTCAAGTCCCGCTTCAAAGCCCAAATTTTGGCACCCGCACCGGCGGCCCCGCGCTGAACCTGCGGCAAAAAGGGCTATAATTTTGGCTTGCGGTGGCTGTAGCTCAGTTGGTAGAGTCCAGGATTGTGATTCCTGTTGTCGTGGGTTCGAGCCCCATCAGCCACCCCAACCGCACACCCTCAGCCCAGCCTTCGCGCTGGGCTTTTTTGTGTCTCGTCGCCAAGGCCTAAAATTCACCCCATGAAAATCCTCATCTCCAACGACGACGGTTTCACCGCGCCCGGTATCGTCGCCTTGTATGAAGCCCTCAAGGGCTTGGCCGACGTTGAGGTGGTGGCTCCCGAGCACAACAACAGCGCCAAGTCCAATGCCTTGACCTTGCATTCGCCGTTGTCTGTGCACACCGCCCCCAACGGCTTTCGTTACGTCAACGGCACGCCGGCCGATTGTGTGCACATCGCCTTGACGGGTCTACTCGGTTACCGCCCCGACTTGGTGGTATCGGGCATCAACAATGGCGCCAACATGGGCGACGACACCATCTATTCCGGCACCGTGGGGGCCGCGATGGAAGGCTATTTGTTTGGCATCCCGTCCATCGCTTTTTCGCAAACGCACAAAGGCTGGCAAGGTTTGGACGTGGCGGCTCGGCACGCCGCCGAGTTGGTCGCCCGTTTGCTGCCCAGCTTGCCGGGGCAGCCCGAAGGCCCGGCGCACGGCGCTGAGCCTTGGCTGCTCAACGTGAACATGCCCAACGTCGACGGTGTGCCCTTCAAGGGCTTCAAGGTGGCCCGTTTGGGTCGTCGCCATGCCGCCGAATCGGTCATCGTTCAAGAGAGCCCGCGCGGCGACAAGATGTACTGGATCGGCAACGCGGGCGCGGCCAAGGACGATGCCGAGGGCACCGATTTTCACGCCACCCTGCAGGGCTACGCCACCATCACACCTTTGCAAGTCGATTTGACCGACCACGACCGCCTGCCGTACTGGGCACCCTTGGCCAGCAGCTTGTCGGGGGGCCGGTGAAGCGAGAGCCACCCAAGCCGGCGGGTGGGCCTGCCAAGCCCAGGCCGGCTTTCCCGGCGCGTATGAACACCACGCCCGACACCCCGCAACGCTTGCACGCCGCGCAAGCCCAGCGCGTGACGCCATCGCCCAAAGCACCGGTGTCGAACACCAAAGTCCCTGTGTCGCCCATGACGCACCGCGTGCACACCAGCGGCGTGGGCATGGACTCGCAAGCCATCCGTTTCACGATGGTGCAAAAAATACAAGCCCAAGGCATGCAAGACCCCCGAGTGGCCGAGGCTTTGCGTGCGGTTGAGCGCCACCGTTTTGTGGATTCCGCTTTGGTGCCGCAAGCCTACGAAGACACCAGCTTGCCCATCGGTTTGGGACAAACCATCTCCAAGCCCAGCGTGGTCGCTCGCATGTTGGCGTTGCTGTGCGAAGGCCGCAGCGGCAAGCTGGGCCGTGTCATGGAAATCGGCACCGGTTGCGGCTACCAAGCGGCCTTGCTCAGCCACATCGCCCAAGAGGTGTACAGCATCGAGCGTTTGCGCGGCTTGCACGACAAGGCCCGTGAGAACCTGCGTCACTTTCGCTTGCCCAATGTGCACCTGATTTTGGGCGATGGCATGTTGGGCTTTCCCTCGGGCGCGCCCTACAGCGCCATCATCAGCGCCGCCGGTGGTTTGTCCATTCCGCAGGCTTGGCTGTACCAGCTGGCGGTAGGTGGGCGCTTGGTGGCGCCGTCCGAATCGCCCAGCGGTCAACAGCATTTGGTGGTCATCGATAAAACCGAAAACGGTTGTGTGCAAACGGTGCTCGAGCCGGTGCTGTTTGTGCCTCTAAAATCGGGTGTTATGTGAGGGGCTCTTGGAGCCGCTCCAACCTCAGTGGGATGAAGCAATGAATGAGTCGGTGAAAAGCCCGCGCCAGTTGTGGCGAGCCGTGGCTTGGTGTTGTGTGGGTGCTGCGGTGTTGGCCACGTCGGCTTGCACCACGCGTCGTGTCACGGGTGCCGCGCCGGTGGTGGACCGATCCGCGCCGGTCGTCGGATTCAAGCGCTCCCCCAACCAAGACCAACCCGGCTACTACACCGTGCGACCTGGCGATACGCTCTACCGCATTGGCTTGGAAACCGGACAGGGCTGGCGTGACCTGCAGTTGTGGAACGCCATCAACGATCCCAACAGCATCGAAGTGGGGCAGGTGATTCGCGTGGCGCCGCCAAGTGCCGCCAGTGCCCCGGCCGCCTCACCCGTGGTGACCGAGCCGGTCACCAGTCGTCCCTTGGAACCAGCCCCCAGCGCGCCGCCTGCGGCCACCACGGCACCCGTCGCCAGTGGATTCAGCGCCGTGTGGCCAGCCAATGGCCCGATCACCATCCCGTTTGACGAGACCAAAAACAAAGGCATCTCCATCGCTGGTAAAGCCGGTGATCCGGTCCTGGCCGCGGCCGATGGCCGTGTCGTGGTCTCCGGTGCGGTGATCCGTGGCTTGGGCAATTTGGTGGTGCTCCAGCACCCCAACGGTTTCTTGACGGCTTACGCGCACAACCAAAGCCTGTTGGTCAAGGAGGACCAAACGGTTCGACAAGGCCAGCGCATCGCGACCATGGGCAGCAGCGACAGCGACACGGTTCGTTTGCACTTTGAGGTGCGCCGCCAAGGCAAACCCGTCGATCCCTTGGCGTTTTTGCCCAAACGCTGAAGGGCACCCATGAGCGACGTGTTGCCAGAGGACGCCCTCTGCGTGGAGTCCTTGGACATCGAAGCGCAAGGCATTGCCCACCGCGCCGATGGCAAGGTGGTGTTCATAGAAGGTGCTTTGCCGTTTGAGGTGGTCAGCACCAGCGTGCACCGCAAGAAAAATAACTGGGAAGCCGGCGTGGTCACCGCGATCCACCGCGAATCGTCTCAGCGCGTGCGCCCCGGTTGCGAAAACTTCGGTTTGCACGCTGGCGCTTGCGGCGGCTGCAAGATGCAGCACCTGCACAGCAGCGCCCAAGTGGCCATCAAGCAGCGCGTGCTCGAAGACAACCTGTGGCACTTGGCCAAGGTGAAAGCCCAAACCCTGTTGCGCCCGATCGAAGGCCCGACCTGGGGCTACCGCTACCGCGCCCGTTTGTCGGTGCGTTACGTGGTCAAAAAAGGCGTGGTGCTGATCGGTTTTCACGAGCGCAAGAGCCGCTACGTTGCCGACATGCGCACCTGCGAGGTTTTGGCCCCGCACGTCAGCGCCATGCTGGCGCCGCTGCGCGAGATGATCTTCAACATGGACGCCCGCGAGACCTGCCCGCAAATCGAGCTGGCTTGCGGCGACGACGTCACCGCTTTGGTCTTGCGACACATGGAGCCCTTGAGCGCGGCTGACCTCCAGCGTTTGCGTGACTTTGCCCAATTGCACGGGGTGCAGTGGTGGACCCAGTCCAAAGGGCCTGACACGGTGCGCTTGTTGGACGAGGGTGGCCCGGTCTTGTGCTACCGATTGCCCGAGTTCGGCATCACCATGCCTTACAAGCCCACCGACTTCACGCAAGTCAACCCGCACATCAACCGGGTCTTGGTCTCGCGGGCGTTGCGCTTGCTCAAGGCCGAGCGCCAAGACCGCGTCATCGATTGGTTTTGTGGTTTGGGCAACTTCACCTTGCCCTTGGCCACGCAGGCCGGTGAGGTGCTGGGTATCGAGGGCAGCGACACCATGGTTCGCCGCGCCACCGACAACTGGGGCCTGAACCAGGCCCAGCGCAGCGACCCCTTGGCACCCACCGCGTTCGTGGCGCGCAACCTGTTTGAGATGACGCCCGAGCAACTCATGGCCGACGGCGTGGCCGACAAGTGGTTGGTTGATCCGCCGCGCGAAGGTGCGTTCGCCTTGGCCAAAACCTTGGCCGATCTGCACGCCGACCCCGCGCGCCGTGGGGCCTGGACGCCACCCCAGCGCATCGTGTATGTGAGCTGCAACCCCGCCACCTTGGCCCGCGATGCGGGCTTGTTGGTGCACAAAGCCGGCTACAGCTGCGTGGCCGCGGGTGTGGTCAACATGTTCCCGCACACCGCACACGTGGAGAGCATCGCGGTGTTCGAGTGGACCGGCCTCGATGGTGAGGATGTTGGCTTTGATTCAGAGACGGCTTCGCTCCGCACAGAGTGACCCCCAACAAAAAAGCCACCCGAAGGTGGCTTTTTTGTTGGGGTTTGAGATCGCTTATTCGCGATCGCCGCCAAAGATGCCCAGCAAAGCCAAGAGGCTTTGGAAGACGTTGAACAGGCTAAGGTATACGCCCAAGGTCGCGCTGATGTAGTTGGTCTCACCACCATCCACGATGCGCTTAAGGTCGTGCAGCAAGAACAGGCTGAACACCACGATCGCCAAGGTGGCGATGACCGCGGTGAAGGCCGTGCTGGCCACGAAGACGTTGATGACCGCGCCGACCATGATGGCCAGTGCACCCACGAACAGCCACTGGCCCATTTTCGTCAGGTCGCGCTTGATGACCATGGACAGGTTGGACATGACGAAGAAGATGAAGGCGGTGCCACCAAAGGCCGTCATGATCAGGTCGGAGCCGTTTTTGAAGCCCAAGACCATGGCCAACATGCGCGAGAGCATCAGGCCCATGAAGAAGGTGAAGGCCAGCAGCACGGGCACGCCGGCCGCGCTGTTCTTGGTTTTTTCGATGGCGTACATGAAGCCAAACGCGCCACCCAAAAACACGATCAGGCCCATGAAGCCGGTCAGGCCGGCGGTAATGCCGGTTTGGACGCCAATCCAAGCGCCCAGCACGGTGGGGATCATGGATAAGGCGAGCAAGCGGTAGGTGTTGCTCAGGACTTTGTTGCGCTGGGCACCTTGGCTGGCCACAGAGCCAAAGCGGCCGCTGGTGGTGTTGTGGTCGTTCATGGCGATACTCCTAGGGTTGATTCTCACAAGTCTCGATGAACTTGTGCTGCATCTATTATGCTCGGCAAGGTCCATCGATTGAAGGGTCGGACCTCTTATTTTAGGAAAAGTTCATGAAAAACAAAGCATTTCTGGAGCTGGCCGATGCCAAGCTGATCGCCGCCGCCGCTGAGGCCGAGGCCTTGAAAAATCAATGGGCGGTGACGATTGCCATCGTTGACGATGGTGGTCACCTGCTGTGGCTGCAGCGCTTAGACGGTGCGCCCCCCATCTCGGCCCACATCGCCCCGGCCAAAGCCCACACCTCGGCCTTGGGCCGCCGTGAGAGCAAGGTGTACGAAGATGTGATTAACCAAGGCCGCGCTTCGTTTTTGAGTGTCCCCACCATCCAAGGCTTGTTGGAGGGCGGTGTGCCCATCCTCAAAGACGGTCAAACCATTGGTGCCGTGGGTGTGAGCGGTGTGAAGTCCACCGAAGACGCGCAAATCGCCCGCGCGGGCATTGCCGCTTTGGGGCTTTGATCTTGGGCCTTCGGGCCTGGTGTTTTTTCAGCAAGGGTCCACGCCGACGCGTTGTCGGCGTGGACCTTTTGCTTTGGATCGTGACAAGTTGATGATGCGCTGCAACAAAAAAACTATGGGGGGTATTGAAATTGACAAAAAGATAGGGGCTAACCCTAGGATAGACTGGTGTTGTTGTTTACACAAACATCGATTTTTCAACTCAGTCAATAGGAATAACCATGTCTTTGATCAACACCGAAATCCCCGCATTCAGCACCACCGCCTACCACCAAGGCAAATTCGTGCCCGTCACCGAAGCCAGCTTCAAAGGTGAGTGGTCTGTCGTGATTTTCATGCCCGCCGCGTTTACCTTCAACTGCCCCACCGAAGTGGAAGATGCCGCTGAGAACTACGCCGAATTCCAAAAAGTCGGTGCCGAGGTCTACATCGTGACCACCGACACCCACTTCTCGCACAAAGTCTGGCACGAGACTTCGCCCGCCGTGGGCAAGGCCCAGTTCCCCTTGGTTGGCGACCCAACCCACAAGCTGAGCCGCGCTTTTGGCGTGCACATCGAAGAAGAAGGCCTGGCTTTGCGCGGCACCTTCATCATCAACCCCGAAGGCAAGATCAAGACCATGGAAGTGCACGACAACAGCATCGCCCGTGACGTCAAAGAAACCTTGCGCAAGCTTAAAGCCGCTCAATTCGTGGCCAAGAACCCCGGCCAAGTCTGCCCCGCCAAGTGGAACGAAGGCGCCAAGACCTTGACCCCTTCTTTGGACCTGGTCGGCAAGATCTGATCGCCCCCGCGCGATAGGCAGTACCGCTGCCTCATGGGCTCATAGGGCCCATGCACCAGCGGCATTGAACGCCCCCCTTCATTGCATTCAAACGGAGTTTCCGATGCTCGACACCACCCTGCAAACCCAGCTGCAAACCTACCTTGGCATGCTCAAGGCCCCCATCCGCCTGATCGCTTCGCTCGACGGCAGCGAGAAGGCCCAAGAGATGCGCGCCTTGCTGGAGCAAATCGCCTCGCTGTCCGACCAAGTCACTTTTGATGCCAGCGGTCAAGACGCGCGCCAGCCCTCGTTTGTGGTGGCCCGCGAAGGCGAGCAGCGCGGTGTGCGCTTCGCCGCCATTCCTTTGGGGCACGAGTTCACCTCCTTGGTCTTGGCCTTGCTCTGGACCGGTGGTCACCCACCCAAGGTCGATGCCGCTGTGCTCGACCAAATCAAGGCCCTGGACGCCCAACTCGACCTTGAGGTCTACATGTCCTTGTCGTGCCACAACTGCCCTGACGTGGTGCAGGCAGCGACCTTGATGACCATCTTCAACCCCAAGATCAACGCCACCATCGTCGACGGCGGCCTGTTCCAAGCCGAGGTCGAGCAGCGCCAAGTCATGGCCGTGCCCATGGTCTTCTCCAACGGCGAGATGTTCGGCTCGGGTCGCATGAGCTTGGAAGAAATCTTGACCAAACTCGACACCGGCGCGGCCAGCCGCGAAGCCGAGAAGCTCAACGCCAAAGACCCGTTCGATGTGCTCATCGTCGGCGGTGGCCCGGCCGGCGCAGCCGCGGCCGTTTACGCCGCTCGTAAAGGCATTCGCGTGGGCGTGGCCGCTGAGCGTTTTGGTGGCCAAGTCAACGACACCATGGGCATTGAAAACTACATCTCCGTGCTCGAGACCAACGGTCCCAAATTGGCCGCCGAGATGGAAGCCCAGGTGCGCCACTACGAAGTGGACATCATGAACCTGCAGCGCGCCGACAAGCTGATCCCCGCGACCGAGCCCGGTGGCTTGGTGGGCGTGCAACTGGCCAACGGTGCGGTCCTGCAATCGCGCAGCGTGATCTTGTCGACCGGCGCTCGCTGGCGCAACGTCAACGTGCCTGGCGAGCAAGAGTACAAAAACAAAGGCGTGGCCTACTGCCCCCACTGCGATGGCCCCTTGTTCAAAGGCAAGCGCGTGGCGGTGATCGGTGGTGGCAACTCGGGCGTCGAAGCCGCCATCGATTTGGCCGGTATCGTCTCGCACGTGACCCTGATCGAATTCGCCGACACCCTCAAGGCCGATGCCGTGTTGGTGAGCAAGCTCAAGAGCCTGCCCAACGTGACCATCCATGCCAGCGCCCAAACCACCGAAATCAC
>CAMDCY010000049.1 GCA_945890705.1 Hydrogenophaga intermedia | reverse complement strand
TTTTCCTGAACCATGCGGTCCATCAGGACCGAGCCGACCATGCCGCGCCAACCAACCAAACCTACCAACTTGCTCATTTCAACGCCCTTTCAGTTTTAGAAAACAGTGCCAGACCCGACTGTTTGCCCGGCTCGTCTGGCCGGGAGGGCGCACGACGAACCAGAGCTGTTCAGCCCTTAATGGTCGTGGTTTTGGTGGTGATTGCGCGCACGCCAGCAGCCACCGTGGCGGCGGCTGTGAGAGTCAAGGACAAAGGGCGTGCGGCAAACATGACACTAATTATAAAAGATGCTGTCTTGGCGCTGGCTTACAGGACCTTGACCACCGCATCGCCCATCTGCGCGGTGCCGACCTTGGTCGTGCCTTCGCTGTAGATGTCGGGCGTGCGCAGGCCTTGGGCCAAGACCTTTTGCACCGCCGCTTCGATGCGCTGCGCGGCGGCTTCTTGGTTCAGGCTGAAACGCAGCATCATGGCCGCCGACAAGATGGTGGCCAGCGGGTTGGCCACGCCTTTGCCGGCGATGTCGGGTGCGCTACCGTGGCTGGGCTCGTAAAGACCTTGGTTTTTCGTGTTCAGGCTGGCCGAGGGCAACATGCCAATGGAGCCGGTCAACATCGAGGCTTCATCGCTCAGGATGTCGCCGAACATATTGCCGGTGACCACCACGTCAAAGGCCTTGGGCGCTTTGACCAACTGCATGGCCGCGTTGTCCACGTACATGTGCTGCAGCTCCACGTCGGGGTATTGAGCGTGCACTTCGGTGACCACATCTTTCCAGAACTGGAAAGTCTCGAGCACGTTGGCCTTGTCCACGCTGGTGACTTTTTTGTTGCGCTTGCGAGCCGCCTGGAAAGCCACGTGCGCGATGCGCTCGATCTCGGGCTTGGAGTAGCGCATGGTGTCAAACGCCTCTTCTGCGCCAGGAAAGTGGCCGTCGGTGGCCACGCGACGCCCGCGCGGTTGACCGAAGTAAATGTCGCCGGTCAGCTCGCGGATGATCAGGATGTCCAAGCCTGCGATCAGCTCGGGCTTGAGGCTGGACGCGCCGACCAACTGCTCGTAGCAAATGGCAGGGCGGAAGTTGGCGAACAAACCCATGTGTTTGCGCAGGCCCAAAATCGCTTGCTCGGGGCGCAGGGGTCGGTCAAGTTTGTCGTACTTCCAGTCGCCCACGGCGCCGAACAGCACAGCGTCCGAGTCCATGGCCAGCTTGAGCGTGGCCTCGGGCAAGGGGTGGCCAAAGGCGTCAAAAGCGGCGCCGCCGACCAAGGCTTGTTCCATCTCGAACTTGAGGTCGAGGGCGTTCAAAACTTTGACGGCTTCGGCGACGATTTCGGTGCCGATGCCATCACCGGGGAGGACTGCGATTTTCATGAAGGCTTTCGTGGGATTACATCGTGTGGGCGAGCCAAGGCTTGGCGGCCAAGCGCTCGGCTTCGAAGGCTTTGATTTTGTCGGCGTGGCGCAGGGTCAGGCCGATGTCATCGAAGCCGTTGAGCAAGCAGTACTTGCGGAAGGCTTGCACTTCAAAAGGAATTTCTTCGCCTTGGGGACGCACGATGACTTGGCGTTCCAAATCGACCGTGAGCTCGTAGCCGGGGAAGGCCGCGACTTCATTGAACAGTTGGTCCACGGTGGACTCGGGCAGCTGAATGGGCAGCAGGCCGTTTTTGAAGCAGTTGTTGAAGAAGATGTCGGCGAAGCTGGGTGCGATCACGCAGCGAAAACCGTATTGGTCGATGGCCCATGGCGCGTGTTCGCGGCTGGAGCCACAACCGAAGTTCTTGCGGGCCAACAGCACCGATGCGCCTTTGTAGCGAGGCTGGTTGAGCACGAAGTCGGGGTTGGGGGTGCGTTGACTTTCGGGCACGCCGGGCTGGCCGGGTTGGTCGAGGTAGCGCCACTCGTCAAACAGGTTGGGGCCGAAGCCGGTTTTGCGGATCGACTTTAAAAACTGCTTGGGGATGATGGCGTCGGTGTCGACGTTGGCGCGGTCCATGGGCGCCACGATGCCTTTGAGGAGGGTGAATTTTTGCATGGTGCTGAAGCCTCAGGCGATCGTGCGGATGTCGATGAAGTGGCCGTGGATGGCGGCGGCGGCGGCCATCGCGGGGCTGACCAAGTGGGTGCGGCCACCGGCGCCTTGGCGGCCTTCGAAGTTGCGGTTGGACGTCGACGCGCAGCGCTCGCCGGGCTCCAAGCGGTCGGCGTTCATGGCCAGGCACATGGAGCATCCGGGTTCGCGCCACTCAAAGCCGGCGGCTTTGAAAATCTCGTGCAAGCCTTCACGCTCGGCCTGTTCTTTGACCAAGCCCGAGCCGGGCACGACCATGGCCAGCTTGACGTTCTTGGCCACTTTCTGGCCGAGTTTTTTCACCACGACTGCGGCTTCGCGCATGTCTTCGATGCGGCTGTTGGTGCACGAACCAATGAAGACCTTGTCGATGCTGATGTCGGACAAGGCTTTGCCGGGCTGCAAGCCCATGTAGGTCAGGGCGCGTTCGATGGCACCGCGTTTGACCTCGTCTTTTTCTTTGTCGGGGTCGGGCGTGAAGCCGTCGATGCCCAGCACCATTTCGGGCGAAGTGCCCCAGGTGACTTGCGGCAGGATGGCGCTGGCGTCTAACTCGACCACAGCATCGAAGTGCGCACCGGGGTCGGACTGCAGCGTTTTCCAATAGGCCACAGCCTGGTCCCATTCCACGCCGGTGGGCGACAGGGGGCGGCCTTTGACGTACTCGATGGTTTTCTCGTCCACCGCCACCAAGCCCGCGCGAGCGCCGCCTTCGATGGCCATGTTGCACACCGTCATGCGGGCTTCCATGCTGAGCGCACGGATGGCCGAGCCCGCGAATTCGATGGTGTAGCCGGTGCCGCCCGCAGTGCCGATTTTGCCGATGATGGCCAGCACGATGTCTTTGCCCGTGAGGCCTTTGGCCAGCGTGCCTTCGACCTTGATGAGCATGTTCTTGGCTTTTTTGGCCAAGAGGGTTTGCGTCGCCATGACGTGCTCGACCTCGGAGGTGCCGATGCCGTGGGCCAGCGCGCCAAACGCGCCGTGAGTGGATGTGTGCGAGTCACCGCAGACCACGGTCATGCCGGGCAGGGTGGCGCCGTTCTCTGGGCCCATGACGTGCACGATGCCTTGGCGCTTGGACATGAAGGGGAAGAACGCGGCCGCGCCGAACTCGGCGATGTTGTCGTTGAGCGTGATGATCTGCTCTTTACTGATCGGGTCGGTGATGCCGTCGTAGCCCAATTCCCAGCCGGTGGTGGGTGTGTTGTGGTCGGCGGTGGCCACGATGGAGCTCACGCGCCAGACCTTGCGCCCAGCCTGGCGGATGCCTTCAAACGCCTGTGGGCTGGTGACTTCGTGCACCAGGTGGCGGTCGATGTAGAGCACGGCGGTGCCGTCTTCTTCGGTGTGGACAACGTGTTCGTCCCAGATCTTGTCGTAGAGGGTGCGGGCCATGAGCTTTCCTTGAATGCAGCCCAGTATTTTATGCGCTCAGGCACAAAAAAGCCCGCCGAGGCGGGCTTTTGCGGACGAGCAGCGAATCAACGCTGAACGTCGCGGCGTGGGGAGCCGGTAAACAGCTGACGGGGGCGGCCGATTTTGTACTCGGGGTCGCTGATCATCTCGTTCAACTGGGCGATCCAACCCACGGTGCGGGCCAAGGCGAAGATACCAGTGAACAGGTTCACGGGGATGCCGATGGCGCGCTGCACGATGCCGGAGTAGAAGTCCACGTTGGGGTAGAGCTTGCGGCTGACGAAGTAGTCGTCTTCCAAAGCGATCTTCTCCAAGGCCTTGGCCAACTTGAACAGAGGGTCGTTTTCCAGGCCGAGTTCCTTGAGCACTTCGTCGCAGGTCTCTTGCATGAGCTTGGCGCGGGGGTCGTAGTTTTTGTACACGCGGTGACCAAAGCCCATGAGCTTGACGCCGGAGTTTTTGTCCTTGACCTTCTCCATGAACTCACCAACCTTGGCCAAGCCACCGTTGGCTTGGATGTCTTCGAGCATGTTCAAGCAAGCTTCGTTGGCGCCGCCGTGGGCAGGGCCCCACAAGCAAGCCACGCCGGCGGCGATGGCCGCAAACGGGTTGGTGCCCGACGAGCCGCACAGGCGCACGGTCGATGTCGAGGCGTTTTGCTCGTGGTCGGCGTGCAGCGTGAAGATGCGGTCCATGGCGCGCTCGAGCACGGGGTTGACCACGTAGTCTTCACAGGGCGTACCGAACATCATGCGCAGGAAGTTGCCGGCGTAAGACAGCTCGTTGCGGGGGTACATGTAAGGCTGGCCCACACCGTATTTGTAGGCCATGGCCACCAGCGTGGGCATCTTGGCGATCAAGCGGATGGCAGCGATGCGGCGGTGCTCGGGGTTGTTGATGTCGGTGCTGTCGTGGTAGAAGGCCGACAAAGCGCCCACCAAACCAGTCAAGACGGCCATGGGGTGCGCGTCACGGCGGAAGCCACGCAAGAAAAACTGCATCTGCTCGTTGACCATGGTGTGGTTGTTCACCGTGGCGTGGAAGGTCTTGCTTTCTTGGGCATTGGGCAATTCGCCGTTGAGCAAGAGGTAGCAGGTGTCGAGGTAGTCGATATTGTTGGCCAACTGCTCGATCGGGTAGCCGCGGTACAGCAACTCACCTTTGTCGCCATCGATGTAGGTGATGGCTGATTGGCAAGACGCGGTCGACAGGAAACCGGGGTCGTAGGTGAACATGCCCGTTTGACCGTACAGCTTGCGGATGTCTATCACATCGGGGCCGATGTTGCCGTTGTACACGGGGAGTTCAACTGAAGGGCTGCCATTGCTAAACGACAGGGTGGCTTTGTTGTCGGCGAGTTTCATGCGATTTCCTTTTTTATTGCACGTCTTAAACGGTTGGCCGGGCGGCGCGCAGCATGCCCAAAACTTGCGTGATGTCCTCACGCAGCAAGTCGCCCTCGGGCAACTTGCGAGCCAACAACAAATCCAGCAGATCGTTGTCGGACAGGTCCATTAAAACCTCGAGAGCTTGGGCCTGACTGACAGTCAGGCCAGCAGCATGCCTGTCAAAGAAGCGCTCGATGAAGAGGTCGTTCTCCAGCAAGCCACGGCGGCAGCGCCAGCGCAGCTTGCTCAGAGCGCGTTCATCGATCAGCGCATCGTTCGTGCAGGCGTTCATGCGGTGTTGGTGTGTGCGCTCAAATGGCGCGCATCACCATCATTTCTTTGATCTTGCCGATGGCCTTCGTGGGGTTCAGACCCTTGGGACAAACGTCGACGCAGTTCATGATGGTGTGGCAACGGAAGAGGCGGTATGGGTCTTCCAAGTTGTCCAAACGCTCGGCCGTGGCGTGGTCGCGGCTGTCGGCGATGAAGCGGTAGGCCTGCAACAAACCGGCGGGACCAACGAATTTGTCGGGGTTCCACCAGAAGCTGGGGCAACTGGTCGAGCAGCTCGCGCACAAGATGCACTCGTACAGGCCGTTGAGCTCGTCGCGCTCTTCGGGGCTCTGCAGGCGCTCTTTTTCGGGGGCCACGGTCTCGTTGATCAGGTAGGGCTTGATGCTGTTGTATTGCTTGAAGAACAGCGTCATGTCCACGATCAGGTCGCGCACCACTGGAAGACCTGGCAAGGGCTTCAACACGATGTCGCCTTTGAGCGTGTTCATGTTGGTCAAGCAAGCCAGACCGTTTTTACCGTTGATGTTCATGGCGTCGGAGCCACACACACCTTCGCGGCAAGAACGGCGGAAGGAGATGGAAGGGTCCACCGCCTTGAGCTTCATCAACGCGTCGAGCAGCATGCGCTCGTGACCGTCGAGTTCGACCTCGATGCTTTGCATGTACGGCTTGGCGTCTTTTTCGGGGTCGTAGCGGTAGATTTTGAAGGTTCTTTTGGCCATGTGAGACTCCTGAATTAGAAGGTGCGAACCTTAGAAGGTGCGAACCTTGGGCGGCACGGACGCGACGGTCAGTGGCTTGAGGTTGACGGGCTTGTAGGTGAGGCTGTTGCCGGCGCTGTGCCACAAGGTGTGCTTCATCCACTCGGCGTCGTTGCGGCCCAGCGGAAACTGGGCGTCATCGGCGGGGCGCTCGTAGTCGTTGACGGTGTGAGCGCCACGGCATTCGTGGCGAGCAGCGGCCGAGGTCATGGTGGCCTGAGCGGATTCGATCAGGTTCTCCACTTCCAAGGCTTCGATGCGCGCGGTGTTGAAGACTTTGGACTTGTCCTTCAAACCGATTGAATCGACGCGTGAGCGCATGGCGTTGATCTTGGCCACGCCTTCGTCCATGCTGGCTTGCGTGCGGAACACGCCCGCGTGTTGCTGCATGGCAGCGCGCAAGTCGTTGGCCACGTCTTGGGCGTATTCGCCAGATTGGGTGCTGTCCAAGCGGGCCAAGCGGGCCAAGGTTTTGTCGGCAGCGTCGGCGGGCAGGGGCTTGTGGATTTTGTTCTTGTCGTTGTACTGAACGATGTGGTTGCCCGCGGCACGGCCAAACACCAACAAGTCCAGCAGCGAGTTCGTGCCCAAGCGGTTGGCGCCGTGCACCGACACGCAGGAGCATTCACCCACGGCGTACAAGCCATTAACCACCTTTTGTGCACCCTGTCCATCGGGGGCGACCACTTGGCCGTTGATGTTGGTGGGGATACCGCCCATTTGGTAGTGGATGGTGGGCACGACGGGGATGGGTTCGCGCGTGATGTCCACGTTGGCGAAGTTCACGCCAATCTCGTACACCGAAGGCAGGCGTTTGTGGATGGTCTCGGCGCCCAAGTGGTCGAGCTTCATCAGCACGTAATCCTTGTTGGGGCCGCAGCCACGACCTTCTTTGATCTCTTGGTCCATGCAACGCGAGACGAAGTCGCGCGGGGCCAAGTCTTTCAAGGTGGGCGCGTAACGCTCCATGAAACGCTCGCCGTTGCTGTTGAGCAAAATCGCGCCTTCGCCGCGGCAGCCTTCGGTCAAGAGCACGCCCGCACCGGCCACGCCGGTGGGGTGGAATTGCCAGAACTCCATGTCTTGCAGTGGGATGCCCGCGCGAGCGGCCATGCCCAAACCGTCACCCGTGTTGATGAAGGCGTTGGTCGAGGCGGCAAAAATACGGCCCGCGCCGCCCGTGGCCAACAAGGTGGTCTTGGCTTCGAGAATGTAGGTCTCGCCGGTTTCCATTTCCAACGCGGTCACGCCCACCACGTCGCCTTCGGCATCGCGGATCAGGTCCAGCGCCATCCATTCGACGAAGAAGGTGGTGCGGGCTTGCACGTTTTGTTGGTAGAGCGTGTGCAGCATGGCGTGGCCGGTGCGGTCGGCCGCGGCGCAAGCGCGTTGCACGGGCTTTTCACCGTAGTTGGCGGTGTGGCCGCCGAATGGGCGCTGGTAAATCGTGCCGTCGGGGTTGCGGTCGAAAGGCATGCCGAAGTGTTCGAGTTCGTACACGACCTTGGGCGCTTCGCGGCACATGAATTCGATCGCATCTTGGTCGCCGAGCCAGTCGGAGCCCTTGATGGTGTCGTAGAAGTGGTAGTGCCAGTTGTCGTCGCTCATGTTGCCCAGCGACGCGCCGATGCCGCCTTGGGCAGCCACGGTGTGCGAACGGGTGGGGAACACTTTGGAGAGCACGGCGACCTTCAGGCCGGCGCGCGCGAGCTGCAGCGAGGCGCGCATGCCGGAGCCACCGGCTCCGACGATGACGACGTCAAATTGGCGTTTGGGGAGATGGGCGGTTGCGGTCATGAGATTAGATTCTCCAAAGAACTTGAATAGCCCAGCCCAAGCAGGTCAGGAGCCAAACGAGGGTGAACACGTGCAGCACCAGGCGGATACCGGCAGGCTTGACGTAGTCCATCCAGATGTCGCGCATGCCGATCCACACGTGGTAGGTCAGGGCGAGGAAGACGACGAAGGTCAGGCCTTTCATCCACTGGGGGGCGAACACGCCGGCCCAGGTGTCGTAGCCGATGGGGCCGCTGCTGAAAATCAGTTGGGCCAAGACCACGGCGGTGAACAAGACCATGAGGGCGGCGCTGACGCGTTGGGCCAGCCAGTCGCGAAGACCGTAGTGGGCGCCGGTGACGACGCGTTGTGAACCGTAATTGACAGACATTTCTGTTTTCCTTTCGTGGGTTCAGTACAAGCCGAACAATTTGGCGCCCAAGACGGCGGTCAGACCGAGGCTGAGGACCAGGGTGAAGATGGCCGAGGATTTGCCGAATTC
Source organism: Hydrogenophaga intermedia (assembly GCA_945890705.1). Lineage (GTDB taxonomy): Bacteria > Pseudomonadota > Gammaproteobacteria > Burkholderiales > Burkholderiaceae_C > Hydrogenophaga > Hydrogenophaga miladensis. The sequence goes on along the minus strand of CAMDCY010000049.1, from coordinate 5,283 downwards.
TTTGGACACGGCGTGACGCACGTCCATGTACAGGTGGCGCACACCGGCGATCAGGTGGTGCAAGTAGGCCCAGATGATGGCCAGGACCACCAGTTTGAAGAACCAGCCCGGCACAAAGCCCAAGCCGGCGCTGAAGGCCGAGGTGAACACGTCAAACGAGATCTCGGAGGACACCGAGGTGTCGAACATCCAGATGATCAGGGGCAACAAAATGAACATCAGGCCGCCGCTGGCGCGGTGCAAGATGGACACCCATCCTGCCGGTGGCAAGCGGTATGTGGTCAGGTCTTTGAAGGCATTGATGTTGCGGAACTCGCGCCGCTGGGGTTTCAACTCGGACATGTTATTGGCTTTCTTCCGTTGAGGAGGCTGGGGGTGGAAGGGATGTAACCCATTGGTAACTCAGACTTGGGAGAAATTCTATTGCAGTGCACCATACTGCAGACTGACGAGGGTTGTTGGGCACGGGGGTTTGATGTCCATGGCTCAGCTCAAGTCGTTGCGGTAGTGGTGGCTGTCCGTGCGGTAATGGGCGCGTCGCAGCTCCATGGGCACGTCGTTGTATGTGTAGGCCAGGCGCTCGACCATCAGGACCGGCTCGCCCGAGGGCAAGGCCAGCAGGTCGGCCACTTCCTGTGGTGCGGCCACGGCTTTGATTTTTTCTTCGGCGCGCACCATGCGCACGCCAAACTGGGCTTCAAACAGGGCGTACATCGGGCCTTGGTCTTGGGCCAGGGTGTCTTGGGTGAGGCCTTTGAAGGGGCCGCCGGGCAGCCACAGCTCTTCCAAAATCGTGGGGGTGTCGGCAAAGGCCAACACGCGCCTGACCTCCAACACCGGGTCGCCCGTGCGCAACTGCAGCTGCCGCGCTACGTCGGCCGGGGCGCGCAGGCGCTTGCACTCGATGATGCGGCGAGAGGCGGGGCCTTGTTGGTCTGGGTTGTTGTGGTCGGGCACCAAACGCAGAAACCGGTATTGGGTGTGCTGCTCGGCGTGGGTGGCCACAAACGTGCCCTTGCCTTGGCGGCGCACCAGCAGGTTGTCGGTGGCCAGCTCGTCAATGGCTTTGCGCACCGTGCCTTGGCTCACGCGAAAGCGCGCGGCCAATTCCAATTCGCTGGGGATCATGTCGCCGGCTTTCCACTCCCCGGCCTGCAGGCTGCGCAGGATCAGGCCCTTGATCTGTTGGTACAGCGGGCTGAAGGACGGGCCCAAACCGGTCCATGGGTTGGACGCATCGCCGCCGACCAACTGGGGCGTGTCCGAAAGGGGAGGGGTTTGAGCGGGCATTTGCGCGAAAGATTAACACCAAAAAGTGTGTCAATCATATCTTATATAAGACATAAGACAAATTGACGTAGGGGGGTCTTCGCGTTACACTTGGGGTTCAAAATTTTCATCTTCATCGCTTATTTTTGGAGTTTCACCATGAGCAAAAAGCCCGTCCGCGTTGCCGTCACCGGCGCTGCAGGTCAAATCGGTTATGCCCTGTTGTTCCGCATCGCTTCTGGCGAAATGTTGGGCAAGGACCAGCCCGTCATCCTGCAATTGCTCGAAATTCCCGACGAAAAAGCCCAAAAAGCGCTCAAGGGCGTGATGATGGAACTCGAAGACTGCGCGTTCCCCTTGCTGGCCGGCATGGAAGCCCACAGCGACCCCATGACAGCGTTCAAAGACACCGACTACGCTTTGCTGGTCGGTTCGCGTCCCCGCGGACCTGGCATGGAGCGTGCTGAGCTGCTCGCCATCAACGGCGCCATCTTCACCGCCCAAGGCAAGGCCCTCAACGCCGTGGCTTCGCGCAACGTCAAGGTGCTGGTGGTCGGTAACCCCGCCAACACCAACGCTTACATCGCCATGAAGGCCGCGCCCGACCTCAAGCCCAGCAACTTCACTGCCATGCTGCGCTTGGACCACAACCGCGCTGCGAGCCAACTCGCCGCCAAAACTGGCAAGGCCGTCTCGAGCATCAAGAAACTGGCTGTATGGGGCAACCACTCGCCCACCATGTACGCCGACTACCGCTTCGCCACCATCGACGGCGCTTCGGTCAAGGACATGATCAATGACCACGAGTGGAACGCCAACGTGTTCTTGCCCACCGTGGGCAAGCGCGGTGCCGCCATCATCGAAGCGCGTGGTTTGTCGTCAGCGGCCTCTGCTGCCAACGCCGCCATCGATCACATGCGCGACTGGGCCTTGGGCACCAACGGCGAGTGGGTCACCATGGGCATCCCGTCCCTTGGCTGGTACGGCATCCCCAAGGACGTCATGTTCGGCTTCCCCGTGACCTGCGCCAACGGCGAGTACAAGGTCGTTGAAGGCTTGGCCATCGACGCGTTCAGCCAGTCTTGCATCGACAAAACTTTGGCCGAATTGCAAGGCGAGCAAGAAGGCGTCAAGCACCTGCTGTGAGCCTCTCCATGAGCGTTGCCCACCCCCGTGATGTGCTGCTCGGCGCCCAAGCTTCGGCTGGGGGCTTGCCGGTCTGTGATCACTACAGCGGGGTGGCGGCGCGCATGGAAAAAAGCCTGCGCCTGCAAGCCGAGTTGAGCGAAGAGTTCGGCACGGTCGTGGTGGACGTGACGCTGGACTGCGAAGACGGTGCGCCTGTCGGCGGTGAAGCCGACCACGCCGCCTTGGTCACCGAAATGGCGCTGCAAGCGCCCGCCGGTGCCCGCGTCGCGGTTCGCGTGCACGCCACCGACCACCCCGCGTTTGAGGCCGACGTGGCCCACATCGCGGGCCGTGCCGCTCACCGCTTGTGCCACCTCATGGTGCCCAAGGTCGAGTCTTTGGACGATGTGCAGCGCGCCGTGCGTGCGCTGGACGCCGCCGGTGCAACGGCCTTGCCGCTGCACGTGCTCATCGAGTCGCCCGCCGCGGTGCACCGCGCCTTTGACATCGCCGCGCACCCGCGCGTGCAGTCGCTCAGCTTTGGTTTGATGGACTTTGTGTCCGCCCACGCGGGGGCTCTGCCCGCTTCGGCCATGACCGTGCAAGGCCAGTTCAGCCACCCCCAGGTGCTGCGCGCCAAGCTCGACATCGCCGCGGCCTGCCATGCCCACGGCAAGGTGCCCTCGCACAACGTGGTCACCGAGTTCAAAGACGCCGTGGCCTTGGAGCACGCCGCGCGCCAAGCCGCACAGCAGCTGGGCTACACGCGCATGTGGAGCATCCACCCGGACCAAATTCGGCCCATCTTGCGCGCGTTCGCGCCCAGCTCGGACGAGGTGCACACCGCCGCCGAGATCATCGACAAGGCCTCGGCTTGCGATTGGGCGCCGCTGCAACACGAAGGCCGTTTGCACGACCGCGCCAGTTTCCGTTTGTATTGGCAGTGTTTGGTGCGCGCGCACCAAACCGGCCAGCCCTTGCCCGACAGCGCCCAACGCTGGTTTCATTGAGTTTTTTCGACCCACCTCAGGAGTCTTTCATGTCCCAATTCCTCACCGACTACCGTGCCCATGCCGCCGAGCGCATCGCGCTGGGTATTCCTCCCCTGCCGCTGGACGCCAAGCAGGTCGCGGCCTTGATCGAACTGATCAAGAACCCACCCGCTGGCGAAGACGCCTTTTTGATGGACCTGCTCACGCACCGAGTGCCACCGGGCGTGGACGACGCCGCCAAGGTCAAAGCTTCCTTCTTGGCCGCCGTGGCGCACGGTGAAGTCAAGGTCGGCTTGGTCTCCAAAGCCAAGGCCACCGAGCTGCTCGGCACCATGGTGGGTGGCTACAACGTGCACCCCCTGATCGAGTTGCTCGACAACGCCGAAGTGGCCGCCGTGGCCGCCGAAGGCCTGAAGAAAACCCTGTTGATGTTCGACTTCTTCAACGACGTCGCCGAAAAAGCCAAGGCCGGCAACGCCAAGGCCAAAGAAGTCATGCAAAGCTGGGCCGAGGCCGAGTGGTTCACCAGCCGCCCTGAAGTCGAGAAAAAAATCACCATCACCGTCTTCAAGGTGCCTGGCGAGACCAACACCGACGATCTGTCGCCCGCACCCGACGCCTGGAGCCGCCCTGACATCCCGCTGCACTACCTGGCGATGTTGAAAAACACCCGCGAAGGCACACCCTTCAAGCCCGAAGAAGACGGCAAGCGTGGCCCCATGCAGTTCATTGACGACCTGAAGAAAAAAGGCCATTTGGTGGCCTACGTGGGCGACGTGGTCGGTACTGGTTCCAGCCGCAAATCGGCCACGAATAGCGTGATCTGGGCCACCGGCCAAGATATCCCGTTTGTGCCCAACAAGCGTTTTGGTGGTGTGACCTTGGGCGGCAAGATCGCCCCCATTTTCTTCAACACCCAAGAAGACTCCGGTGCATTGCCCATCGAAGCCGACGTGTCGGGCCTGAACATGGGCGATGTGGTCGATGTGTTGCCCTACGAAGGCAAGATCGTGAAGAACGGCGAGACCGTGACCACTTTCCAGCTTAAGAGCGATGTGCTGTTTGACGAAGTGCGCGCTGGCGGCCGAATCAACTTGATCATTGGCCGCTCGCTCACCGCCAAGGCGCGTGAGTTCTTGGGTCTTCCCGCTTCCACCGTGTTCCGCTTGCCCACTGTGCCCACATCAACCAAGGCCGGTTTCACGCTGGCCCAGAAGATGGTTGGTCGTGCGGTTGGTTTGCCAGAAGGCCAAGGCGTTCGCCCTGGCACTTACTGCGAACCCAAAATGACCACCGTGGGTTCACAAGACACCACCGGTACCATGACCCGCGATGAGTTGAAAGACTTGGCCTGTTTGGGCTTCAGCGCCGACATGGTGATGCAGTCCTTCTGTCACACCGCCGCTTACCCCAAGGCCGTAGACGTCAAGACCCACCGCGAATTACCCGCCTTCATGACCAACCGCGGCGGCGTGTCCCTGCGCCCCGGCGACGGTGTGATCCACTCTTGGCTCAACCGTTTGTTGTTGCCCGACACCGTGGGTACAGGTGCCGACTCGCACACCCGCTTTCCCATCGGCATCTCCTTCCCCGCGGGCTCCGGTTTGGTGGCCTTCGGTGCCGCCACCGGCGTCATGCCCCTGGACATGCCCGAATCGGTGTTGGTTCGCTTCAAAGGCGAAATGCAGCCCGGCGTGACCCTGCGCGACTTGGTGCACGCCATTCCGCTGTACGCCATCAAGCAGGGTCTCTTGACCGTGGCCAAGTCCGGCAAGATCAACGAGTTTTCCGGCCGCATCTTGGAAATCGAAGGCCTGCCTAACCTGAAGGTAGAGCAAGCGTTTGAATTGTCCGACGCATCTGCTGAGCGTTCGGCTGCCGGTTGCACGATCAA
>CAMDCY010000048.1 GCA_945890705.1 Hydrogenophaga intermedia | reverse complement strand
ACGCCCCCCAAGCCGTGCGCATCATCGGCGGGCAGTGGAAGCGCACGCCCCTGCCCGTGTCGCACAAACCCGGTTTGCGGCCCACCCCCAGCCGCGTGCGAGAAACCCTGTTCAATTGGTTGGGCCAAGACCTGAGCGGCTGGCGGTGCTGCGATGTCTTCGCTGGCAGTGGTGCGCTGGGTTTGGAGGCCGCTTCGCGCGGTGCGGCCCACGTGAGTTTGGTCGAGCAAGACGCCGCGCTGGTGGCGAATTTGCAGCGCTTGTGTACCCAGCTCAAAGCCTCGGGTGTGTCGGTGCAGCGCGGTGACGGCGTGGCGGTGCTGCGCACCCTCAACGCGCTGGACGTGGTATTCATTGACCCACCGTTTGGCGATGGCCCCATCGTGGTCGAGCAGGCCCTGCGCGCCGCGGTCCAGGCGATCACGCCTGAGGGCTGGGTCTATTTGGAGTCGCCCCAGCCTTGGGGTGTTGAGGCCTTGGCGCCTTTGGGCTTGGTGCCCCACAAACAAGGGCGCGCTGGGGCCGTTCACTTTGCCTTGCTCGCCAAAGCCCCAGCTTTGGGATAATCCGTTCATGAACACCGTGACCACCACCGGCCCCCGCATCGCTGTTTACAGCGGCACCTTCGACCCCTTGACCTTGGGCCACGAAGACGTGGCCCTACGTGCGGCGGCGCTGTTTGATCGCGTGGTCGTGGCCGTTGCCCGCGCCCACCACAAAAAAACCCGCTTCAGTTTGGACGAGCGCTTGGCCATGGTGCAAGCCTTTGCCGACGCCCGTGCCCCCGGCCGGGTGCAGGCCGTGCCCTTTGAGGGTTTGATCATGGACTTTTGCCGCGAGCAGGGCGCTTGCGCCGTGGTGCGCGGTGTGCGCAACCTCAGCGACTTCGATTACGAAAGCCAGATGGCGGCCATGAACCGCAAACTCAACCCGGCCGTGGACACCGTTTTGCTCTTGCCGCAAGCCGACCTGCAGTGCATCTCCAGCACCTTGGTGCGCGAGATCGCGCAGCTCGGTGGCGATGTGCGCGGCATGGTCAACGCCGTTGTGGCCCAGCGTTTGGGTTCGGTGTGAGGAGTCGACGATGGCGCTGATGATCACCGACGAATGCATCAACTGCGATGTGTGCGAGCCGGAGTGCCCGAACGACGCCATTTCCATGGGTGAGCTGTTTTACGAAATCAACCCGCACAAGTGCACCGAGTGCGTGGGGCATTTTGACGAGCCCCAATGTGTGCAGGTGTGTCCCGTCGCGTGCATCCCCGTCAACCCTGAGCACGTCGAAACCCAAGAAACGCTCTGGCAGAAATTCCAGCGCTTGCAATCCGTCGCCTGATCAAGCCGCTGGCGGTGCGTCGGCGCTGGGTTTGGGCGGCTTGGGGCGTGGTGGCTTGCTGGTGTGAATCAAGACCGTGGCCTTGTCCATTTCGCCGGCGAGCAGGTGAGGTAAGGCTTTGAGGGCGCGGTCCAAGCCTTGATCAATGGCGATGCGGTCGTCGAGCATGGGCTTTTTCAAGACCCAATTCGCCACCTCGTTTTTGTCGCCTGGGTGGCCAATGCCGATGCGCAAGCGCCAGTAATCTGGGCTGCCGAGCTGGCTGTGGATGTCGCGCAAACCGTTGTGACCGGCGTGGCCTCCCGCGCGTTTGAGCTTGACTTCGCCGGGCGGTAGGTCCAGCTCATCGTGTGCGACCAAGATGTGCTCAGGCGCGATCTTGAAAAAACGCGCCAAGGCCCCCACCGATTTGCCCGACAGGTTCATGAAGGTCTGCGGCTCGAGCAGCCACAGGTTCTGGCCGTTGACGCTGGTGCGCGCCACGGTGCCGAAATAGTTACGGTCGAGGGTCATGGGGGCTTTGAGCACACGCGAGACCTCGTCGACCCACCAAAACCCCGCGTTGTGGCGGGTGTCTTCGTAGTCGGGGCCGGGGTTGCCCAAGCCAACGATGAGTTTGATCATGGAAGGATTATCCGCAAACGACAACGGCCCGCCAGGGGCGGGCCGTTGGGCAGGCAGGGCGAAGAATTACTTCTTGGCTTTGCCCTTGGCTTTGGGGTCCACCGCAGCGGCCACAGGTGCGGCCACCAACAGTTCTTCCGCGGGTGCGACCATCGATGCGACGGTCTGATCACCACGGCCGTGGTTCACGACCTTCACGCCAGCGGGCAGCTGGATGTGGCTGACGTGAATGCTGCCGCCTTTGGTGGCTTGGCTCAGGTCAACGGTGATGTGCTCGGGCAATTGGGTGGCCAAGCACTCGACTTCGATTTCGGTCATGACGTGGTTGACCACGCACTTGTCTTCTTTGACGGCGGGCGACTGCTCAGCACCCACAAAGTGCAAAGGCACTTTTTTGTGCAAGCGGGTCTTGGCGTCCACGCGTTGGAAGTCCACGTGCAGGACGAGTTGTTTGAAGGGGTGGTACTGAACGTCGCGCAGGATGACCTTTTCGGTCTTGCCGGCGAATTCCATGTCCAGCAAAGAGGCGTGGAACGCTTCTTTTTTCAGGGCATGCCACAAAGCGTTGTGGTCCAGTTCGATGTTCACGGGGTTCGTGGTGCCACCAAAAACGATGCCAGGCACACGGCCGGCGATGCGCAGACGGCGGCTCGCACCCGTACCCTGCTTGTTGCGCTCAAAAGCGACGAATTGCATAGTCTTCTCCAGTTGAGGGGTCTCGCGACCAAGACGCCTCGGTTTTAAAAAGAGCAGGTCACCACTGCGGTGTCCGCTCGCACGTTGTTCCTGGGCAGGGCCTTAAAACAGGTTGTCCTGATCAGCAAACAAACTCATGACCGACTCTCCGGAGGCAATGCGCGCGATGGTTTCGGCCATCAGCGGTGCCACAGAGAGTTGGCGTATCTTGGAGCAAGCCTGTGCGGCTTGGCTCAGGGGAATCGTGTTGGTGACCACCACCTCGTCCAAGGCGTCGCCTTTGGCGATGCGCTCAATGGCCGGGCCCGAGAAAATCGGGTGGGTGCAATAGGCGTAGACGTGCTTGGCACCGCGCTCTTTGAGCACCTCGGCGGCTTTGACCAGCGTGCCGGCGGTGTCGATCATGTCGTCCATGACCACGCAGTTGCGCCCGTCGATGTCACCGATGACGTGCATCACCTCAGACACGTTGGCCTTGGGGCGGCGCTTGTCGATGATGGCCATGTCGCAGTTGAGCTGCTTGGCCAAGGCGCGGGCGCGCACCACACCGCCGACATCGGGCGAGACGACCAAGAGGTCTTCGTAATTTTTGGAACGCAAGTCGCCCAGCAACACGGGCGAGGCGTAGATGTTATCGACAGGTATATCGAAGAAACCTTGGATTTGGTCGGCGTGCAAGTCCATGGTCAAGACGCGGTCGACGCCCACGGCTTGCAACATGTTGGCCACCACCTTGGCGGTGATGGGCACGCGGCTCGAGCGGGGGCGACGGTCTTGGCGGGCGTAGCCGAAATAGGGTATGACGGCCGAGATGCGCGAGGCCGACGCACGCTTGAGAGCGTCGACCATGATGATGAGCTCCATCAGGTTCTCATTGGTTGGTGCGCAAGTGGACTGGATCACAAACACTTCGCGCGTGCGAACGTTTTGCGTGATTTCAACCGTGACTTCTCCGTCAGAGAAACGCCCCACGTTGGCCGAACCCAAGTGGGTGCCCAAGTGTTGAGCGATTTCAGCGGCAAGCACCGGGTTGGCGTTGCCCGTGAAGATCATGAAATCTGGGGGTTGTGCTTGCATGTTGATTTCACTGAAATGGTTTGGCAGGGGAGGAAGGACTCGAACCCTCGCATGCCGGAATCAAAATCCGGTGCCTTTACCAACTTGGCGACTCCCCTACGCAGACAGCGTGTCATTGAACACACCGCCAAAACTGTCGCAGATCCCATCGAGAGATCAACTGCGCCCGACATTCTAATCGCTGCACCAGTCAAACAATGGATGAACATCCAAATTGCTGCACATTTTCATGACCCAAGCGCTTGGGGCGCTGGGGGCTTGCTGGCCGTGCGGCAAGTGTGCAAACACCGCGGTGCCCGAACCGGTCATTCGACCGGACAAACCTTGACTGGCGAGCCAGTCAATGCCGTGTTGCACTTCGGGACACAAGGCTGAGGCCACGGGCTGCAAGTCGTTGTGGGCTTTGTCCAAAATGCTTTGGATGTTGCACACCACCAGCGAGCCGGTTGATTCAGCCGCGTTGTCAGCAGCAAAGCCTTGGATTGTAGCAGTTTTTGTGTCCCGTTTGAGCAGCGGTGAGCCAAAAATGGCTTGGGTGGAGGCGCCGGTGGGCGGTTTGAGCACCACGAAATCGGCTTTGGGCAGGCCGATGGGGGTGAGCTTCTCGCCGACACCTTCGACCCAAGCGTTGCGCCCGCCAATGAAGAAGGGTACGTCGGCGCCCAAAGCCAGGCTGATCTCGGCGAGCTGGCGGCGCGTGAGGGCCAAGCCCCACAGGCGGTTGAGCGCCAGCAGGCAGCTGGCCGCGTCGGACGACCCCCCGCCCAAACCAGCCTCGGCGGGCAGGCGTTTGCTCAGTCGGATATCCACGCCATACGGGCAGGCGGTGGCACTCTTGAGGGCTTGCGCGGCGCGCACGCACAAGTCGTTTTCGGGCAGGGTATTTGGGGTCTCGTCGTGGCGCGTGATTCGGCCGTCGCTGCGCAGGTCAAAGTGCAGCGTATCGGCCCAGTCGATGAGCATGAAGATGGACTGCAGCAGGTGGTAGCCGTCTTCGCGCCGCCCTGTGATGTGCAAAAACAGGTTCAATTTGGCGGGTGCCGGCACGTTGTGCAGGTGGCTCAACGGTTCTGTTTGGCTTGTGATCATGGTTCAAACACCACGCGCAGTTCGGCGCGTGGCGAAGGCGATTGGCGTTGAGCGTGGATGCGTCCATCGCCGTGACGAGACAGGTCCACCTGCCAACCCTCGGTGGTCGTGGCTTGGCCGTTGAGCCACTGAAACAGATCGGCCACGGGCAACTCGGTGCCCGTGAGTTCGCGTGTGAGATCGCCCAGCGTTGGGCGGCTTTCCCATTCGCTGCCGCGTTGCCATAGCGCGCCTTGGGGGCTCCAGCGCACCCGCGCGACCGTCGTGCCCAGCGGAGTCAGCAAGGTCAGGCTGCCCGCGTCGGCGTTGCCCTCAAATTCGAAGCTGGCCGTCAGGTGTTGCGGGGGCGTCTCGTGCACGGTCACGGCCAAACGACCCGACCACACACGCAGGTTGGGCTGCACCGTGCTGGCACAGCCCCCCACCATCAAGGCGGACCACAGGCCAGCAGCGCTCAGGACACGCAGGCAAGGTCGTCGCTGCATCAGGGTTGGGCGTTGAAGCGTTGCAGGGTTTTGCGCAGGGTTGGGTTGTCCGCGTTGAGCGCCCAACCTTTGCGCCAGATGGCCAAAGCGCCGTCGCGATCGCCCTTGACCCACAAGATCTCGCCCCAGTGTGCCGCGATTTCGGCATCGGCTTTGAGTTCAAAGGCCCGCTGCAGGTGGACCAAGGCCTGGGCGTGGTTGCCCAATCGAAATTCCACCCAGCCCAAACTGTCCAAGATGTAACCGTCTTGCGGCGCCAAGGCCACGGCCCGTTCGATCAAGGCTTTGGCTTCGGGCAAGCGCACGTTGCGATCGGCCCAAGAGTAGCCCAGCGCGTTGTACGCGTGTTCGTAGTTGGGGTGGCTTTGGATGAGCCCTTTCAATAAGCGCTCCATGTCGTCCCAGCGCTCGAGCTTCTCGGCCATGCTGGCCTGCTCGTACACCAGGTCGGGGTCTTGTGGGAAGCTGGCCACGGCTTGTGCGTAAACCTCATAAGCTGCGGCGTGGTCTTGGGCATCGCGCAGCAGTTGGGCTTCGGCCATGAGCTTCAGGCGTGCGTCACCCGTGCGGCGCTCGGGGGCTTGGCGCAGGGTTTCTCGGGCCTGGGCCATGAGCCCCTGTTGGCGCAGCACCGAGGCTCGGCGGATGTGGGCCGATAACACGTCGTGCGAAGCTGGAATTTGGTCCAACCACGCGATCGCACCGGTCATGTCGCCGCGTTTCTCGTTCAAGCTGGCCAGCTGCACCAAGGCTTGGGTTCTGGCGTCGCTGGGACCGCTGGCGTTTGTGAGATCCAAGTAACGGCGCATGGCGGCCTCGGCCGCCTCGGTTTCGTTGGCTTGCGCGTGCAAGGTGCCCATGAGCAACCACGAGTCGTGTGCCTGCGGCCAACGCTGTTGCACTGCCTGCAGTTGGGCGCGGGCGTCAGCCCAGCGCTCCAAACCCAGCAACACCCGCGCGTACGCCAATGCCACTGTGTGGGTCTGTTGGGGCTTGCTGGCGGTGGCTGCAGAGTGGCTCTTCACCAAGGCCTCGGCTGGGCTGTGACCCAGCTCCAAGGTGCCCAAGGCCAGCAGGGCGGGCCAGTCGGCAGCGGGCTCCAGTTGGTGCGCTTTTTGGGCCTCTTCGAACGAGCCCTTCAGATCGCCTGCGCTCAGGGCCATGCGACCCAAGCTGGTGTGCATCGCCACGGCCGAGGCCGTGTTCCACTTCACCCCGTTGAAGGCGCTGCGTACGGCGCTCAAGGCTGCTGCCTTGTCATTCACGTTGGCGTAGGTGTTGGGGATGCTGTTGATCGCATTGACCTGTTCCTCACCTTTGAGGCCCAGCACCAAGGTTTTGATCACAGGTCCCGTTTCGCCAATGCGGTTGAGCGCCAAGAGTATTTGCAACTCAAAACGCTGGGCCTCGTCGGCGTTGGGGAAGTCACTGCGCCAAGCCCTGGCCGCCGTCAGGGCCGAGCCGCCCGCGCCGTATTGCAAAGCCAAGTTGACCGCGCGGCGGTAGAGGTCGGCGTCGCGTTGCTGGCGAGCGGCTTCCAGCATCAATTGAAAGCCTTTGGCGATCTCGCCCGATTGGGCGTACATCTCAGCGGCGACGATGTGCAAAAACAAGCGGTTGTTGAGCGCGGAGTTGACGGGTGCGGCCGCCGCGCTGTGCACCAGCAAACCAGCGGCCAGCGCTGTCAAACCTTGTCGGGCCCAAGACGGGCGGGTGTTCGTGGGGTTTTGGCGTGGCGGGCGGGGCGTGTGGGTCATTGGATCATGATAATGGATGCCGTCGCACCCGATGGCCTTGAGCCCGCTTTGTCCATGCCCGAATTGCCTGAAGTAGAAATCACACGTTTGGGCTTTGCCGATCGCATCGCCGGCGCGGTGATCGAGCGCGTGTTCATGGGCAAACCTTTGCGCTGGCCCTTGGGGTGTGCTGCGTCGGTTTTGCAGGGGCAGCGGGTCTTGTCGGTGGGGCGGCGCGGCAAGTATTTGCTCATCCATTTGGAGCGCGGCCTTCTCTTGGTGCATTTGGGCATGTCGGGCCACGTGCAGTTCGCCGATCGCTTGCCCGAGCGCGGCCCACACGACCACGTGGAGCTGCACACCAACCTAGGCATGTTCAGGTTGCACGACCCGCGCCGCTTTGGCGCCGTGGTTTACGCGCCCCTGGGGCTGGACGACCCGGTGGCGCACAAGCTCTTGGGCCGTTTGGGCTGCGAGCCGCTTGAGAGCGGGTTTGAGCCGCGCACGTTTCATCAAGCCTTGCAACAGCGCCGCAGCCCCATCAAAACCGTGTTGCTCGGCGGCGATGTGGTGGTGGGCGTGGGCAATATTTATGCGTCCGAGTCGCTGTTCATGGCTGGCATTCGCCCCACCACACCGGCCAACCGTTTGAGCAAACCGCGAGCTGCGCGTTTGCAAGCGGCGGTGGTGTCGGTCTTGCGCCAAGCCTTGGCCGCCGGCGGCAGCAGCTTGCGCGACTTCAAACACACCGATGGGCAAAACGGTTATTTCCAGCTAGACGCAGCGGTCTATGGCCGCACGGGTGAACCTTGCCGCGTGTGCGCCACGCCCATCAAGACCTTGCGCCAAGGCCAGCGCTCCACCTTCTACTGCCCCCAATGCCAAAAGCCCTGAGTTTTGCCACGCGCCTGATCGATTGGCAGCGGCGCGAGGGTCGCCACGGCTTGCCCTGGCAAGGCACCCGGGATCCTTACCGTGTGTGGTTGTCCGAGGTGATGCTGCAGCAAACCCAGGTCAGCACGGTGCTCGATTACTTCCCGAGGTTTTTGGCGCGGTTCCCCGATGTGCAGGGCTTGGCTAGGGCCGAGCAGGGCGAGGTCTTGGCGCTGTGGAGCGGCTTGGGTTATTACAGCCGGGCGCGCAACCTGCACCGCTGCGCCCAAGCGGTGGTGGCGGAGCACGGCGGCGCTTTCCCGCAGACCTGGGCCTTGCTGCAGACCTTGCCCGGCATCGGGGCGTCCACCGCAGCGGCCATCGCGGCGTTTTGTTTTGGTGAACGCGTTTCTATCGTCGACGGCAATGTGCGCCGGGTCTTGTCGCGTCTGTTGGCCTTTGAGGGCGACCTGGCCAAAACCCCGGCCCAACGGGCTTTGTGGGACTTGGCGCAAACCCTCGTGCCCGAGCCCGGCGCCTTTCAGGCCGAGGACATGCAGGCCTACACCCAAGGCCTGATGGACTTGGGTGCCACGCTGTGCACGCGCAGCCGTCCGGCCTGTGAGCGCTGCCCGGTGCAGGCCCTGTGCCAAGCGCACGCCAGCGACCAAGTGGCGCGTTTCCCCATCAAAACCAAAACCCTCAAGCGGCGCAGCGAAAGCTGGTGGCTCTTGTGCCACTTCGACCCCAGCGAGGGCGGTTGGGTCTGGCTCGAGCAGCGACCCCAAACCGGGATTTGGGCGGGTTTGTATTGCCCCCCAGTTTGGGCCGACGAAGCGCCGCTGCGCGAGCGTTTGAGCGGCGTGGCTTTGGCGACGATCAATCACCGACCCGCGGTGTCGCACGCCTTGACGCACCGCGAATTGAGCCTGAACCTCACGGTGGTTCGCGTTTCACGGCAAGGGCTCAAGGGTTTGGGAGAGCAGGGCCAGTGGGTGGCCTTGGGGCAACTCGATGGCGTGGGTTTGCCCAAACCCATCCGCACCTGCTTGGATGCTTTGCAGCCCGACTGATCAGCCGTTGTGGGGTGCCCAGTGGTCGCTCTCGCGGTGGCGCACCCGGGTGTTCCATTGCTCGCCGAAGGCTTGGGCCAAAGCTTCTGCCAAGAACACCGAGCGGTGTTGGCCACCTGTGCAGCCAATCCCCACGGTGACGTAACTGCGGTGGTCTTGCAGCAAGCGTGGCAGCCAATGCTTCAAAAAATCTGCGATGTGGGCTTGCATTTGGTGAACGTCGGTTTGCGACGTCAAAAAATCCGCAACGGCTTGGTCCAGTCCCGTCAAGGGTTTGAGTTCGGGCTCGTAGTGCGGGTTGGGTAACATGCGCACATCGAACACAAAGTCGGCGTCCATGGGGATGCCGCGCTTGAAGGCAAAGGACTCAAACACCAAGGTCATGGGCGCGTGGTGCGTGCCCACCATGTCTTTGACTTGGCTGCGCAAGCGCGCGGGCCGGATCAGGCTGGTGTCGATGACCAAAGCGCGTTCGCGCAATTCGGCCAACAACTCGCGTTCGTGCTCGATGGCGTCTACCAAGGCGCGTTTGGGGTCCACCGATTGCACCGACAAGGGGTGTGAGCGGCGCGTTTCGGAAAAGCGTCGCACCAAAGCGTCGGTGGTGGCGTCTAAAAACAGCGTGGTCAGGTGCACCGGCCGGTTCAGGTTGCCTTGCAAGGCCTTGAGTTGGCGGGGCACGCCGGGCAAAGCATCGGCACTGCGCACGTCCATGGCGATGGCCACGCGGCTGGCGTGGTGGCTGTGTTCCAGCGCAATGAAGGCGTCAAAGAGTTCGGGCGGCAGGTTGTCCACGCAGTAAAAGCCCGCGTCTTCGAGCGCATTGAGCGCCACCGATTTGCCGGAGCCGGACATGCCGGTGATGAGCACCAGCTCCATGGGGGGCGTGCGTGTGGTCATGCGCCGAGGAGCTCGCGGGCGTGGGCCAGCGAAGCTTGAGATTGGTCCGAGCCGCCGAGCATGCGCGCGATTTCTTGCACGCGTGCAGTGCCTTCGATGGGGGCCACTTGGCTCAAGGTGGCGCCGCCTTGGGCTTGTTTGCTGACCAAACAATGTTGGTCGGCGCTGGCTGCGACCTGCGCCAAGTGCGTCACCGCCAAGACTTGGCGGTCTTGGCCCAACTGGCGCAGCAACTGGCCCACGGTGTGGGCCACGGCGCCGCCAATGCCCGAGTCGACCTCGTCAAAAATCAGGGTGGGAGCTTGACCGAGTTGGCTGGTGATCACCGACAAGGCCAGCGCGATGCGCGAGAGTTCACCGCCCGAGGCCACTTTGCCCACGGGGCGCGGCGTCACACCGGCGTGGCCGGCCACCAAAAACTCCACCTGTTCCCAGCCGGCGGCTTGGGGGGTGTCCAAACGGGTGAGGGCCACTTCAAAGCGCCCGCCGGACATGCCCAAGGTTTGCATGGTCTCGGTGACGGCCTTGGACAGCCGTGGCGCGGCTTGTTGGCGCTGGGCGCTGAGCTTGTCAATGGCTTGGGTGAAGGTCTTCCAAGCGGCGCGTTCGGCGGCTTGCAGACCATCGAGGTCGGCAAAGGATTCGAGTTTGGCCAGCTGAGCCCGGCTCTCGGCGTGGAAGGCGGCCAAGTCTTCGGGCGTGCGACGGTAGCGTTTGGCCAGCGACATCCACAAAGACAGGCGATCGTCCAAGGCCTTGAGCGTGGCCGGGTCGGTGTCCATGTGGCGGCTGAGTTGGTGCAGGGTATGTCGCGCGTCTTGCACCTGCGCCAAGGCGCTGTGCAAGGCTTCGATCGGCTCGGCAAAACGCGGCTCGATGTGGGCTTGGCCTTCGAGTTGGTGCAAAGCGCGTTGGATCAGGTCGGCCGCGCTGGGCGACTCGTCGTCCAAGGCCGCGGCGGCTTGTTCGGCGGCCTCGATCAAACCTTGGGCGTTGGCCAAGCGGCCGTGTTGGGTGTTGAGCTCGGCCCATTCGTCTGCTTGGGGCGAGAGCTTGTCGAGCTCGCCGATTTGCCAGCTCAAACGCTCCATCTCTTGCTGCGATTGCGCTTGGCTGGCGGTGGCCTCGTCCAAGGCTTGGCGGTGTTGGCGCCAAGCGGCCCACAAGCGTTTGGCTTCTTGGGTGTTCACACCGGCGTAGGCGTCGAGCAGCTCGCGCACCGCCTCGGCGCGCGTGAGGCTTTGCCAAGCGTGTTGGCCGTGGATGTCCACCAAGGCGTCGGCCAAGGACTTGAGTTGGGTCACGGTGGCCACGCTACCGTTGATCCAAGCTTTGCTGCGCCCTTCGGTGTCCAAGGTGCGTTTGACCAAGAGGCTGTCTTCTTGTGCAAAACCTTCTTCGTCGAGCCAAGCCGCGGTGGCCGCGGTGTTGTCGAATTCGGCGGCGATTTCGCAGCGGCTGGCGCCTTCGCGCACCACCCCGGTCTGGGCGCGGGCGCCCAAAGCGAGTTGCAAGGCGTCGATTAAGATCGACTTGCCCGCGCCCGTCTCGCCGGTCAGCACGGTGAAGCCCGTGGCCAGTTCGAGGTCCAAGGATTGGACGATTACAAAGTCGCGCAGCGCAATTCGTCGCAAGCTCATGGTGGTGTCAAACGCCTTCGTTCCAGTGGAGTTTTTCGCGCAGGGTGTCAAAGTAGCTCCAGCCCATGGGGTGGAGCAGCCGCAAGGTATGTTCGGACCGGCTCACGACGATGCGGTCGCCGTGGAGCAAACTGGCCAAGGATTGCATGTCAAAGTTGGCGCTGGCGTCGCGCCCAGACACGATCTCCACCGCCACCTCGCTGTGCGAGGGCAGCACCACCGGGCGGTTGGACAGGGTGTGTGGGGCAATTGGCACCATCAGCCAGCCATCGATGCCGGGGTGGATCAGTGGGCCCCCGGCCGACAAGGCATAGGCCGTGGAGCCGGTGGGCGAAGCGATGATCAGACCGTCGGCGCGTTGCTTGGCCACGAAACGACCGTCGACTTCCACGCGCAGTTCGATCATGCTGGCCACGCTGCCGCGGCTGACCACCACGTCGTTCATGGCCGTGGCCTCGAACACACAGCGGCCGTCGCGCATGACCTTGGCGGCCATCAAGGCGCGCCGTTCTTCGGTGTACAGGCCGTGCAGCATGGGCCGTAGGACTTCGGCAAAAGCGTCAAAGCGGATGTCGGTGATGAAGCCCAAGCGGCCTTGGTTGATGCCCACCAGCGGCACGTTGAAGCGGGCCAATTGGCGCGCCACACCCAGCATGGTGCCGTCGCCACCCACCACCAAGGCCAAATCGCAGCCCTGGCCGATGCTGACCACGCTCAGGGCGGGGTGGTGCATCAGGCCAGTGTTCAGGGCCGTTTCGGTCTCTAGGCTGACGTCACAGCCCTCGGCGTGCAAAAACTGCGCAATCGCCTCCACGGCGTCTCGCGAGCCAGGCGCGTTGTACTTGCCCACGATGGCCACGTGCGAAAAACGGCGGGTAGCGCCGTGTGCGGACGTGTTGGAGGGGTGGGCGTCTGACGGATTCATAATCTCAAATTACAACATAGCTTCGTACAATGCGCAGATGCTAGACGACCGCGCCAAACTCTTACTCAAAGCCCTGGTGGAGCGCTACATCGCCGATGGGCAGCCCGTGGGTTCTCGCACCCTGTCCAAGGCCACTGGCCTGGACCTCTCGCCGGCCACCATTCGCAACGTCATGAGCGACCTCGAGGAGCTTGGCTTGATCGCCAGCCCGCACACCTCGGCCGGACGCATCCCCACCGCTCGCGGCTACCGCTTGTTCGTCGACACCATGCTCACCGTGCGCCGCGACGAGATGCCGGCCTTGGAGTCCCTGTCCAGCTTGGATACGGGCGGTCAACCGCAGAAGGTCTTGAGCAGCGCCGCGCACATGCTCTCGAGCTTGTCGCAATTCGTGGGGGTGGTCATGGCGCCGCGCCGCGCCAGCGTGTTTCGCCACATTGAATTCTTGAGTCTGTCCGAGCACCGTGTGCTGGTGATCTTGGTCTCGCCCGACGGTGATGTGCAAAACCGCATCATCCAAACCTCGGTGGTTTACACCCAGACGCAGCTCATCGAAGCCGCCAACTTTCTCAACAGCCACTACTCGGGCCTGACGATGGAGGAGGTGCGCTTGCGCCTGAAGTCCGAGGTCGAGGCCTTGCGCGGCGAGATCGCCACTCTCATGCAAGCCGCGGTACAAAGCCCCGAAGAAGACAACGAGCCTAATGAGGTGGTGGTGGCCGGTGAGCGCAACCTCTTGTCGGTGAGCGAGTTCTCCCACGACATGGGCAACCTGCGCCGCATGTTCGATATGTTCGAGCAAAAGACCCAAATCATCCGCTTGCTCGACGTGTCCAACCAGGCCGAGGGCGTGCGCATCTACATCGGCGGCGAAAGCCAGGTTGTGCCTTACCAAGACCTCTCGGTCGTCACCGCACCCTACGAGGTCGACGGTCAGCTGGTCGGCACCCTGGGCGTGATTGGCCCGCAGCGCATGCCCTACGAGCGCATGATCCAAATCGTCGACGTCACCGCCAAGCTGGTGGGCAACGCCCTGCGACAAAGCAAGTAAG
>CAMDCY010000047.1 GCA_945890705.1 Hydrogenophaga intermedia | reverse complement strand
AGCTTTGTCGCTCCCCCATTCGTGGCACAAGGGGCTTGTGTGGTGGTCATCAATTACGCGCTGTGCCCCGCGGTCACTGTGCCCGACATCGCGCTGCAAACTGCGCGCGCCTTGGCTTGGGTGGCGCGCCACATCGGGAATTTTGGTGGGGACCTCCATCGCATCAACGTGGTGGGGCACTCCGCTGGCGGGCATTTGGCCGCGATGATGCTGGCTTGCGATTGGTCGGTCTTGGGCGCCGACCTGCCCCCGCGTTTGGTGCACCAAGCCATCTCGATCTCGGGTTTGTTCGATTTGGCGCCACTGAAAAACACACCGTTTTTGCAAAGCAGTTTGCAGCTCACCGACGCCCATGTGCACCAAGCCAGCCCGGCCCACTGGGCCGCGCCCAAAGTGGCCGATGGCCGTGGCCAGTTGGTGGCGGTGGTGGGTGGGGACGAAAGCCCGGAGTTCTTGCGTCATAACGCTCTAATCCAACAGGCTTGGGGCACCGAGGTGGTGCCGGTGTGCGAGAGCCTGCCGGGCTTGAACCACTTCAGCGCGCTGGAAGCGATGACCCAAACGGGTCACCGCTTGCACGGCCTGGTTTCGGCCGCGCTGCGCGCTTGAATCACATCAACAGGTGTTCGCCGGCGTTGTCGCCGCCCAGGATCACGTAGTTGACTTTGCGGATGTCCATCAGCTTGGTGCCGCCGGCGTAGCTGATTGAGCTTTGCACGTCCTGCTCCATCTCGATCAGCGTGTTGGCCAACTTGCCTTTGATCGGCTCCAGAATGCGCTTGCCTTCGACGTGTTTGTATTCGCCCTTGTTGAAGTCCGACGCTGAGCCGTAGTACTCCTTGAACAACTGACCGTCCACTTCCACGGTTTTGCCGGGCGACTCTTCGTGGCCGGCGAACAGCGAGCCGATCATGACCATGCTCGCGCCAAAGCGGATGCTCTTGGCGATGTCGCCGTGGCTGCGGATGCCGCCGTCGGCGATGATGGGCTTGGTGGCGACGCGGGCGCACCACTTGAGCGCCGAGAGCTGCCAGCCGCCGGTGCCAAAACCGGTTTTCAGCTTGGTGATGCACACCTTGCCGGGGCCCACGCCCACTTTGGTCGCGTCAGCGCCCCAGTTTTCCAAGTCGATCACGGCCTCGGGCGTGGCCACGTTGCCGGCGATCACGAAGCTGGTGGGCAGCATGCCTTTGATGTAGGCGATCATGTCGCGCACGCTGTCGGCATGGCCGTGGGCGATGTCGATGGTGATGTACTCAGGCACCAGCTTTTCAGCGGCCAGTTGATCCACCGTGGCGCGGTCGGGGGCTTTGACGCCCAGCGAAATGGAGGCGTAGACGCCTTGGGCGTGCATGTCGCGCACGAGCTTGACGTTGTCGATGTCAAAGCGGTGCATCACGTAGAAGTAGCCGTTTTTCGCCATCCACACACAAATCGACTCGTCCACGACGGTTTTCATGTTGGCGGGGACCACCGGCAGGCGGAAGGTGCGGCTGCCCAGCGTCACGCCGGCATCGCATTCGGAACGGCTTTCCACGCGGCATTTGCGGGGCAGCAATAAAACGTTGTCGTAATCAAAAATTTCCATGACACCAAGCTCCTGAATCGGCTGTTATTGAACAGATGAGCGCTTGGCTTGTGCCGGTCATTCTTCACCGTTTGGGCGAAAAAAAACCGAGCGCAAGAATCTTGGGCCCGGTGCGCGATTATAGGCTTCCTACAATGGGGGTATGTTGTTTGATTCCCCCGCCGCCTCGCCCTTGATCCAAGGCCTCAATACCGAACAGGCCGCCGCCGTCACCTTGCCGGCCGAGCCTGCGCTGATTTTGGCTGGCGCGGGCTCGGGCAAAACACGGGTGTTGACGACGCGCATCGCGTGGTTGCTGCAGACCGGGCAAATTGGGCCGGCCGGCGTGTTGGCGGTGACCTTCACCAACAAGGCCGCCAAAGAAATGATGACGCGCCTCTCGGCCATGCTGCCGGTCAATGTGCGCGGCATGTGGATCGGCACCTTTCACGGCCTGTGCAATCGGTTTTTGCGCGCCCACCACGTGCTGGCCGGGTTGCCCCAGACCTTTCAAATCTTGGACACCCAAGACCAGCTCTCGGCCGTCAAGCGCTTGTGCAAACAGTACAACGTCGACGCCGACCGTTACCCACCCAAGCAGGTGCAGTACTTCATCAGCGGCTGCAAAGAAGACGGTTTGCGCCCAGCCGATGTGGTGGCGCGCGACGAAGAAACGCGCAAAAAAATCGAGCTCTACGCCCTGTACGAAGCGCAGTGCCAGCGCGAGGGCGTGGTGGACTTTGGTGAACTGATGCTGCGCAGCTACGAGGTGTTGCGCGACAACGCCCCCGTGCGCGAGCACTACCAGCGCCGCTTTCGCCACGTCTTGGTCGATGAGTTTCAAGACACCAACAAGCTGCAATACGCGTGGCTCAAGCTCCTGTGCCCGCTGCCGCAGGACGGGCACAGCGCCAACGCCTTGTTCGCTGTGGGCGATGACGACCAAAGCATTTACGCCTTTCGCGGCGCGCGCGTGGGCAACATGGCCGACTTTGTGCGTGAGTTCCGTGTGCAGCACCAGATCAAGCTCGAGCAAAACTACCGCAGCTGCAGCAACATCCTGGATTCGGCCAACCACCTGATCGCGCACAACAGCCAGCGCTTGGGCAAAAACCTGCGTACCGACGCGGGCGCGGGCGAGCCGGTGCGGGTGTTCGAGGCCACCAGCGACTACGCCGAGGCGCAGTGGATGGTCGACGAAATCCGCCAGCTGCACCGCGAGGGCATGCACCACCAAGAAATCGCCGTGCTCTACCGCAGCAACGCCCAAAGCCGGGTGGTGGAAACCGCGCTCTTCAACGCCGGCATCGCTTACCGCGTGTACGGCGGCTTGCGCTTTTTTGAGCGTGCCGAAATCAAACACGCCTTGGCCTATTTGCGCTTGCTCGAAAACGCCCACGACGACACCAGCTTCATGCGCGTGGTCAACTTCCCGCCGCGCGGCATTGGCGCGCGCAGCGTGGAGCAATTGCAAGACGTGGCCCGTGCCTCTGGTTGTTCCTTGTGGGACGCCGTCAGCGGCGTGAGCGGGCGCGCGGGCGCGGCCATCGGCGGCTTTGTGGCCAAGATGGACGTGTTGCGCGAACAAACCACGGGCCTGAATTTGCGCGACATCGTGCGCTTGGTGCTTGACCACAGCGGTTTGGTGGAGCACTACCGCGCCGAGCGCGAAGGTCAAGACCGTGTGGAGAACTTGGAAGAACTCGTCAACGCCGCCGAGAGCTTCGTGTCCATCGAAGGCTTTGGCCGCGAAGCCCCGGCGCTCACCCAAAGCCCGGCCAGCCAAGGCCTCAGCGTCGCGGTCGATGAACCGCCCAGCCCCGCACCCGATGCGTTGGAGGAAACCGGCGAAACCATGAGCCCCTTGGCGGCGTTTTTGACGCACGCCGCGCTCGAGTCAGGCGATAACCAAGCCCAGGCCGGACAAGACGCGGTGCAGCTCATGACGGTGCACGCGGCCAAAGGTTTGGAATTCGACGGTGTGTTCATTACTGGCATGGAAGAGGGTTTGTTCCCGCACGAAAACGCCATGGCCGATCGCGCTGGTTTGGAAGAGGAGCGGCGTTTGATGTACGTGGCCATCACACGGGCGCGCCAGCGTTTGTACCTGAGCCATTCGCAAACCCGCATGCTGCACGGTCAAACGCGCTACAACCTCAAGAGCCGTTTTTACGACGAGCTGCCCGAGGAATGTTTGAAGTGGCTAACGCCTGTGGCACCTGCCCCCATGGCCTATGGCAGCACGCCGTGGCCCGGCGCGTATGCCCGAGGCCCGAAACCCACGGCGGTGCAACCCGCCTGGTCCAACGGCTTTGCCGAAAGAGGCGACCCCAAAGGTTTGGGGCGCAGCGACCCCGAGCCCGATCGCGGTACCGAGATCCGCGCCGGCATGGGCGTGTTCCACAACAAGTTTGGTGAAGGCCAAGTCTTGGCCGTGGAAGGGGCGGGCACCGAGGCCCGCGCACAGGTGCGCTTTGCGCGCCATGGGGTGAAGTGGTTGGCCTTGTCGGTGGCCAAACTCACCCCCACCTGAGTTCAGTCTTTTTCGATGTCGTAGAGGCCGTCGCGTTCCACCACGCGGCCCACGGCTTCACCGTCGCCGGCGTCGGCCGCAAAGCAGTCGCGGAAGGTAAAGTAGAACGAGGTGAAGAACATCGAGGCCATCAGCAACACAGCAGGCAGCATCACGGCCGAGATCAAGCGCGGGCTGCCGAGCAAGGCGCCGATCAGGGCCAAGCCCATGCCGAAGAACAAAAAGCAAGCCATCCACGTGGCGGCGTAGACCAGCATGGCGCCTTTGTTGCGCCAGCAGGCGGTGAGGCTGAAAAACAGGCTCTTGGCGGGGCTCACTTGGTGCCAGTGCACCAAAGCCGGCGCGTGCCAAAACAGCATGACCACCGGAATGTAGAAGGCCATGCCCACCCACAGCGCGGTCATGAAGCCTTCGGCGTTGACCGTCTCTTCGCTGGGCAGGCCCGAACCCAAATACACGCGGGCAAATTGGCCATCGTCAAACAAGGCCGACAAACCCATGACGCTGAGCAGGGCGCCGGCGTACATGACGCCGAGCCAAATCATGGCGCGGCTGCTGTCGCGGCCTTGGCGAAAGGCGCTGATGAGCATAACGGGCATGGGGAAGCGGCCCTGATCGGCTTCGCGCGTGGCGGCCATCAGTCCCAAGGTGGCCGCAGGCAACAGCACCAAAGACAAGGCCACGCCCAGCAGGGGCACCAAGCTCAGCACCGTGACCGAGGCCATGTACATGAAGAACAAGCCGGCCATGGCCAAGGGCTGGCGCCAAAAGGTTTTCATGCCCAAGCGCACCCAGAGCATGCCTTGGCGGGGAGGGACGATGTTGAGTTTCATGTTCAGGCCGCGAGGGCGGTGGGCAGGGCCGAGGCGGCCATTTGTGGGGCGTGGGCGATGCGCTGGCGCAGCACCCGCTCGAAGTGGGTCGGGTCGTGGGGCTTGAGCATGCTGGCTTCGCGCGGCAGGTGAAAGTCCCACAAGCGCGAGAGCCAAAAGCGCAAAGCCCCGGCGCGCAGCAAGGCGGGCATGAGCTGGCGTTCGGCCGCGCTCAACGGCCGCACCGATTGGTAGGCCGACAAAAAGGCGCCGGTGCAGTCGCTGCGCGCTTGGCCGTCGAGCTGGTCGCTGCGGTGCTCGATGCACCAGTCGTTCAAGCACACCGCGATGTCGAAGAGCCAGGTGTCGCAGCCGGCAAAGTAAAAGTCAAAAAATCCCGTGAGCTCGTCGCCCTCGAACATGACGTTGTCGCGGAAGAGGTCGGCGTGGATCGGACCTTGGGGCAAAGCGGCGTGGAGCGAGTCGCGGGCGACGTGGTTTTGGTAAGCCAGTTCGGCGCTGATGAGCTGGCTTTGCTCGGGGCTCAGGTAAGGCAAGACGACCGGCACGGTCTCGTTCCACCAGGCCAGTCCGCGCAAATTGGGTTGGCGGCGCTCAAAGCCAAGGCCTGCCAAGTGCATGCGCGCGAGCATCGCGCCCACGGCGGCGCAGTGCGCGGGCGTGGGGGCCAACTCGCTGCGCCCAGCCAAACGGTTCACCACGGCCGCGGGCTTGTCGCACAAGCGGTGCAGGATCTCGCCTTGCCCGTTGGCCGCAGGCTTGGGCACCGGAATGCCTTGCTCAGCCAAGTGGCGCATGAGGTGCAGGTAGAAGGGCAGCTGTTCAAACGTCAGCCGCTCAAACACCGTGAGTACATGCTCCTGCGTTTGCCCCTCGTGCTCGCAAGTGGCGAAGTAATTGGTGTTTTCAATGCCGCCTTGAATGCCACGCAAGTCGGTCAGTACGCCGCACTGGACTTGCTCCATCAGGGCGGCGGCTTCGGCAAAAGCCACCTCGGTGTAAACGGCCATCTTTGAAAAAGGGGGTCAGGAAAAAGGGGGTCAGAACTCAAACAAACGCCAGAAGCTGCGGCCTTCTTGCGGGGTGGGGCTGTTTTGGCTGGGGCCGACCTGGTAGGCTGGCGCGCCGTTTTTGGGTTGAACGTCGATGGACTCGGTCTGTCCGCCCACGCGCAGCTCTTGGATGCGCGAGCGGTCGTCTTCCTGCGAGATGCGCTCGATGCGCTTGTCCACACCTTCCGACAGGGTGGGTGTGCTGCTGCAAGCCGCTAGCCACAGGCCGGCGGCCATGCAGCCCATGGCACCCAAACGTCGCGCCCATGAAGGGCTGAGGAGAGATGTGTTCATGCCCGCATTGTAGGGCGATCGCTGGGTGCAGCGGCCTGTGCGAATGCCCGACAATCGGGCCATGTCCGAGACCCACGCCCCCACTCCCCCCACGCTCTTGCTGGTTGACGGTTCGAGCTACCTCTACCGCGCCTTTCACGCCATGCCCGACCTGCGCGCCGTGCCCGGCGACCCCAGCAGCGCGGCCACCGGCGCCATTCGCGGCATGGTCAACATGCTGCAGTCCTTGCGCAAAGAAGTGCCCACCTCGCTGGTGGCCTGTGTGTTCGACGCCAAAGGCCCGACCTTTCGCGACGAGATCTACCCCGAATACAAAGCCAACCGCTCGCCCATGCCCGACGATTTGCGCGCGCAAATCGAGCCCATCCACCGCATGATCCGCCTCTTGGGCTGGCCCTTGCTGGACGTGCCCGGCGTGGAGGCCGACGACGTGATCGCCACACTGGCCGTGACCGCCGCGGCCCAAGGCGTGAACGTGGTGATCTCCAGCGGCGACAAAGACCTGAGCCAATTGGTCAACGAGCGCATCACCATCGTCGACACGATGAACGGCAAGCGCCGCGACGTGGCCGGCGTGACCGCCGAGTTTGGTGTGCCACCGTCCCTGATGATCGACTACCAAACCTTGGTGGGCGACACGGTGGACAACGTGCCCGGCGTGGCCAAGGTCGGCCCCAAAACCGCCGCCAAGTGGCTCATGGAATACGGCAGCCTGGACAAATTGCTGCAACATGCCGACGAGATCAAGGGCGTGGCCGGCGAGAACCTGCGCCAAGCGCTGGGCTGGTTGCCCACCGGGCGCTCGCTGGTGTCCATGAAAACCGATTGCGATTTGTCGGCGCACGTGCCCGGCTTGCCGGCCTTGGACGCCTTGCAAATGGCCGCGCCCGACACCGCGGCCTTGCAAGCCTTTTACGAGGCCCACGGCTTCAAAGGCCTGGCCCGCGCGATGGGCGAGGGCGGCGGCGGCACCCCGAGCGCGCCCAGCCCCGCCAAACCCCGCTTCGAGCCCAACCCGGGTTTGTTCGACGAGGCACCGCCCAGCACCTCGGCCGCCACGCAAAAAGCCTACGACTGCGTACTGACGTGGGAGGCCTTCGATGACTGGCTCGCGCGCTTGCAAGCGGCGGACTTGGTGGCCTTTGACACCGAGACCACGTCCATCGACGCCCTGCGCGCCGAGCTGGTGGGCCTGAGCTTTTCGGTGCAGCCCGGTCAAGCCTGTTACATCCCCTTGGGACACAACTACGGCGACGCGCCCACGCAGCTGCCCAAAGACGAGGTGCTGGCGCGCCTGAAGCCTTGGCTGGAAAACCCACAAGCGCTCAAGCTGGGCCAGCACATCAAATACGACCGCCACGTCATGGCCAACTGCGGTATCGAGGTGCGCGGCTACGCCCACGACACCTTGCTGCAAAGCTATGTACTGGAGGTGCACAAACCACACAGCCTGGAGAGCCTGGCCGAACGCCACGTGGGACGCAAAGGCCTGAGCTTTGAAGACCTGTGCGGCAAAGGCGTGCACCAAATCACCTTCAACCAAGTCGATGTGGCGCGCGCCACCGAGTATTCTTGTGAAGACGCCGACATGACGCTCGACGTGCACCACGTGCTCTGGCCGCGCCTGCAAGCCGACCCACAGCTGGCCTTTGTCTACCAGCTTGAGATGGACAGCAGCGAAGCGCTGTACCGCATCGAGCGCAACGGCGTGCTCATCGACGCCCCCACCTTGGCCTCGCAAAGCCACGCTTTGGGTCAGCGCATCGTGCAGCTGGAAAACGAGGCCTACGAGATCGCTGGTCAGCCCTTCAACCTGGCCAGTCCCAAACAACTCGGCGAAATTTTCTTTGACAAGCTCGGCCTGCCGGTCGTCAAAAAAACCGCCACCGGCGCGCGCAGCACCGACGAAGAGGTCTTGGAAAAACTCGCCGAAGACTACCCACTGCCCGCCAAGATCTTGGAGCACCGCTCGCTGGCCAAGCTCAAAGGCACCTACACCGACAAACTCGCGCCAATGGCCTTGCCCCGCACCGGGCGCGTGCACACGCACTACGCACAGGCCGTGGCCGTGACCGGGCGCCTGTCCAGCAACGACCCCAACCTGCAAAACATCCCCATCCGCACGGTCGAGGGGCGCCGGGTGCGCGAAGCCTTTGTGGCCCCCGCGGGCCGCGTGATCGCCAGCGCCGACTACAGCCAAATCGAGCTGCGCATCATGGCGCACCTCAGCGATGACGAGGCCTTGATCAAGGCTTTTCTCGAGGGCTTGGACGTGCACCGCGCCACCGCCGCCGAGGTGTTTGGTGTGGCCGTGGGCGAGGTCAGCACCGAGCAGCGTCGCTACGCCAAGGTGATCAACTTCGGCTTGATCTACGGCATGAGCGCTTTTGGTTTGGCCAAGGCGCTGGGTATCGACAACACCGCCGCCAAAAACTACATCACGCGTTACTTCGATCGCTTCGCGGGCGTCAAACGCTACATGGACGAGACGCGCGAACAAGCCAAACGCCAAGGCTATGTGCAAACCGTGTTTGGCCGGCGCCTGTACCTGCCCGAGATCAACAGCCCCAACGGCCCGCGCCGCGCCGGTGCCGAACGCGCTGCCATCAACGCGCCCATGCAAGGCACCGCGGCGGACCTGATCAAGCTCAGCATGGTGGCCGTGCAACGCGCCATCGACACGCAACAGCGAAAAACCCTGGTCATCATGCAGGTGCACGACGAACTGGTGTTCGAAGTGCCCGAAGACGAAGTGCCTTGGTTGCGCACCGAAGTGCCGCGCCTCATGGCCGAGGTGGCCCAGCTCAAAGTGCCGCTATTGGCCGAGGTCGGTGTGGGGCCGAATTGGGAGCAGGCGCATTGATTTTTTCGCTGTGACAATATGAGCCAGTTTGTTCAACCCTGACCCGGAGACCTTGACCATGAAAACCGACCTGATCCAAGAAGCCCAAGCCCTGTTGAACGCCTCGCCCGGCATGAGCGCGGGCACGTGCCGGCGCACCGCCATGAAGCTGGCCTTGGGCGCGGGCTATGCCGCGTCCGTCATGCCCATCCAAGCGCAGACGGCCATCAAGACGGCTGCTGAAGGCTTGGTCGCGGGCGACGTGATGATCACATCCAACGGCCACCCCATGCCGGCGTATCGCGCCATGCCCGCAGGCAAAAAGAACCTGCCGGTGGTCTTGGTCTTGTCCGAGATTTTTGGGGTGCACGAGTACATCGCCGACACGGCGCGTCGCTTCGCCAAAGCCGGGTACCTGGCCATCGCGCCTGAGTTGTTCGATCGCCAAGGCGACGCACAAGGCTATGGCGAGATGGCCAAGCTGATTGCTGAGGTGATTTCCAAGGTGCCCGACGCGCAGGTCATGGGCGACTTGGACGCCTGTGTGCGCTGGGCCGGCGAGAACGGTGGCAACCTGGACAAGGTCGGCGTGACCGGCTTTTGCTGGGGCGGCCGCCAAACTTGGCTCTACGCGGCGCACAACCCGCGCGTGAAGGCGGGCGTGGCGTGGTACGGCCGCTTGGTCGGCCAGACCTCGGAGCTGACTCCCAAAAACCCCGTGGACGTGGGCGCTGCCCTTCACGCCCCGGTGCTGGGTTTGTACGGTGGGGCCGACACCGGCATCCCCCTTGACACGGTTGATAAGATGAAAGCGGTGTTGGCCAAAGGCACGCCGGCGGCGAAAGCGTCCACCTTTGTGGTGTACCCCGACGCCCCGCACGCCTTTCACGCCGATTACCGTCCGAGCTTCCGCCAAGCGGCGGCCGAGGACGGCTGGAAGCGTGCCCTGGCTTGGATGGCCCAACACGGCGTGGCTTGAGCCTGTTGACTCGGGCGACTGGCAAAAGCCGCTGTTCACAGCGGCTTTTTTTGTGTATCGATTGGACGAGCAATGACCTTATTGGCGATTTTGTTGGGCACCGTGATCGCGGGCGTGGGCAGCGTGTGGTTGGCCGCGCTGTTGATCTTTTCGGTGCTCTCGCGTTACACCCAGCACATGCTGAGCTTGGCCGCGGGTGCGCTCTTGGCCACGGCCTTCATGCACCTCATGCCCGAGGCGTTCGAGAGCCAGGCCAGCGCCAACGACTTGTTTGCGGTTTTTTTGGTGGGCTTGGTGTTTTTCTTTTTGCTCGACAAAGCCGAGCTGTGGCACCACGGCCATGAGCACCACCACGATCACGAGCACGAGGCGCACGATCACCACGGTCACTCACATGCGCACCATGACCACGGCAAAAGCGGTGGCGGCTGGGCCGTCTTGGCCGGCGACAGCGTGCACGCCTTTGGCGACGGCATTTTGATCGCCTCGGCCTTCATGGCCGACATGCGTTTGGGCATCGTGGCTTCGCTGGCGGTGTTGGCGCACGAGGTCCCACACCACATGGGCGACCTGGTGGTCTTGCGCCAGACCAGCGGCACGCAGCGCGCCGCAATCATCAAGGTGTCGATGGCCGGCACCGTGACCGCTTTGGGTGGTTTGGTGGGTTACACCTTGGTGCGCGAAATCGAAGATTTCTTGCCGTTTTTCTTGGTGCTGGCGTCCAGCAGCTTTGCTTACGTGGCCTTGGCCGACCTGATCCCGCAGCTGCAAAAAAAGCTGGGCTTGGGCTCCACGGTGGCGCAGGTCTTGTGGTTACTCTCGGGCGTGGCCTTGGTGACCGTGGTCAGCGGGCTGGCCCACTCACACTGAAGGCTCAGGCTCAGGCTCAAGCACCGGTGGCGCGGGGCGTGCCTTCGGTGGTGCACCACTCGCTCCAGCTGCCGGGGTAGAGGCGGGTTCGGCCCAAGCCCGCGATTTCCATGGCCAAGAGGTTGGGTAGGGCGCTCACGCCGCTGCCGCAGTGGTGGACCACGCTCTCGGGCGAGCGATCGCCGAGCAGGGCCAAAAACTCTTGGCGCAATTGGTCGGCGGGTTTGAAACGGCCGTCGGGGCCGACGTTGTCGGTGAAAGGGCGGTTGAGGGCACCGGGGATGTGGCCGGCCACGGGGTCCAGCGGCTCGACTTCGCCGCGAAAGCGCGGCGCACCGCGTGCATCGATAAGCGTCATGTCGGGGCTGTGCAGCTGGGCTTGCACCTCGGCTTGGCTGAGCATGTGCACCAACGGGGGTTTGAGCGAAAAGCCTTCACTGGCCGGCCGTGGCGCGGGCTGCGCAGTTTCAATGGCCCCGCCCATGGCCTGCCAGGCAGCCCAAGCACCGTCCAGCACGGCCACGGCGTCGTGGCCGCACCACTTGAGCATCCACCACCAACGCCCGGCGTAGATGCCGCCTTGGCGGTCGTAGGCCACGGCTTGCATGCCGGAGCTAAAGCCCAGGCGTTCCAAGGTTTTGGCGATGCGTTCGCGCGAGGGCAGGGGGTGGCGCCCCCCGTTGATGCCGTGTTCGTGGTCGCTCAGGACGGCGTCCAAGTGCATGTGCACCGCGCCGGGGATGTGGCCTTCGCGGTATTGCCGCGGGCCGAGCTCGGCGTCGCCCAAGTCGTTGCTGCAGTCAAACAGGAACAGTGGGCTTGGGGCGGTCAAACGGCTGTGCAGGTCGCTTGCGCTGATGAGGCTGGTGTGCATGGTCAATGTTCCTCTGCCGGTGCCTTGGGGATGGCGCGGGCGCGCAAGGCCGTTGCGACCACACCGCTGACGATGATAAGCCCGATACCCAAGACAGCGAAGGCGTCGATGCGATCGCCAAAAATCCAGACGCCGTACAGGCTGGCGAAGACGATGCCGGTGTACTGCAAATTGGCCACGACCAAGGTCGCGCCGCTGGCGTAGGCCCGCGTCATGCAGAGCTGTCCGCCCAGCGCCAACAGGCCAATCGGCAAGAGCCACAAGGTGTGCCAGCCGCTCCAAGCCGTGCCACCCAAGACCAACATGCCCAAGCCCCCGGCCAACACCGAGCCGAGTGAGAAATACCACACCGTGCGTGAATCGGGTTCGCCCGTGCGGGCCAATGAAGCCACTTGCAAATACGCCAAGGCCGCGAACATGCCGGAGAGCAAGCCCACCATGCCGCCCACCAATTGGCCGGCGGACAGGGTCGGGCGCAGCACCAAGGCCACGCCCACAAAGCCCAAGACGATGGTGAACATCAAGGGGGTTTGGGTGCTGCTCAGGGAGCGCTGGTTGAACAAAACCGCGCCGCCGAGCAAAAAGGTGGCGATCCAAACGCTGCTGGTGTAGTTGAGTGTCACGGCGGTCGCCAGTGGCAATTGACCAATCGAGTAAAACCAGCCCACCAGCGACACCACCCCAACCAGGCTGCGCCAAAAGTGCATCATGGGCACGGGGCTGCGAAAGGCCACGCGCTGCTGTTTCATGACCAGCCCCAAGACCACCACACCCACCAAGCCGCGGTAGAACACGATGTCCAAGGCGTGGAAATGTTCAGAGGCGAATTTCACACACACCCCCATGGTGGCGAACAGCACCGCCGCCAACAGCATCCATAGGGAGGGCATGGGCCGTGCGCTCAGCCCTTGAAGGCCGCCCCCATGCGTTGGCGGTACCACTCGTGGAAGTGCTGCATACCGTCTTCCATCGGGCTTTGGTAAGGACCCACTTCGTTGTCCCCGCGTTGCATCAAGGCGCGGCGGCCCGCGTCCATGCGCTCAGCGATTTCGTCGTCCTCCACGCAGGTTTCCATGTAGGCCGCGCGCTGCGCCTCGACGAACTCGCGCTCAAAGGCGGCGATCTCTTCGGGGTAATAGAACTCCACCTTGTTGAGGGTTTCGTTTGGGCCGATGGGGTGAAGGGTTGAGACGGTGAGCACGTGCGGGTACCACTCCACCATGATGTGCGGGTAGTAGGTCAGCCAAATCGCGCCATGATCGGGCGCTTGGCCGTTGCGGTAGGCCATGAGGGCGCGTTGCCAGCGTTCGTACGCGGGGCTGCCCGCGCCGAGTTGCAGGTTGTGCGCGCCCACGGTTTGCACCGAGTATTCGGGCTTGAATTCCCACTGCAAGTCCTCGCAGGTGACGAACTGGCCCAGGCCGGGGTGGAAGGGGCCGACATGGTAATCCTCGAGGTAGACCTCGATGAAGGTTTTCCAGTTGTAGTGGCAGGTGTGCAGCTCGACGTGGTCGAGCAACATGCCTTCAAAGTTGAGCGCTTGGCGCGGCCCCATGTTGGCCAAGTCGGCGCGGATGTCGCGGCCGTTGTCCTCAAAGAGCATGCCGTTCCATTCGCGCAAGGGGTAGCGCTGCAAGTTCAAGCAAGGGTCTTGCGCAAAGTGGGGCGCGCCAAGCAACTCGCCCAAAGGGCGCTGTGGGTTGGCGGCGTTGTAGGTCCAGCGGTGCAGCGGGCACACGATGTGGCCGTTGGCGTGGCCAGGGGCTGGTTCGTTGAGGTTGCCGCGTCCGCGCAGCATGACTGCTTGTCGGTGGCGGCAGACGTTGGAAACCAGTTCCACGCCTTGGGCGGTGCGCACCAAGGCACGGCCTTCGCCTTCGTGGGCCAAAGTGATGTAGTCGCCGATCTGGGGCACCGACTGGGCGTGGCCCACGTAGCGCGGCCCGGGGTCGAACAGGGTGCGCATTTCTTGCTCAAACAGCGCTGAATCGAAGTAGCTGGAAACCGGCAGTTGACTGGCGGCCTGCTGTAAGTGAAGACTTAAATCAGACATGGTGGTCCTGACCTAGAGACTCCCCCTATGAAGGGGCAGGGTAGACGCGAGACGAATAACGAATCAGCGCGGGATGGGTGGGTTTGCGTCCCTCCGGGCCTTGTGGCCCGTCAGTTGGTTAAAAGAGCGGCGATTGTACCCTTGGGGTCAGGTGGTGTTGGGTGGCTGGCCTAAAATGGCCCCTGTTTGAAGAACGGACCGTTGCCCATGCCCAAAACCCCTTCACCGACAGTCAACGCGGATGCCACGCCCGTGAGCTACGAAGCCGCCTTGGAGGAGCTCGAGCGTTTGGTGGCCCAGCTCGATGCCGGGCAGTTGCCGCTGGATCAGTTGCTCAGTCAGTACCAGCGCGGTGCCAGCCTGTTGGCGTTTTGCCGCGAAAAGCTCGACGCGGTGGAGCAGCAAATTCAGGTGCTCGAAGGCCAAAGCCTCAAACCTTGGGACGCTGCAGCGTGAGCGCGATGCCGATCGAATTCTCCCCATGGGTGGCGCAGCAACAGGCCAACGTGGAGGTGGCTTTGTCGGCCGCTTTGCCCGAAGGGGCCCCAGCGGGTTTGTGTCGGGCCATGCGCTACGCCATGCTCGACGGCGGCAAGCGGTTGCGGCCCTTG
>CAMDCY010000046.1 GCA_945890705.1 Hydrogenophaga intermedia | reverse complement strand
GCCATGCGCCGATTGTCGGCGAAAACATGGCCCCGTTCAGCGTGGCCAGTGGCTGCTCGCCTGGCGATGCCCTTTGTCGGGGTAAGGAGCGTCGGCCCATGCGCGCGACCAAGCCGCCAAGGCGCTGCTGGGCGGCGCTTCGCTCTGCCAAGTTGGGTGGCCTTGTTCTTGGCGCAGCGCTTCCAGCTGCGCCCACCACAGCGCCATCTCGGGCGGCACCCACCAGCGCAGCGTGTCCGTGGTGTTGAGCGTTTGCAACCAATCGGCGAGTACCGCGGCGTGCCAAGCCAAGCGGTGCTGCGTGGCTTTTTTCGGCTTGTCGCTCAAGCCAAAACCCAACAAGTCCAGTGCCAACACCCCAGCGTCTTGGGCCACCGCGTCGCGGTAAATCGCCGACCAGGTGTCGGGGCCGTGCAGGGCGATGGTGTGCACCGCCGCACCACGTGCTTGACCCAAGGCGTGCACACGCCAACCCGAAGCGCTGGGCAAGTCTCGCCAGAACTGGCTACATGCCTCGGGCCAATCTATCCAGGGCACGGTCGCAAGATCGGTTCGCAGTGCGTCCTCGCGCAGCGGGTCGGGGTTGCTGCGTCGGGGTTTGAAAAAGTCTTTGAGCAACTGCGCAGAGGCCTCGGCGCACACACCGCGCGTGACTTGTGTGTGGTGGTTGAGCTGGGGCTGTGCGTATAGGTTCAACACAGAACCCGCAGCCCCCGTGCGTGCGTCGCTGGCGCCGAACACCACCCTCGCCAAGCGGGCGTGCAGCATGGCGCCGCTGCACATGGCACAGGGCTCCAAGGTCACGTACAGCGTGCAACCGTCGAGTCGGTAGTTGCCCAAAACCCGCGCGGCTTCACGCAAAGCCACGACCTCGGCGTGCGCCGTGGGGTCTTGACCGGCGATCGGTGCGTTGCGCCCGCTGGCGATCAGCCGCCCGTCTTTGACCACCACCGCGCCCACCGGCACCTCACCCGCCACCGCCGCTTCGCGGGCTTGGGCCAAGGCCAGCCCCATCCAGTGTTCGTCGCTGAGTGCCTCGTTCACACCAAGCCCATGCGTTGCATCCAATCCGCCAACGCCTGTTCGTTCGCCCCACCCGCCCGGTAGGCTTGGTACATGGCGGTATGCGATTCGGGCCGGTGTTGGTTGAGCTTGACGGCACACTGCAGGTCTTCAACATCGAGCTCAAAGGCCACAATGGCGTGGAGCATTTTGTCGGTGTAGTCCTCGGGCAAACCGCGCCACTGATCGGCGTAGGCCGGTTCGTGGTCCCCGATGAGTTGCTTGAGCAGCGAGTCTTTGGCCGCCTCACCCTCAAGCACGCGGGCCCTCACCCGGGCTTGCACCGCCACATAGCTCCAAGTCGGTACGCGCTGCAAGTCGGTGTAGACCTTGGGCGACATGTAAGCGTGAGGCCCCATGAAGCTCACCAGTGCCATCGGGCGTTGAAGCAAATGCTTCCACTGTGGGTTGGCGCGAGCACAGTGCCCGAGCAAACGCTGCGCACCACCGGGCTGTGTCTCCAGCCGCAGCGGCAGGTACGTCACACACGGAAAACCATCGTCGTCGGTCGTGACCAAACTGCCCAGAGGGTGCTCGCGCATGACCGCGGCTGCCTGCGCGGGTTGATCAAATTGGCGCGGAACGTACATGGCAAATCAGGGTTTGACGATGCAATAGGCGGCCAGTTTGTTGCCGTCCAAATCGCGGAAATAAGCGCCGTAAAAGTCGCCGTTGCGCTGACCCGGTGGGCCTGCGTCTTGGCCGCCCAAGGCCAAGGCTTTGTTGTACAAAGCTTGAACCTGCTCGCGGTTGGCTGCAACCAAAGCCACCATGCTGCCGTTGCCCACAGTCGCGGGCTCCGCATCAAAAGGCTTGAACACGCTGAACATGGGTTTGTCTGGCGCAATGCCCCAGCCCACACCACGATCCGTTTTAAACGTGGGCTTGGCGCCCAGGAGGCCCAAGAGCTCGCCATAAAACGCCACAGCTTTGCTCAGGTCGTTGGTGCCCACACAGGTGTATCCGATCATTCATGTCTCCAAGGTGATGAAGAAATGAATGTACACCGGCTCACTCCCACTCGATGGTCGCAGGGGGTTTTGAGCTCACGTCGTAGGTCACGCGGTTGATGCCGCGCACTTCGTTGATGATGCGCCCCGACACTTTTTTGAGCAGCGCGTACGGCAGCTCGGCCCAGTCGGCGGTCATGAAGTCGCTGGTCTGCACCGCACGCAAGGCCACCACGTAGTCGTAGGTGCGGCCGTCGCCCATCACGCCCACGCTCTTGACCGGCAAAAACACGGTGAAGGCTTGGCTGGTGAGGTCGTACCAAGTCTTGCCAGTATCGTCGGTGAAGTTGCGCAGCTCTTCTATGAAGATCGCGTCTGCACGGCGCAGCAGGTCGGCGTATTCTTTTTTGACTTCGCCCAAAATCCGCACGCCCAAACCGGGGCCTGGGAAGGGGTGGCGGTAGACCATCTCGCGGGGCAAGCCCAGCGCCACGCCCAGCTCGCGCACCTCGTCTTTGAACAGGTCGCGCAAAG
Organism: Hydrogenophaga intermedia; assembly: GCA_945890705.1. Taxonomy (GTDB): domain Bacteria; phylum Pseudomonadota; class Gammaproteobacteria; order Burkholderiales; family Burkholderiaceae_C; genus Hydrogenophaga; species Hydrogenophaga miladensis. The sequence continues at coordinate 12,254 of CAMDCY010000046.1, read as the reverse complement.
GCTCGAGCAACTTCAAGCCCAGCTGCTCGGGCAAGCCGCCCACGTTGTGGTGGCTCTTGATGGTCACGGCTTTTTTGCTCTTGGCTCCGCCCGACTCGATCACGTCGGGGTAAATCGTGCCTTGAGCCAAGAAGGTAGCGCCCTTGTGTCCTCCGCCACCATCTTTGAGTTTGGCGGCCTGTTCTTTGAACACATCCACAAACAAGCCGCCGATGATTTTGCGTTTGGCTTCGGGCTCGCTCACACCGGCGAGCTTGCCCAAGAACAAATCGCTGGCGTCCACGCGGATGACCTTGGCGTGCAGCTTGCCCTCGAACATCTCCATGACCATGTCGCCTTCGTTCAGACGCAACAAGCCGTGGTCCACGAACACGCAGGTGAGTTGGTCGCCGATGGCGCGGTGGATCAGCGCGGCGGCCACGGACGAATCCACACCGCCGGACAAACCGAGGATGACTTCTTCGTCACCGACCTGTTCTCGGATCTTGGCCACGGCCTCTTCGATGTAGTCGCCCATGACCCAGTCTTGGCGGGCTTGGCAAATGTCGAGTACGAAGCGGTTGAGCAGCGCCTGGCCTTGCACGGTGTGCGTGACTTCGGGGTGGAACTGCACGGCGTAAAAGCGGCGGGCCTCGTCGGCCATACCGGCAATCGGGCAAGCCGGTGTGGAGGCCATGACTTTGAAGCCCTCGGGCATTTGGGTGACCTTGTCGCCGTGGCTCATCCACACCTTGAGCATGCCGTGGCCTTCGGCCGTGGCGAAGTCTTCGATGCCTTTGAGCAATTCGGTGTGGCCGTGCGCGCGCACCTCGGCGTAACCGAATTCGCGCGTGGTGCCCGCCTCGACCTTGCCGCCGAGTTGCTGCGCCATGGTCTGCATGCCGTAGCAAATACCCAGCACCGGCACGCCGAGCTCAAACACCGCGTCGGGCGCTTTGTCGTCCACCTCGTACACGCTGGCGTGGCTACCCGAGAGGATCACGCCCTTGAGCTGACCGTCGGCGGCGAACTCGCGCACCCAATCGCTGCTCACGTCGCAGGGGTGAACCTCACAATACACATGCGCCTCGCGCACGCGGCGGGCAATGAGTTGGGTGACTTGCGATCCGAAGTCGAGGATGAGGATCTTCTGGTGCATCAATCAGCCCGGTAGTTCGGTGCTTCTTTGGTGATTTGCACGTCGTGCACGTGGCTCTCGCGGATGCCGGCAGTGGTGATTTCGACGAACTCGGCCTGGTTGCGCATGTCTTCGATGGTGGCGCAGCCGCAGTAACCCATGCTGGCGCGCAGGCCGCCGGCCATTTGGAAGATGATGGACACGACCGAGCCTTTGTAGGGCACACGGCCTTCGATGCCTTCGGGCACGAGCTTGTCGGCGTTGGGGTTGCCGGTGCTGCTTTCTTGGAAGTAGCGGTCAGCGCTGCCTTGCTGCATGGCGCCGATGGAACCCATGCCGCGGTAGCTCTTGTAGCTGCGGCCTTGGAACAAGATGACTTCGCCCGGCGCTTCTTCGGTGCCAGCGAACATGCCGCCCATCATCACGGTGCTCGCGCCCGCAGCGATGGCCTTGGCGATGTCACCGCTGTAGCGAATACCACCGTCGGCGATCAGGGGCACGCCGGTGCCCTTGAGCGCCGTGGCCACGTTGTCCACGGCCATGATTTGTGGCACGCCCACGCCGGCCACGATACGGGTGGTGCAAATCGAGCCGGGGCCAATACCAACCTTTACGCCGTCGGCACCGGCTTCGACCAAGGCCAAAGCCGCCGCGCCAGTGGCGATGTTGCCGCCGATCACTTCAATGTGTGGGTAGTTTTGCTTGACCCAACGCACGCGGTCGATGACACCTTTGCTGTGGCCGTGCGCGGTGTCGACCACGATGGCGTCCACACCGGCGCGGGCCAGCGCTTCCACGCGCTCTTCGGTGCCCTCACCCACGCCCACGGCCGCGCCCACGCGCAGCTTGCCAGCGGCGTCGCGCGCGGCGTTGGGGAAGTTGAGTTGTTTGGTGATGTCTTTGACGGTGATCAGGCCCTTGAGCTCAAAGGCTTCGTTGATCACGAGCAATCGCTCAAGTTTGTGTTTGTTGAGCAGGTGCTTGGCTTGCTCGGGCGTGGTGCCTTCGGGCACGGTGATCAAGCGATCACGCGGGGTCATGATTTCGCTGACTTTTTGGTCGTAGCGGGTCTCAAAGCGCAAATCGCGGCCCGTGACAATGCCCACCACTTGGCGGCCGTCGCAAACGGGAAAGCCCGACACACCCAGCTCCACGCTGAGGGCCATGACTTGGCGCACAGTGGTCTCCGGGGTGATGACCACCGGGTCGCGCAAGACGCCGGATTCGTAGCGCTTGACCTTGGCCACGTGCGCGGCTTGTTCTTGCGGGGTGAGGTTTTTGTGCACGATGCCGATGCCGCCCTCTTGCGCGATGGCGATGGCCAAACGGGCTTCGGTCACGGTGTCCATGGCCGCGGCGACCAGGGGCAAATTCAATCGGATGTTGCGGGTGAACTGGGTGGCCAGCGAGGTGTCCTTGGGCAGGACTTGGGAGTATGCGGGGACCAACAAAACGTCGTCGAAGGTCAGTGCTTTGCCGAGAAGGCGCATAGGTAGAGCTCCAAAAACACGATTGTACCCGTGTCCAAGGGACTCTTTGTGGGCTCAAGGCCTGGGTTTTCGGCGTGAAAACAGACCCGCGCCGCGCACGCCCTGCCCTTTGAAGCGCTCGCGCCGCGCCACCTTGGGGTCGACCGTCAAAGGCCGCAACCACTCGATGCGGTCACCCTCGCGCAGCACGGTCGCGCCGTCGACCTTGCGCCCCCAGATCGAGGCACTCCAAGGCTGGCCGTGCGCGGCGCTGGGGTGACTGTGAACCCATGGAGTGTGTGACCACGCTTGTTCCACGGTACATCCAGCGGGCAGGCTCAACGGATGCTCCCAGACGGTGCGCGGAGCTGGGGCCAAGACCGCCGTGACGGCGATGGACTCAGTCGCTGCCATAGACCTCGTCGGCGCGCTTGACAAACGCATCAACCAAACTGCCAGCGATGCGGTCAAACACCGGGCCAACCAAGGTCGCCAAGGTGGTGCTGGAGAAGCCGTAGCTCAAATCGAACTCGACCTTGCAAGCGCGCAGGCTGCCGTCGCCCAAGGGGGTGAAGCGCCACGTGCCTTCGAGTTGAGAAAAAGGTCCGTCGACCAAGGCCATGTGAACTTGGCGGTCGGTTTCGTGGGTGTTGCGGGTGGTGAAGCTTTGGCGCACGCCGGCCATGGACATGCCCACTTGCGCGACCATGCCGTCGTCCTTGTTCTCTAGCACTTGGCCGCTGGCGCACCAAGGCAAAAACTCGGGGTAACGCGACACGTCGGTCACCAATGCGAACATGTCGTGTGCACTGTGGCTGAGCAAAACGGTCTTATGGAGGGTTTTCATACAATGTCGGGTTGCAGCGTGCAATCGCTGTCGTCTATTGTATTGGCCGTGCGCGGCCATGAACCGATTGCCCATGGCCACCAAACCCGACAACACCGACAAAAAGAAGACCGTCGAGAATCGCATTGCCGACAACAAAAAAGCCCTCTTCAATTACCACATTGAAGAACGCTTTGAAGCTGGTATGGTGCTCGAAGGCTGGGAGGTTAAGTCTCTGCGCCTAGGTAAAGTGCAGCTGACCGATGGTTACGTGGTCATTCGAGGTGGCGAGTTGTTTTTGATCGGCTGCCAAATCAACCCCCTGCACACCGCCTCCACGCACGTCAACCCCGACAACGTGCGCACCAAAAAATTGCTGCTCAACAAGGAAGAGATTCGCCGTTTGATCGGCAAGGTCGAGCAAAAAGGTTTCACCTTGGTGCCTTTGAACCTCCACTGGAAAAACGGCAAGGTCAAATGCGACATGGCCCTGGCCAAAGGCAAGGCCGAGCACGACAAACGCGACACCATTAAGGATCGTGAAGGCAAGCGAGAAGTGCAGCGTGCTATGAAGCACCGCACACGCTAAGACCGAACCGCATGAAAAAAGCCCCGAGTGTTTGGCACTCGGGGCTTTTGGTGTGTGGGTGGTAGGACGTACTGGGGTCGAACCAGTGACAAACGGATTAAAAGTCCGCTGCTCTACCAACTGAGCTAACGTCCCACGCTCTTCGACAAAGCAGCAGTGCAGCTCTGCGAAGCCTCAAATTATAGCGTCAAAATTTTGGCTTTTTCAAGGGCGGCGATTTTTTTGCAAAGTTTTTGGCGCCACAGATGCCGTGCCCTTGGCGCATGCGTTGAGCACCGCACCGGCTGCGGCCAAGCCAAAGGATGCGGTGACGCTGACGGCCGAACCATAACCGTGGCAATTCAAGCTGCCGTCGCCCTCCCCCACATCGCACGATGCATCGGGCGGCGCCACGGATTCGCGGCTAAACACGCAGGCCACGCCCATGTGTCCGGAGCGGGCCGCGCCGTGCATTTTGCGCAGCCGGTAGCGCACGTTGGCCAGCAGTGGGTCGTGGGTGGTGTCGGCCAAGTCGGCCAAGTCCACGGCGTGGGCCAAGCGTTTGCCGCCGGCCGCACCCACCGTGACAAAAGGCACTGACGCCGTCAGAGCCCAAGCCGCCATTGCGGTCTTGGCGCGCACTTGATCACAAGCGTCAATCAGGGCAAAGCCCTGATTGCTGGGTTCAATTTGCTGCACGAGCGTGGGCCAATTCTCGGGGGTGACGAAGTCGTCGATCAACTCCACTTGGCAGCCGGGGTGGTAAGCGTGAATTCGGTCGCGCATGGCCAAGCCTTTGCTTTGTCCTATGGTGTGGCTCAAGGCGTGGATTTGGCGGTTGATGTTGGACTCACCCACGTGGTCCATGTCAATGAGGGTCAAGCGGGCCACGCCGCTGCGGGCCAGGGCTTCACAGGTCCAGGACCCCACACCGCCGATGCCCACCACGACCACGTGGGCCTCAAACAGGCGCTGAGCACCTTGCACACCATAGAGCCGGCGCAGACCACCAAAGCGCCGCTCGAACTCAGCGGTATCGATCACTGCCGCGGCAAGGTTTTGAGACGTTCGCGCGCCGTGGTGGCGGCTTCGGTTTTGGGGTGGTTGGCAATCAGGCTGTCCCATTCGGAGCGGGCCGATTTGGGATCGCCCAACTCTGCATGGGCATTGCCGATGGACAACATGGCCTCCGCTACCCGCGAGTGTCTGGGGTACTGAACCACCAAGCGTTTGTGGGTATTGATAGACCCTTTGATGTCTTGGCTGGCGTACTGGGCATTGCCAAGCCAATAAAGCACCGAGGCGGTATAAGCGCTGTTGGGGTATTGATTCAACAGTTGAACATACGCCGCTGCGGCTTGGGTGAAATCCGATGCCAACAACAAAGACATAGCACGGTCAAAGGCAGCTTTTTCTGGTGGCGAAACCAAGAGCGTGTAGCCGTCTTGTTCGATCGACAACGGCTCGAAGGTTTTGAGGCGAGCAGTCATGGCTGTCAAGGCCTCTTGCAAACGCTTGTTTTCTTGTTCCAGCTTTTCCTGTTCACCTCTCAAGACGCCCAACTCTTGGCGCCATCTTTCGGCTTGAGTGCTGACATCCAAAATTGACCTGCGCATCACAGCTGCGCCTTCTGAGTTAATACGACGTTGATCTTCAAACACCTGTTGTAATGCTTGGATCTCTTTGCGTGTATCGGTAATTTCTTTGCGTGTATCGGTAATCTCTTTGCGTGCATCGGTGAGCTCAATGCGAAGCTGAATGATCGCCTTGCGAGCCTCGTCGTCACCAAACAAGGCCCACGCTGGGTTACCCAGCGTTAGAGCCATGGTGAGCAACGCAAATGCGCGGAGCTTGTGCGCAGATTGGAGCATCAGCGGCTCAGCTCGACCCGGCGGTTGGCCGCATGGGCTGTTTCGTCAGCGCCAGCCGAAGCCAACTTTTCTTTGCCATAGCTCACCGCTTCCATTTGTGACTCGCTCACACCCAAGACAGCCAGGGAGCGGCGCACGGCTTCGGCACGCTGTTGACCCAAGGCCAAGTTGTATTCGCTGCCACCACGTTCGTCGGTGTGGCCTTCGAGTTTGACGCGACGGGTGCGATCGCCCTGCAGGTACTTGGCTTTGGCTTCCAGACCACCATTGAATTCGCTGCGCACTTGGGCGCTGTCAAAGTCAAAATAAACCACCTTGATCAAGGCGTTGTAAGCGGCTTCGTCAATGGCGCTGGAGCTGAGGTTGGCAGAGCCAGCCGCACCAGAGGTGGCGCCAGCAGCAGCACCAGAGGTGGCGCCGGCAGCGGCACCACCGGTGCGGTTGTCAACGGGTGCACCAGCCGCCGTATTCAGATCCACGGATGAACCACATGCAGCCAGCAACAAAGCGGCCATGAGCACGGACACACGGGCGGCCGAACGTTGAGTGAAAGAACGTTGTGATGCTGAAAAGCGCATGGTTATCTCCTTAAAAAAATTATCTCAACAAGGGGCCCCAATGGGGCTCCCTGACTTCACCAGGGGCGGTGACCAAACGGGTTTTAACCCGACCATCCACCGTGGTTGTCATCAATGACTCACGGCCTTGGAATTTGGTTCCATAGACCAGCATTCGGCTGTTGGCCGAGAAGCTGGGATTTTCGTCGTCGTTGGTGTCGCTGACTGCAGACACCGCGCCGCTTTGCAAATCCATGACGTGAACACGGTAGGTGCCCCCACCGAGACGAGAGACGTAGGCCAACCACTTGCCATCAGGGCTTGGGGCGGGCGAAATGTTGTAGCTGCCTTGAAACGTGACCCGCTGAGCGGCGCCACCGTTGGCGTCCATTTTGTAAATTTGCGGTGAACCGCCGCGGTCGCTGACAAAGTAAATGGTGCGGCCATCTGCGCTGTAGACGCCCTCGGTGTCGATGCCGTTGGATTGCGTCAAGCGCTTGGGGCTGCCACCTTGCGGGTTGGTTTCATAGAGCTGCGACGAACCCGACAGGGTCAAAGTCACCAACAATCGACTGCCATCGGGAGACCAAGCCGGCGCACTGTTCGAGCCGCGCTGGTTGGATGCCAAGCGGCGAACGCCCGTGGCCACTTCATGGGTGTAGACGATGGGTTTTTTTTGCTCAAACGACACATAAGCCAAGCGAGTTCCGTCGGCCGACCAGTTCGGTGAAATGATCGGCTCGGTGCTGCTGAGCACCGACTTGGGGTTTTGACCATCGGCGTCGGCCAGCCACAAATGGTGTCGCCCGCCAGAACGTGTGGTGTAGGCAATGCGCGTGGAAAACACGCCGGGCGCGCCGGTCATTTTTTGGAAAATATCGTCTGCGATGCGGTGGGCCGCTGCACGCAAGTCTTGTGTGGCGACTGGGTAGCTCACCCCGCCCAAGCTCTTGTTCCCCAACACGTCCCACAAGCGATAGCGCACGTCCCAGCGACCCCCTGCCATGGGGTTGACACTGCCCACCACCACCACGTCCACACCGCGGCTGCGCCACGGGCTCAAATCGGGTTGGCTGGTCTCGTCCCAGGCGCCGTGCGGCAGACCCACGTGCAAGAACTGACCGCTGCGCTCAAGATCCGCACGAACGATGGCCGCGATGTCTTGCGGCACGCCCGGGCTGGCGCGAAAAACGATGGCGGAAAACGGGTGTTGGGTCAGGCCGACACCGGCAACCTCCACCCGAAATTGGGCTTGTGCCCAATAGGGGGTCAACAAACCCAGTGCGCTCAGTCGAGCGGCATTCAAAAGGGTGTTTCTGCGGGCGATGCTGTGTGTGTTCAAAGCAATGTCGTTGGATTCATGGGCCAAGCCCAAAGGATGGATCGGTGCATTGTCAATCTAACATGTTACTCCAGTGTGACGAGACCTGTTGAGAGGGCTCTCACAACAGCACAATATCGTATTGGGCTTGAGTCATGGCGCTTTCACTTTGCAATGAAATGGGTTTGCCGATGAAGTCGGACAAACCGGCCAAATGTTGACTTTCTTCATCCAAGAATAGTTCCACGACCTTCGGCGAGGCGACGATGCGAAACTCGCGCGGGTTGAACGATCGGGCCTCGCGCAAGATCTCGCGCAAGATGTCATAACACACGCTGCGCGGTGTTTTTAAAGCGCCCTTGCCTTCGCACGCTGGGCAGCTTTCGCTGAGCATGTGCGCCAAGGACTCGCGGGTGCGTTTGCGCGTCATCTCCAGCAAGCCCAGTTGCGAAAACCCACCAACCATGGTTTTGACGCGGTCTTTGGCCACTTGCTTGCGAAACTCACCCAGCACCGATTCGCGGTGGCCGTCTTTGCTCATGTCGATGAAGTCCACGATCACGATGCCGCCCAAATTGCGCAAGCGCAATTGACGCGCAATGGCTTGGGCCGCTTCTAAATTGGTTTTGAAGATGGTGTCGTCGAAGTTACGCGCACCCACATAACCACCGGTGTTTACGTCCACCGTGGTCATGGCCTCGGTTTGGTCGATGACCAAATAACCGCCCGACTTCAGATCCACGCGACGCCCCAAAGCGCGTGTGATCTCTTCGTCCACATTGAAGAGGTCAAAGATGGGTCTTTCACCGGTGTAGTGCTGAATCTTCTCCAGCGTGGCGGGCATGAACTCTTTGGCGAACTGCTGCAAGAGCGCGGTCTGCTCTTTGGAGTCCACGCGGATGCTTTGGGTTTGCACGTCGACCAAATCTCGCAAGACGCGCTGCAAGAGGTTGAGGTCTTCGTGCAGCAAGCTCAGTGGCGGGCGGGTACTGGCGGCGGTTTTGATGCGTTGCCAAGTCTTGCGCAAGTAAGCGATGTCCTCGGCCAAGTCCTCGTCGGTGGCGTCTTCGGCGTTGGTGCGCAAAATAAAGCCGCCGTTGGACTCGGTCAACGTGACCAAGCGCTGACGCAAGGCCTCGCGCTGAGCGGGCGGTATTTTTTGAGATACGCCGATGTGCTGGTCTTGCGGCAGGTACACCAGCAAACGACCGGCGATGCTGATTTGAGAGGTCAGCCGCGCGCCTTTGGTGCCGATCGGGTCTTTGAGGACCTGCACCAAAATCGATTGGCCATCAAAGATTTGCTTTTCGATAGCCAAGGCCGGATCGCTGGTGTCTGAACTGGGCTCACCAAGTTCGGGTTTGACCTTGGCGTGTTTGGCGGCGATGCTGGGCAACAAATCGGCCACGTGCAAAAACGCCGCTCGGTCCAAGCCGATGTCGATGAAGGCCGACTGCATGCCGGGCAAAACCCGCGAGACTTTGCCCAAGTACACATTGCCCACCAAGCCACGCTCGAGTGTGCGTTCTTGGTGCACTTCTTGCACCACGCCCTGCTCGATCACGGCCACCCGCGTTTCTTGCGGTGACCAGTTGATCAGAATGTCTTGTCCCATGGCGGTGTTCCTCAGTACAGTGCTTGGCCAGCTCGGGCCATGAGCTGCGCGGTCTCATGTGCCGGCAGCCCCATGATGCCCGAATAACTGCCTTCAATCGATTCGATCCACAGCGAGGCCCGGCCTTGGATGGCGTAAGCCCCGGCTTTGCCCATGGGCTCTTCGCTGACCACGTAGGCTGCGATTTGCGCTTCGCTGAGTTTGGCGAACTTCACGCGCGAGACGCTCAAAGCCACGCGAGCCGTGGCAGGCGAGTCGCCCAAGGCCACCGCCGTCATGACCTCGTGCCATTGGCCTGCGAGCGAACGCAGCATGGCTTGGGCATCGGCCGGGTTCTCAGGCTTGCCCAAAATGCGCGTACCCAAGGCCACGGTGGTGTCGGCGCACAGCACCCACCCCGGGGCCAAGCCGCGACGCTCGCGCCGGGCCATGGCCGCTTGCAATTTGAGACCCGTCACGCGCTGCACGTAGGCCGCAGGGGCTTCGCTTGGCAGCACCACTTCGAGCGCTTCGGCGTCCTCTTGTGCGTCGGGCAGCAGCATCTCGCAGCGCACGCCCCACTGGTTGAGCAGTTGCAAACGGCGCGGGCTTTGAGAAGCCAAATAAACCCAGTTATTCACGGTGGTAGGGATGGTTGGTGAGGATGGACCAGGCGCGGTAGAGCTGCTCAACCAAGAGCACACGGGCCATGGCGTGGGGTAAGGTCATGTCGGACAAACGGATACGAGCGGCCGCTGCGGCACGGAATTCGGGGCATAGGCCATCGGGCCCTCCGATCACAAAGGCCACATCGTCGCCCATGCTTTGCCACTGGGTGAGTTGCTGCGCCAAGGCCTGGGTGGTGTAGCTGTTGCCGCGCTCGTCCATGGCCACGACGCGGGCGCCGCGCGGGATGGCGGCTTCGATGCGCTGGCGCTCGGCGGCGAGCAGGGATTCACGGGTTTTGGAGCCGCGGGGCTCGGTCTTGACGGTTTTGACTTCCAAACGCAAATCGGGCCCAAAGCGTTTGACGTAGTCGTCACACGCGGTTTGGGCCCAATCGGGCATGCGCTGCCCGACCGCCACCACCCACAGCTTCATGCGCGTTTGGTGGTTTTCTTGGCCGGGGCTTTGCTGGCGACCTTGGCAGCGCCTTTGGCTGGTGTCTTGGGCTTGGACTGCACCACCAATTTGGCCATGGTCTTTTTGGCAGGCACTTTTTTGGCCGGTGCTTTTGACGTGGTGTTCACCGCGCTTTTCGTCGCGACCTTTTTCACCGGCGCTTTGGTGGCCGGGGTTTTGGCTGCTGGCTTGGCTGTGGTTTTGCTCGCGACCTTGGCGGGCGCGCGGTTGCTGGTCTTGGCGGGCGCCTTCGGAGCCACGGCCGGCTGGGCTTTGGCCTGCGACTTCACCGTGGCCTTGGCACTGCGGCTGGGCGCGGTTTTGACAGCGGCTTTTTTTGCCGCAGGTTTGGCGGGCTTGGCCGTTTCGGGCTTGGTCGCGCCGTGTTTGGTCCGCACCGGCTTTTCGCCCCAAATTTCTTCCAAGTGGTAGTACTGGCGAATGACGGGTTGCATGACGTGGGCCACGGCCGCGCCACAGTCCACGATGATCCATTCGCCGTTTTCTTCGCCTTCGATGCGTGGCTTGTCAAAGCCGGCTTCGCGCACGGCGTCGCGAACGCTGGCGGCCAAAGCTTTGGTTTGTCGGTTGGAGGTGCCGCTGGCGATGATCACGCGCTCAAACAAAGGCGAGAGGTGTTCGGTGTTGAACACCACGATGTCTTGGCCCTTGACGTCTTCCAAGCCATCGACGATGGCGCGTTGGAGTTTTTGAACGTCTTTTTTGGCAGTGGTTTCGCTGGTCATGAGGGCTTCTGATAGAGGTGATGTTGTGAAATATAGCTTGCCACGGCCGGGTGCAGTGGGCTGTGGGATGGATCCGTGGCGTCAAAGTGACCTTGGACGGCCGCGGCGCGCAGTTCGGTGGAACTCCAAGTCATGGCCGGCATGGACAGGTGAACACAGGGCAATTCGTCGCTCACCTCAGGCTGTCCAGGGCGTGTGGCCACGACCACCGTTGTCATGTCCAAGATGCGCATCCAGTCTTTCCAGGTCTTGAACGCCGACCACTGATCTGCACCCATGAGCAAGTAGATCGGGGTGCTGGGCCACTGCGTTTGCAATTCGGTCAAAGTGTCGACAGTGTAGCTTGGGCGATCGCGCTGGGTTTCTCGGGGGTCGATTTGCACCCCCGGCACCTCACCCCAAACGGCCTCGCACATGGCCAAGCGGTGAGCCGCGTCGCTCAAAGGTCGGGCCTTGTGATAGGCCTGTCCGGTGGGCACGATGAGCAAACGGTCCAACTGCAGCTGCGTCATCGCGGCTTGCACCATGGCTTGGTGGGCCGCGTGGGGTGGGTCAAACGAACCCCCAAACACGCCCAGGCGACCCACGGTGTTGCCGCCAGCGGGGTCCATCAGAGCCAGTCCTTGCGCACGATGAAGTCGCTGTACAAGCGAGCTTCGGGGCTGCCGGGCTCGGGTTGGTGTTGGTAAGACCAGGTCACCAGCGGCGGCATGGACAACAAAATCGACTCGCTGCGCCCGCCCGATTGCAAGCCAAAGTGCGTGCCCCGGTCAAACACCAGGTTGAACTCGACATAACGGCCACGGCGGTAGAGCTGGAAGTCCCGCTCGCGCTGGGTGTAGGCCATGCCTTGGCGGCGTTGCACGATGGGCAGGTAAGCGTTCAATAACGAGTCACCCACCGATTGCATCATCTCAAAGCTGCGATCGGCACCGAGTTCGGAGAAATCGTCAAAGAACACGCCGCCCACGCCGCGCTGCTCGTTGCGGTGCTTCAAGAAGAAGTACTCGTCGCACCAGGTTTTGAAGCGCGGGTATTTCTCTTCACCAAACGGCGTCAAAGC
>CAMDCY010000045.1 GCA_945890705.1 Hydrogenophaga intermedia | reverse complement strand
CCAGAAGGCAAAGAGATGGTGATGCCGGGTGACAACGTGTCGATCACGGTCAAGTTGATCAACCCCATCGCCATGGAAGAAGGCTTGCGCTTCGCCATCCGCGAAGGTGGTCGTACCGTCGGCGCTGGCGTTGTGGCCAAGATTTTTGCCTGATACCCGTCAGGCCAGTGTTTAAGCCAGTAGGGGTATAGCTCAATTGGCAGAGCGTCGGTCTCCAAAACCGAAGGTTGTAGGTTCGATTCCTACTGCCCCTGCCACCCGATGGGATGGTTCCGGAATCTGATTCCGCTCTGCCCTTTGAAGTGGTTTTCAAGCCCGCCGAAGTCGAAAGACCTCTGGTGGGCTTGCGTGTCTAGGGCCTTTTGGCCTTGGGCCTGTGTTTTGAATTGATTGTTTGGAAGCCCATGTCATCGACCGATGTTGAAACCGTCCACACAGGCGCCGACAAAGCCAAGTTGCTGTTGTCGGTGGTTTTGTTTGTTGGCGCCTTTGCGGCCTTTTTCTCGCTGAAGTCCCAAGGGTCTTTGGCGCAGTGGGGCGCCTTGGTCGTGGGCATCGCGTTGGCGGTGGTGAGCTTTCTGACGGCCGATGCGGGTCGCCGATTGGTCGCGTTCGGCAAGGACAGTGCCCGTGAAGTGCGCAAAGTGGTGTGGCCTGCGCGCAAGGAAGCCACCCAGATGACGGCGTATGTGTTTGCCTTTGTGTTGGTCATGGCCTTGTTCTTGTGGCTCACCGACAAAACCCTGCAATGGGTCTTCTTCGATTTGATTTTGGGCTGGAGATAAGCATGACCGAGCAAACAACCCCTGTGGTGGACGCGGCAGCTGCCAGTGGCATGCGCTGGTACGTCGTGCATGCTTACTCCGGTATGGAGAAGGCCGCAGAGCGCAACATCGTCGAGCGCATCAACCGCGCAGGCATGGAAGCCAAGTTCGGTCGCATCTTGGTGCCGACCGAAGAAGTCGTTGAGATGAAGAACGGCCAGCGTCGCACGACCGAGCGCAAGTTCTTCCCGGGCTACGTCTTGGTCGAGATGGTCATGGACGACGACACCTGGCACTTGGTCAAGCACACGAACAAGGTCACCGGTTTTGTCGGCGGCGCGAAAAACCGCCCAGCCCCCATTTCCGAAGCCGACGTGCAAAAAATCGTCAACCAAATGCAAGAGGGCTCCGACAAGCCGCGCCACAAAGTCGAATTCGTCACCGGCGAATACATCCGCGTTAAAGAAGGTCCCTTCACCGACTTCAACGGCACGGTCGAAGAAGTCAACTACGAAAAGAACAAGCTGCGCGTGTCGGTCACGATCTTTGGTCGTGCCACCCCCGTGGAGTTGGAATTCAGCCAGGTGGAAAAGGCCTAAGCCGGCCACCTGTCAGAAGCCTCGCAGGGCATGGACCGACTCGGTGCCCCGCGATCATGAAACGAGTCGTTAACCCCCGGGGAGCTCTTTAGAGCGTTTGAACCCGCAAGGAGAAAAGCATGGCGAAAAAAATCGTCGGCTTCATCAAGCTGCAAGTGCCAGCTGGTAAGGCCAACCCATCACCACCGATCGGTCCCGCATTGGGTCAGCGCGGTTTGAACATCATGGAATTCTGTAAGGCGTTCAACGCCCAGACCCAAGGTGTTGAGCCCGGCCTGCCATTGCCCGTCGTGATCACCGCGTTTGCGGACAAGAGCTTCACCTTCATCATCAAGACGCCTCCAGCGACCACCTTGATCAAGAAGGCCATCAAGCTCGACAAGGGCTCTTCGGTGCCCAACAAGAACAAAGTCGGCAAAATCACCCGCGCTCAGCTGGAAGAAATTGCCAAAACCAAGATGCCCGATATGAGCGCTGCTGACGTGGACGCCGCTGTGCGCACCATCGCCGGTTCCGCCCGTTCCATGGGTGTGATCGTGGAGGGCGTGTGACATGGCCCAATTGACCAAAAAACAAAAAGCCTTGCAAGGCAAAGTCGACAGCAACAAGCTGTACGCCCTGACCGCTGCCTTGGGCATCGTCAAAGAGTGCGCGACCGCCAAGTTCGATGAGTCCATCGATGTGGCCATCCAGCTCGGCATCGACGCCAAGAAATCCGACCAAGTGGTGCGCGGCGCCGTCGTCATGCCTCACGGCACCGGCAAAACCGCTCGCGTGGCCGTGTTTGCCCAAGGTGCTAAGGCCGAAGAAGCCAAGGCCGCTGGCGCTGACGTGGTCGGTATGGACGATCTGGCCGCTCAGATCAAAGCCGGCGACATGCCTTTTGACGTGGTGATCGCTTCCCCCGACGCCATGCGCATCGTGGGTACTTTGGGCCAGATCTTGGGTCCCCGTGGCCTGATGCCCAACCCCAAGGTCGGTACCGTGACGCCCGACGTGGCCACGGCCGTGAAGAACGCCAAAGCCGGTCAGGTGCAGTTCCGCGTGGACAAAGCCGGTATCGTGCACGGCACCATTGGCCGCCGCTCGTTCGACGCCGACAAGCTCCAAGGCAACTTGGCCGCTTTGATCGACGCTTTGAACAAAGCCAAGCCTGCTACCAGCAAGGGTGTTTACCTGCGCAAAGTGGCCGTGTCGTCGACGATGGGCGTGGGTGTTCGCGTGGACACCCAATCCATCGGCGCGTAATCGCAAAGAATTCGGGCCGCCTTCGGGTGGCCTGGGTGTGGTGGGCCCTCGGATGCGCACGTCGCGTCTAGGGGGGCCATCCAAGACCGTTGGTGTTGGCCAAAACCCGCAAGGGCGCGGGCCAACTTAATTGTGACAAGCCAACGCAGATGGCGATCCCGCTGCAGATGGATTTGATTCCTGAACAGTTGATCGCTGCAATGAGGCGCGTTGAAGGGCATGGTCCCGACAACGCTTTTAAGGAGTAGACCTTGAGTCTGAATCGCAGTGAGAAAGAAGCGGTCATCACCGAAGTGACCAGCCTCGCAGCAAAAGCTCAAACGCTCGTGATGGCAGAGTACCGTGGCATCACGGTCGCCGCTATGGACAAACTTCGTGTCAACGCCCGCAAGAGCGGTGTGAGCCTGAGCGTGTTGAAAAACACCTTGGCCCGCCGCGCTGTGACCGGTGGCCAGTTTGAAGTAGCCGTCGACCAAATGACCGGTCCTTTGATCTATGGCTTCTCAGAAGACCCCGTCGCCGCCGCCAAAGTGGTGGCCGATTTCGCGAAAACCAACGACAAGTTGGTCATTCGCGGTGGTGTCTACGCTGGCAAAGTCCTGGACGTCAATGGCGTGAAGCAGTTGGCCAACATCCCTTCGAAAGAAGTGTTGCTGGCGCAGTTGTGTGGCTTGCTGATGTCGCCCATGTCCCGCACCGCCGTGGTGTTGGGTGCCTTGGCCGCCAAAAAAGGCGAAGCTGCTGCCGCTTGAAGCGTCGCAGCCCCTTGTTCAATCAATTTGTTAGGAAATCAAAATGGCATTCGATAAAGACGCATTTTTGACCGCGCTGGACAGCATGACGGTCATGGAACTCAACGAACTGGTGAAAGCCATCGAAGAGAAGTTTGGCGTGTCCGCCGCTGCAATGGCCGCTCCAGCGGCTGCTGGCGGTGGTGGTGGCGCAGCCGCTGCTGAAGAGAAGACCGAATTCAACGTGGTCTTGTTAGAAGCCGGCGCCAACAAGGTCTCCGTCATCAAGGCCGTGCGCGAAATCACCGGTTTGGGCTTGAAAGAAGCCAAAGACCTTGTCGATGGCGCACCCAAGAACGTGAAAGAAGGCGCATCCAAGGCCGACGGCGAAGCCGCTGTGAAGAAGCTGGTGGAAGCCGGTGCCAAGGCCGAGCTGAAGTAATTCGCTCCCCTCCAAGGGCTGGAGTGCTTGAAAAAGCCTCCAGCCCTTTGGTGTTTTAAGCAAACACCGGCCAGCGATCTTTCACAAGTTCGCTGACCAGTGTTTTATCGAAACACCGATAAGCAAACTCTCACGAGTTTTCTTATCAGTGTTTTCTGACCCCGACTGCAGAAAACGACTTGGTTCGGGCGTTGAGCCATTCAACGCCGTCCGCCATGGTTGGTAGAGGCCAGCCACCAAGCAAAAGCCGATACGGACAGGGATGGTTGTGGCCGAACGCCACATGCAACCTGCTGTTGAACGCGACCCGTCAGTCGCCGAAGACCTCAACCCGGAGATCTCATGGCCTATACCTATACCGAACGCAAGCGCATCCGAAAAAGCTTTGGCAGCCGCGAAAACGTGCTGACCATCCCTTATTTGCTGCAAATGCAAAAAGACGCGTACACCGCGTTCCTCCAAGCCGATGCAGCGCCCAAGAAGCGCACCAACGAAGGTCTGCAAGCCGCTTTTGAAGCCGCTTTCCCCATCGTCTCGCACAACGGGTTTGTCGAGATGAAATACGTTGAATACAACCTGGCCAAGCCAGCGTTTGACGTGCGCGAGTGCCAAACCCGTGGTTTGACCTTCGCCTCGGCCGTGCGCGCCCGCGTGCAGCTCATCATTTACGACCGCGACTCCTCGACTCCCCAATCCAAGGTCGTCAAGGAAGTCAAAGAGCAAGAGGTGTACATGGGCGAAGTGCCCTTGATGACCGATAAAGGCTCCTTCATCATCAACGGCACCGAGCGCGTGATCGTCTCACAGTTGCACCGCTCGCCTGGTGTGTTCTTCGAACACGACAAAGGCAAGACCCACAGCTCGGGCAAGTTGCTCTTCTCGGCCCGCATCATCCCGTACCGCGGTTCGTGGCTCGACTTCGAATTCGACCCCAAGGACATCCTGTTCTTCCGCGTCGACCGTCGCCGCAAAATGCCGGTCACGATCTTGCTCAAGGCCATCGGCCTGACCAACGAAGCGATCCTGGCCAACTTCTTCGTCAACGACCACATGCGTTTGATGGACAGCGGCGCACAGATGGCGTTCGTGGGCGAGCGCCTGCGCGGCGAAGTGGCCCGTTTTGACATCACCGACAAGTCGGGTGCGGTGGTCGTGGCCAAAGACAAGCGCATCACCGCGCGCCACACCCGTGAGATGGAACAGTCCGGCACCACGCACATCAGCGTGCCCGAAGACTTCCTGATCGGCCGTGTGATCGCCCGCAACATCGTGGAAGCCGACACCGGCGAGATCATCGCCAAGGCCAACGAAGAAATCACCGAAGCGCTGCTGAAAAAGCTGCGCACCGCTGGCGTGCAAGACATCCAGTGCCTTTACACCAACGACTTGGACCAAGGCGCTTACATCTCGCAAACCTTGCGCATGGACGAAACGGTCGACGAATTCGCCGCCCGCGTCGCCATCTACCGCATGATGCGCCCTGGCGAGCCGCCAACGGAAGACGCGGTTCAGGCTTTGTTCCACCGCCTGTTCTACAACCCCGACACGTACGACTTGTCGCGCGTGGGTCGCATGAAGTTCAACGCCCGTGTGGGCCGCAACGAATCGACTGGTCCCATGGTGCTGTCCAACGAAGACATCTTGGCCGTGGTCAAGATCTTGGTGGACCTGCGCAACGGCAACGGCGAGGTCGATGACATCGATCACTTGGGCAACCGCCGCGTGCGTTGCGTCGGTGAACTCGCCGAGAACCAATACCGCACCGGTTTGGCTCGCATCGAAAAAGCTGTGAAAGAGCGTTTGGGCCAAGCTGAGCAAGAGCCGCTCATGCCCCACGACCTGATCAACTCCAAGCCGATCTCGGCCGCGCTCAAAGAATTCTTTGGCGCATCGCAGTTGTCGCAGTTCATGGACCAGACCAACCCGCTGGCCGAGATCACCCACAAGCGCCGCGTGTCGGCCCTTGGCCCAGGTGGTTTGACGCGCGAGCGTGCAGGCTTTGAGGTGCGTGACGTGCACGTGACCCACTACGGTCGTGTGTGCCCTATCGAGACACCCGAAGGTCCCAACATTGGTCTGATCAACTCGCTGGCTTTGTACGCCCGCTTGAACGAGTACGGCTTCATTGAGACGCCTTACCGTCGCGTGGTCGATGCCAAGGTCACCAACGAGATCGACTATTTGTCGGCCATCGAAGAAGGCAAATACGTTATCGCGCAGGCCAACGCCGCCCTCGACGCCGAAGGCCGTTTGACCGGTGACCTGATCTCGGCCCGTGAAAAAGGCGAATCGATCCTGACGCCCGCCGACACCATCCAGTACATGGACGTGTCGCCCGCGCAGATCGTCTCGGTGGCCGCATCGCTCGTGCCCTTCTTGGAGCACGACGACGCCAACCGCGCTTTGATGGGTGCGAACATGTCGCGCCAGGCTGTGCCTGTGCTGCGTCCTGAGAAGCCACTGGTGGGTACCGGTATCGAGCGCGTCGCCGCGATCGACTCTGGCACCGTCGTCACCGCCAAGCGCGGTGGTGTGGTGGACTATGTCGACGCGACCCGCATCGTGATTCGCGTCAACGACGCCGAAGCCGTTGCCGGTGAAGTCGGTGTGGATATCTACAACCTGATCAAGTACCAGCGCTCCAACCAAAACACCAACATTCACCAGCGCCCCATCGTCAAGAAGGGCGACAAGCTGGCCTCGGGTGATGTGATCGCTGACGGCGCCTCGACCGACTTGGGTGAAATCTCGATCGGCCAGAACATGCTGATCGCGTTCATGCCTTGGAACGGTTACAACTTCGAAGACTCAATTTTGATCAGCGAGCGCGTGGTGGCCGAAGACCGCTACACCTCGATCCACATCGAAGAACTCGTGGTCATGGCCCGCGACACCAAGCTGGGCGCCGAAGAAATTTCGCGCGACATCCCCAACTTGGCCGAGCAGCAACTCAACCGTTTGGACGACTCCGGCATCATCTACGTGGGCGCCGAAGTGCTGCCCGGTGACGTGCTGGTCGGCAAAGTCACGCCCAAGGGCGAGACCACGCTGACGCCCGAAGAAAAACTGCTGCGCGCCATCTTCGGCGAAAAAGCCAGCGATGTGAAAGACACCTCGCTGCGCGTGGACCAGGGCTCGCAAGGCACCGTGATCGACGTGCAGGTCTTCACCCGCGAAGGCATCGTGCGCGACAAGCGCGCTCAGCAGATCATCGACGACGAACTAAAGCGTTTCCGCTTGGACCTCAACGACCAGCTGCGCATCGTGGAAGCCGACGCTTTTGACCGTATCGAGAAATTGCTCAACGGCAAGATCGCCAATGGCGGCCCCAAGAAGCTGGCCAAAGGCACCAAGATCGACAAGGCTTACTTGGCCGACGTCGAGAAGTTCCACTGGTTCGACATCCGTCCGGCCGATGAGAACGTGGCTGCCCAGCTCGAGTCCATCAAGAACTCGATGGAAGCCACGCGCCACAGCTTCGATTTGTCCTTCGAAGAGAAGCGCAAGAAGCTCACGCAAGGCGACGAGTTGCCCGCGGGTGTGCTCAAGATGGTCAAGGTCTACTTGGCCGTCAAGCGCCGCTTGCAGCCAGGCGACAAGATGGCCGGCCGTCACGGCAACAAAGGCGTGGTCTCCAAGATCGTGCCTGTGGAAGACATGCCTTACATGGCCGACGGCACCCCCGCCGACATCGTGCTCAACCCGCTGGGCGTGCCATCGCGCATGAACGTCGGTCAGGTGCTCGAGGTTCACTTGGGTTGGGCCGCCAAAGGCTTGGGCCAGCGCATCGGCGACATGCTGCAACAAGAAGCCAAAGCCGCTGAGCTGCGCA
Organism: Hydrogenophaga intermedia; assembly: GCA_945890705.1. Classification (GTDB taxonomy): domain Bacteria; phylum Pseudomonadota; class Gammaproteobacteria; order Burkholderiales; family Burkholderiaceae_C; genus Hydrogenophaga; species Hydrogenophaga miladensis. The sequence goes on along the minus strand of CAMDCY010000045.1, from coordinate 7,203 downwards.
GCTTCTTCGAAACCATCTACAACAAGGCCGGCAAGAAGGAAACCTTCAAAGACCTGTCCGATGCCGATGTGTTCGAGATGGCTGGCAATTTGCAGCACGGTGTGCCGTTTGCCACGCCCGTGTTCGACGGTGCGTCGGAAGACGAGATCCGCACCATGTTGCAGCTGGCTTACCCTGACGAGGCCGCCAAGACCAAGGGTTTGACCGCCACGCGCACACAAGCTCAGTTGTACGACGGCCGCACCGGCGACGCGTTTGATCGCGTCACCACCGTGGGCTACATGCACTTCTTGAAACTGCACCACTTGGTGGACGACAAGATGCACGCCCGCTCGACCGGTCCTTACAGCTTGGTCACGCAGCAGCCGCTGGGTGGTAAAGCGCAGTTCGGTGGTCAGCGTTTCGGTGAGATGGAAGTGTGGGCTTTGGAAGCGTATGGCGCTTCTTACATCCTGCAAGAAATGCTCACCGTCAAGTCCGACGACGTGCAAGGCCGTACCAAGGTGTACGAAAGCATCGTCAAGGGCGATCACGCGATCCAGGCCGGCATGCCCGAGTCGTTCAACGTCTTGGTCAAGGAGATTCGCTCCTTGGGCATCGACATCGAACTCGAACGTTCTTAATTCAAGGCTCGAAAGGTTTAAACCATGAAATCATTACTCGACCTGTTCAAGCAGTTCACGCCCGATGAGCATTTCGATGCGATCCGCATCGGCTTGGCATCGCCTGAAAAAATCCGTTCGTGGTCTTTTGGCGAAGTCAAAAAACCCGAAACCATCAACTACCGCACCTTCAAGCCCGAGCGCGACGGCCTGTTTTGCGCCAAGATTTTTGGTCCCATCAAGGACTACGAATGCTTGTGCGGCAAATACAAGCGCCTGAAGCACCGCGGCGTGATCTGCGAGAAGTGCGGCGTTGAAGTCACACAAACCAAAGTTCGCCGCGAGCGCATGGGCCACATCGACCTGTCGGCGCCTTGCGCCCACATCTGGTTCTTGAAGTCGCTGCCGTCGCGTTTGGGCTTGGTGCTCGACATGACGCTGCGCGACATCGAACGCGTGCTGTACTTTGAAGCGTATGTGGTGACCGACCCCGGCATGACCCCGCTGAAGAAATTCAGCATCATGTCCGAGGACGACTACGACGCCAAGGTGCAGGAATACGGCGACGAATTCCAAGCCAAGATGGGCGCCGAAGGCATCAAGGACCTGTTGCAGAGCATCGAGCTCGACGTTGAAATCGAGAAGCTCCGCAACGACCTGACCGGCTCCGAGCTCAAGATCAAGAAAAACGCCAAGCGTTTGAAGGTCATCGAAGCGTTCAAAAAGTCGGGCATCAAGCCCGAGTGGATGGTGCTTGAGGTCTTGCCCGTGTTGCCACCGGACTTGCGTCCTTTGGTGCCACTGGACGGCGGCCGTTTCGCGACCTCCGACTTGAACGACCTGTACCGTCGCGTCATCAACCGCAACAGCCGCCTGCGCCGCTTGTTGGAGTTGAAGGCCCCTGAGATCATCGCGCGCAACGAAAAACGCATGCTGCAGGAATCCGTGGACAGCTTGCTGGACAACGGCCGTCGCGGCAAGGCCATGACCGGCGCCAACAAGCGCGCCTTGAAGTCTTTGGCCGACATGATCAAAGGCAAGAGCGGTCGTTTCCGTCAAAACTTGCTGGGCAAGCGCGTGGACTATTCCGGTCGTTCCGTGATCACCGTGGGCCCCACCCTCAAGCTGCACCAGTGCGGTTTGCCCAAGTTGATGGCCCTGGAGCTGTTCAAGCCTTTCATCTTCTCGCGCCTGGAAGCCATGGGCATCGCCACCACCATCAAGGCGGCGAAGAAGGAAGTTGAAGCCGGCACGCCGGTGGTCTGGGACATCTTGGAAGAGGTCATCAAAGAGCACCCCGTGCTCTTGAACCGCGCGCCCACGCTGCACCGCCTGGGCATCCAAGCGTTCGAACCCATCCTGATTGAAGGCAAAGCCATTCAGTTGCACCCCCTCGTTTGCGCGGCCTTCAACGCCGACTTCGACGGTGACCAGATGGCCGTTCACGTGCCTTTGTCGGTGGAAGCCCAGATGGAAGCCCGCACCTTGATGCTGGCCTCCAACAACGTGCTCTTCCCCGCCAACGGCGAGCCGTCCATCGTTCCTTCGCAAGACGTGGTTTTGGGTCTGTACTACACGACCCGCGAAAAGACCAACGGCAAAGGCGAGGGCATGGTGTTTGCTGACATGCTCGAGGTGCAGCGCGCCTTGGACGCTGGCGTGGTGGAAGTCACCAGCCAGATCAGCGTGCGTTTGACCGAGCACACCTTGGACAAAGTCACTGGTGAGTTCGTGGCCGAGACCAAGCTGTTCGACACCACCGTCGGCCGCGCTTTGTTGTCCGAAATCTTGCCCAAGGGCCTGCCTTTCTCGGTGCTCAACAAGCCCTTGAAGAAGAAAGAGATTTCGCGCCTGATCAACACCTCGTTCCGCAAGTGCGGCTTGAAAGAAACCGTTGTGTTCGCCGACAAGCTGTTGCAAAACGGCTTCCGTTTGGCCACCCGCGCCGGTATCTCGATCGCAGTGGACGACATGTTGGTGCCCAAGGAAAAGCAAACCATCATCGAGCGCGCCGAAAAAGAGGTCAAGGAAATCGCCCAGCAGTACGCATCGGGTTTGGTGACCTCCGGCGAGCGTTACAACAAGGTGGTGGACATCTGGGGCAAGGCCGGTGACGAAGTCTCCAAGGTCATGATGGCCCAGCTGGCCAAAGAAAAGACCACCGACCGCCACGGCAAAGAAGTCGATCAAGAGTCGTTCAACTCCATCTACATGATGGCCGACTCCGGTGCTCGCGGCTCTGCCGCTCAGATCCGTCAGCTCGCCGGTATGCGCGGTCTGATGGCCAAGCCCGACGGCTCGATCATTGAGACCCCCATCACGGCGAACTTCCGTGAAGGCCTCAACGTGTTGCAGTACTTCATCTCGACCCACGGTGCGCGTAAAGGCTTGGCCGACACGGCGCTCAAGACCGCCAACTCGGGTTACCTGACCCGCCGTTTGGTGGACGTGACGCAAGACTTGGTGGTCAACCAAGTCGATTGCGGCACCAGCAATGGCACGCTGATGCGCGCCATTGTTGAAGGTGGTGAGGTGATCGAATCCTTGCGCGATCGCGTCTTGGGTCGCACCACGGCCGATGAAGTCATCCACCCCGAAACCCGCGAGGTGCTTTTGCCCGCTGGTGTTTTGTTGGACGAAGACATGCTCGACGAGTTGGAAGTGGCTGCGGTGGACGAAATCAAAGTTCGCACCGCCTTGACTTGCGAAACCCGTTTCGGCATTTGCGCCAAGTGCTACGGCCGTGACCTGGGTCGCGGCGGTTTGGTCAACATCGGTGAAGCGGTCGGCGTGATTGCCGCTCAGTCCATCGGTGAACCCGGCACGCAGCTGACCATGCGCACCTTCCACATCGGTGGTGCCGCTTCGCGCGCCGCCATCGCCTCCAGCGTGGAAGCCAAGTCCAACGGCATCATCGGCTTCAACGCCACGATGCGCTACGTGACCAACTCCAAGGGTGACTTGGTGGTGATTTCCCGTTCGGGTGAGATCGTCATTCAAGACGAACACGGCCGCGAGCGCGAGCGCCACAAAGTCCCTTACGGTGCCATCCTCACCATCAAGGCCGACCAAACCATCAAGGCCGGCACGATCTTGGCCAACTGGGACCCATTGACCCGCCCCATCATCACGGAATTCGCCGGTCAGGTGCGTTTCGAGAACGTGGAAGAGGGCATGACCGTGGCCAAGCAGGTCGACGACGTCACCGGTTTGTCCACCCTGGTGGTGATCGACCCCAAGCGCCGCGGCGCGACCAAGGTCATTCGCCCTCAGGTCAAACTGATCGATGCCTCTGGCTCGGAAGTCAAGATCCCTGGCACCGACCACTCGGTGACGATCGGCTTCCAAATCGGTGCGTTGCTTCAGGTGCGCGACGGCCAAGAAGTGGGCCCTGGCGAGGTACTGGCCCGCATTCCCATCGAAGGTCAAAAGACCCGAGACATCACCGGCGGTTTGCCGCGTGTGGCCGAGCTGTTCGAAGCCCGCAGCCCCAAAGACAAGGGCATGTTGGCCGAGATCACGGGTACCGTGTCCTTTGGTAAAGAAACCAAAGGCAAGGTGCGCTTGCAGATCACCGATCCCGATGGCAAGGTGTGGGACGAACTCATCCCCAAAGAGAAGAACATCTTGGTGCACGAAGGCCAAGTGGTCAACAAAGGCGAGAGCATCGTGGACGGCCCCGCCGACCCACAAGACATCTTGCGCCTCTTGGGCATCGAGGAACTCTCGCGCTACATCGTCGACGAAGTCCAGGACGTCTACCGCTTGCAAGGCGTGAAGATCAACGACAAACACATCGAAGTGATCGTGCGCCAGATGCTGCGCCGCGTGATCGTCGATAGCGTCGGTGACTCCTCCTACATCGCTGGCGAACAGATCGAGCGCTCCGAGATCCTCAACACCAACGACGCGCTGCGCGCCGAGGGCAAAGTGCCCGCGGTCTACAGCAACGTCTTGCTGGGTATCACCAAGGCTTCCCTGTCGACCGACTCGTTCATCTCCGCGGCTTCCTTCCAGGAAACCACCCGCGTGTTGACCGAAGCGGCCATCATGGGCAAGCGCGACGAGTTGCGCGGCTTGAAGGAAAACGTCATCGTGGGTCGTTTGATCCCCGCCGGTACCGGCATGGCGTACCACGAAGCCCGCAAGGTGCGCGAGAAGATGGACGACGAAGAGCGTCGCGCCATCGCAGAAGCCGATGCGCTGTCCTTGGCGGCCGATCAAGCCGCCAGCGAAAGCGAGGCCGATGCCGCCAACACCAGCGAGTCCGCGGAGTAAAGCCCGCTCGGCGCCTTTCGTGGTGTCGAATTCATTGCATGCCCCTGGCCTCACGGCCCGGGGCATTTTTTCTGGTTTTGAAGGAGTCGCATGACCGCAGCCCCCGTGCCTTTGTCCACCCAACTGCAAGCCACCGCGCGGTGCGTGTTGGCCGTGCAGCAAGGGCAATCGCTCAGCGATGTGTTGCCCAAGGTGGACGGGCATTTGCGCCCTGGGGTGCAAGCCCTGACCTTTCACGTCTTGCGCCATTGGGGCACCGTGGCCGCCGTTGCCCGCCTCTTGGCCGACCGCGCTCCCGCGCCGGGCGCCTTGGCCTTGATGCACAGCGCCTTGGCCTTGATGTTGCCCCGCAGCGCGCCGCAGGGGACTCCCCAGCCCTGGGCCTCGGGCATGGCGTATGCCGAGCACACCGTGGTCAACCAAGCCGTGCAAGCGGCCAAAGCCGATCCGAAATTGATGCGCACCGCCTCGTTCTTGAACGCTTGTCTGCGACGCTTTTTGCGTGAACGCGAGGACCTATTGGACGAGGTGGCTCACGACCCCGTGGCCCAGCACAACCACCCGCTGTGGTGGATCGAGCGCGTGCAGCGCGACCACCCCGAGCATTGGCGCGCGATCTTGGCGGCTAACAACCAAGCCGCGCCCATGGCCTTGCGCGTCAACCCCCGACGCAGTACCCCCGCCCAGTTGCAAGCGGCCTTGTCAGCGCAAGGCGTGGACAGCACACCGTTTGCCGACCACGGGCTGGTCTTGTCCAGCGCTTTGCCGGTGCAGCGTATCCCGGGTTTTGAGCAAGGCGACTGCTCGGTACAAGACGCCGCAGCCCAATGGAGTGGGCGCTTGTTGCTCCAGGGTTTGGATGGCTTGAGTGGCGCGCGTGTGCTCGACGCCTGCGCCGCGCCCGGTGGCAAAACCGCCGACGTTTTGGAACGGGCCGATGTGAAAATGTTGGCCCTGGATGTGGACCCCGTGCGTGCCGAGCGCGTGAGCGCGAACCTCGCTCGCTTGGGCCTGAGCGCTGAGGTTCGTGTGGCCGATGCCGCCGATGTGGCGTCTTGGTGGGATGGCCAAGCTTTTGACGCCATTTTGTTGGACGCGCCGTGCACGGCTTCGGGCATCGTGCGCCGTCACCCCGATGTGCGTTGGCTGCGCCGCGACAGCGACGTGCAGCAATTGGTGGCGACCCAGCGACGCTTGCTCAAAGCCCTGTGGCCTTTGGTGAAACCTGGCGGACGGCTCTTGTACGCCACCTGCTCGGTTTTCAAGGCCGAAGGCGAAGACCAAATGAGGCGCTTTGTGAAAGACCACCCCGACGCCGTGTTACAACCGAACTTGGGCCACTTGCTCCCCGGTGCAGCTGCGTCTGGTGGCGAGTTCAATGACAACCCCCTCGGTGGGCATGATGGATTTTTCTACGCACGACTCGACAAAGCACGCGCCTGACGTGCCAGACCCGTGGCGACGCCGCTGGACGGCTGCCTTGGCCTTGTGTCTGTTGTCGTCCGGCGTGATGGGATCGGCGCAGGCGCAAAGCCCATTGCCCTCGGGTGTCGTCGTGCAGCGCACCGCCGAGAACCTGCTGCTGAGCACCCGGGTCGGTGAACCTCTGTCCCCTGCGATTCAAGAGGCTTTGAACAAAGGCGTGCCTTTGTACTTTGTGTGGACCGCCGAGGTGCAAAGTCCGCGCTGGTACCACTGGCAAGACCGAACCCACAGCCGCGCCGTGCGCACCCTGCGTTTGGCCTACCAAGCGCTCTCGGGCCATTGGCGCTTGAGTTGGTCCAACGACAGTTCACCCGCTGGGGGCTGGCGCAACGCCGTCCACCAAAACCACCCGACCTTGGATGAAGCGTGGGCTGCGGTGGGGCGCATGCTCAATTGGCCGGTGGCCAACCACGCCGACTTGCCTCCTCAAGGTGCATGGTTGACGGTGAACTTCGCCATGGATTTGAGCTTGTTGCCCAGGCCGTTTCAAATCGGCTTGGGCAACCAGGCGGACTGGGTGCTGGAGCGCAATTACCGTTTGCCCGTGCCCGCGGTGGGCATGACCCTGGAGTCGCGCAATGGCCAATAAAAGCCCGTGGCGCTCCACGCAAACCTTGCGCTGGAGTTTGTTGGTCATGGGTGTGGCCATGGTCGGCGCCGGATTGGTCTTGCTCTTCTTGTTGACCTTAGCCACCGGCAACCGGGGCGTGTACGACGCCAACTACGAGGCGTTGTTTCGCATCAATCTGGCGGTGGCGGCCATGCTGCTCTTGGTCATCACATGGTTCGGCGTTCGGCTGGGCGTGCGTTTGTACCAAGGCAAATTCGGTAGCCGCTT
>CAMDCY010000044.1 GCA_945890705.1 Hydrogenophaga intermedia | reverse complement strand
GGTGTCAGCGCGCTCAGCGCAGTGAGCGAAAGTCCTGCTCGGGCGTGAAACAAGCTATCAGGCCCTTGGGTGCCTCGGGCGCTTGCTGCATCAAATGGTCGCGGATGCGGGTGCTGGGATACCAAGGCTCGGTGCTGCCGCTCCAAATGGCTTTGGGGTGCAAGCGCCATTGTTCACCGTGGCGCTGCAGCAAAGCCACCGCGGGGTTCAGGCGTTCAAAGGAAACCTCGGCGATGAGCCATTGACCGTCTTGCAACGCGCTGTGCCAGCGTGGGCGGCTGGAGTCGGGTGGACTGTGGCGAGAGATGGCGCGCAACACCGATTGACCCACATCGCTTTGGGCGCTGGGGCTGGTGTACCAAGCGCAGTCGCGGCGGGTGATTTGAGCTTTGTCGCGCCCCCAGCCCAGTGGGTCGAAGCGTACCCCACTGACGTTGATCAGTCCTTTGCCATCCACCGTTTCCCAGTCCACGTGGCTGTCCACCACGCCGACCAGCACGGCGGCCAACAAGAGCGCAGCGGTCGTTCTCTTCATGGTTTGATTATGATGCCTCAGATGGACAACACCACGGATTCCTCCACTTCCCCATGGCTTCGCAAATGGCCAGGTTTTCAGCGTTCCCCATCGGGCTTGGAGTGGGTGCTGTGGCGCCGTTTGCCCTTCATTTTATTGGTGGGGGTGTCGGTGCCGAGCGCGGTGGCCTTGACGGCTTGGCTGCTGGGCTTGGGTGAGGTGGATGCGGCGACTCAGCGCGACTTGACCCAGTGGGTATACATGATGGTGGGGCTGGTCATCCTTCACCTGACCTTGGTGCTGACCTTGGCCATTGGGTGTGTCATCGTCATGCTCATGAAGGGCCCTGCGTATGTGGCCGATCCCTACTTCTTGGATGGAACGCAAGAACCTCTGCAGCGTAAGTCCAAGCCAGACGCTGATTAAAAGCCTTTGAGGGCCCAGCGAATTTCTTGTGCCACCTGTTCGCGCAAGTCCAAGCGGATGTGGTGACCGCATTGCAAGGTGCGCTGACCCTCGGTGAGCGCGATGAGCGCTCTGGGTGATTCCCGTTCTTGCATGCGAACCCATTCCCGATTGAAGACCACCTGTGAAACCCGTCCGGCGCGTTCCTGTTCAATCACCAGTTGGTGCCGGCTCAGCGCAATGCATTCGCGGTCGGTGGCGTGACGGGCGTAAACCACAAAGGCCATAGCCACCGCCGTCAGTTCAATGGCCGTGAAGGGCAAGACCATGCGCACGCCCATGGACCAAAAAAAACCCGCCACGGTCAAGGACATCACGCACAAAAGCGCGTACATGGCCGCGAGTTGTCGCGGGGTCACTGAGCAGTTGCGCTTGAAGCGCCACTCCAAGGTGTCGCCACGGGTTTGGGCCAGGCGCAGGCGGTCGAGGGTGCTCATGGGCGTTGCAAGACCAAGTGGGTGTTCAGGCGACCGGCAAACGTCAGTTGCCAATTCGTGCCATCGCTGCGGGCTTGTAACTGCGCGCCGTCTTGGTTGCCGGGGTCTTGCGAAACCACCCGCAACAAACCATCGGGCCATTGCACCTGCAGCTGCGCATGCATGGGCAAATAGCCATCCAAATAGCGCCGCATCAAGGGCCCCGCTCGCAAGCGCCATTGCCCAGGACCTTGTTCGTCCAACACGCGAGAGCGAAGGTCGATGCAAATCGATGCACCACGTTTCACATCGCGCAGTTCCACCTTGTGACCTTCCACGCGAGCGTCGGTCATGCCTGTGAATTCAGCGATACGAATGTCTTGCACCCGCTCGGGGTTGAACTGAATGACGATGCGGCTGTTGGGGTCCAAGGCTAGGTGACAGGTGTTGAGGGTGACCATCCCGCTGGTCAAACTCTCGGGTGTGATGGTGACCCGCGATTGGTAGTGATAAGCGTCGGGGTCGGGTCGCTGAGCCAAAAAGCGCAATTCACCTTCGCGCGCCACATCACTGAGCTCCAGCGCAGCCAGAGGCAGAGCCGTCCAGCAGGCGCAGCTCAGACCCAGCAACCTCAAAGCACGATGGATGGAAAACATGGTGTTTTATACCGTGATGGAATGGATGAATTGGAGCGGGAATGCCCTTGTGCTGTGCACAATGGGGTTATTACACAGACACAAAGGATGGTATGCAGGCAGTCAGGCGCCCCCGGGTGGGTTTGGTCTTGGGTAGTGGCGCGGCCAGGGGGTGGGCGCACATCGGCGTGTTGCGCACCTTGACGGCAGCGGGCATTCGCCCCGATTTGGTGTGTGGCACCTCCATCGGTGCCCTGGTGGGCGCCAGTTACGCGGCGGGGCAAATTGAGCGATTGGACGATTGGGTGGTGTCCATGGGCGTCAAACAGGTTTGGAACTTGATGGACTTTCGCCTCTCGGGCGGGGTGTTCAAAGGGGAGCGGCTGATGCGCTACTTCAGTGAACAACTCGCTCCCGGACCGATTGAGCACCTGAACCTCCCCTTTGGTGCGGTGGCCACCGCCATGGCTACGGGCACCGAGGTCTGGCTGCGCTCGGGACCCACGGTGGATGCGGTGCGCGCCTCCATCGCCTTGCCCGGCATGTTCACGCCGGTGCTGCAAGACGGGCGCTGGTTGGTCGATGGGGCCTTGGTCAACCCTGTGCCGGTCTCATTGGCACGGGCCATGGGTGCCGACATCGTGATCGCTGTCGATCTCAACACCGACTTCGCACGGCGTCAGCTGACGGCTGCAACCCCGCTCAGTACCCCATCGATGCTGGAGGTCATCACCTCCAGCATCAACGTCATGCAGTCGCGCATCGCGCGCAGCCGCATGGCCGGTGAACCGCCGGAGGTGTCGATCACGCCCCGTTTGGGCGACATCGGTTTGCTGGACTTTCACCGGGGTGCCGAGGCCATTGCCCACGGTGAGCGCGCGGCGGCAGCGGTGTTACCGGCCTTAAATGAATTGGGGCTTGGGCATTCACCACCAAGCCCATAAGGCCGCCAACCATACACCGCCACACTGCCACAAAGCAGCAAGCTCAACAGCACAGCCGCGCTGCCCAAGTCTTTGGCGTGTTTGGAGTTGGCGTGCGATGCAGGCACGATGTGGTCGATGGCCGCCTCTACTGCGATCCGCAAAGCAGCCTCTATCCAATGGGCATTGATCACAAAAGCCAAGGTTGATAATGCTCGTGTGCATTTTCGCACCCTGAACAGGAGTGGCCCTTGGGGACTGTTGGCATTGTGATGTCCTTGTGTTTGCTCATGTACTGGGCTTACCGAGGCGTGAGCGTGTTGTTGCTGGCACCTGTCTTGGCTTTGTTGGCCGTGGTGATGGCGGGTGATGTGGCCATGCTCTTGCCGGTCTACACCCAAGTCTTCATGAAGGCCATGGGCGGCTACCTGATGCAATTCTTTCCGCTGTTTTTGCTCGGGGCGATCTTTGGCAAGCTGATGGACGAATCCGGCTCGGCCCGCGCCATTGCCCATGGCATTGTGTCGGCGGTGGGTACGCAGCGCGCCATCTTGGCCGTGGTGTTGGCGTGCAGCGTGTTGACTTACGGTGGCGTGTCTTTGTTTGTGGTGGCCTTCGCGGTCTATCCGGTTGGCGCGGCCTTGTTTCGCCAAGCCGGCATCCCCAAGCGTTTGATGCCCGGCGCGATCGCTTTGGGGGCCTTCACCTTCACCATGACGGCCTTGCCCGGCACGCCCGCGATCCAAAACGCCATCCCCATTCCCTTCTTTGGCACCGATGCATTCGCAGCGCCTGGTCTGGGCGTGATCGGCGCGGCCATCATGTTCGGCTTGGGAATGTGGTGGCTCAATGGTCAAGCACGCAGCCTCATGACCGCGGGTGAGGGCTATGGTGATGACACGCAAGCGCCCAGCGCCAACGACGCCCCTGTGCCCTCGGTGTGGGTCGCGCTCATGCCCATGGTCTTGGTGGTGCTGTTGAATGCGGCGTTCTCCAAGTGGCTGCTGCCCAGCATGGATTGGTCTATCTTGCAAGAAGCCCGCATGGGTGGTCTGAGCGACGCCAAGTCCTTGATCGGCATTTGGTCCATCATCGTGGGGCTGAGTGTGGCGAACGTGTGCTTGTTGGTGGTGCACCGCCAACGTTGGGTCAATTGGATGAAGACGCTCAACGACGGCGCCACCTCGTCCATGCTGCCCATGCTCAACACCGCCACCGAAGTGGGTTACGGCACGGTGATCGCGTCCTTGGCTGGCTTTGCGCTGATCCGTGATGCCTTGCTGTCGGTGGCGCCAGGCAATCCGCTGGTCTCGCAGGCGGTGGCCGTGAACGTCTTGGCGGGCATCACCGGTTCGGCCTCGGGCGGCATGTCGATCGCGCTCAACGCTTTGGGGTCTGAGTTCACCACCATGGCCCAAGCCGCGGGCATCAGCCCCGAGTTGCTGCACCGCGTGGCCACCATGGCCTCGGGTTGCATGGACACTTTGCCGCACAACGGCGCGGTGATTTCGCTGTTGGTGATTTGTGGCCTGACGCACAAGGCGTCTTACAAATACATCGCCATGAACACCGTGGTCTTCCCGCTGGTGGCCTTGGCCGCGGTGGTGGGCTTGGGAACGGCCTTCGGCAGTTTTTGAGCTTCAGCGCGCGCCCACGCTCACCGAACCAAACACCGCCTTCGCCTCGGCCGGTAAACAGCGCCAGTACTGCGGGCTGGCATTCACCGTGCCACCCAAGGCCGCCGCTGCTTGCCAACTCCAGCGTGGGTGGTAGAGGTAGGCGCGTGCCAGCGCAATCAGGTCGGCGTCACCCCGGGCCAAGATGTCCTCGGCTTGGTGCGGGTCGGTGATCAGCCCAACGGCGATGGTGGTCAGTCCCGATTTTTGTTTGACCAAGCGTGCGAACGGCACTTGGTACTCCGGCCCCAAGGCGATGCGCTGCTGCGGGCTGACGCCACCGGATGAAATGTGAATATAGTCCGCCCCTGCGGCCTTGAGTCGAACCGCAAGGTCGGCGGTTTCTTCGGGCGTCCAGCCGCCATCGACCCAATCGCTGGCGGACACCCGCATGCCCAGCACACCACCAAACACCGCACGCACCGCGTCGAACACCCGCATGGGAAAGCGCACCCGGTTGTCGAACGAACCGCCGTAAGCGTCGCTGCGTTGGTTGGACAGCGGCGAGAGAAATTCGTGCATCAAGTAGCCGTGCGCCGCGTGCAACTCGATGGCCTCAATGCCCATGGCATCGGCGCGTTGCGCCGCTTGAACGAACTGCTGGACCAAGGTGTCTAGGTCGGCTTCGCTCAAGGCCCGTGGCGCCGCCTCTTGGGGCAAGTGGGGCAGGGCAGTCGGCGCGACCGTGGGCCAACCGCCATCGCTGGGCGAGAGCAATTGCCCACCGGTCCAAGGCAAGGCGCTGGAGGCTTTGCGCCCAGCGTGCGCAAGCTGAATGCACACCGGCACGGGCGGCGCCCAATGGCGGGCGCGGTGAAGGGCATCGGCCATGGCCGCAGCGGTCTCATCGTCCCACAAGCCCAGGCAGCCCGGTGAGATGCGCCCCGCGGGCTCCACCGCTGTGGCTTCGATGGTGAACAGACCGGTGCCGCTGTTGAGCATCTGCGCCCAATGTTGCAAATGCCAATCGGTGGCGCGCCCGGACTCGGCCGCGTATTGGCACATGGGTGCGACGATGGTTTTGTTGGTCAATCGAAATTCGCCGCGTGGGGTGTGGAAAACGTGTTCGGAAAACAGCAAGCTCATGCATCAACTCCTTGGGTCGCAGCAGGATAGACGAAAAAAAGCCTGTCAGGCCCGACAGGCTTTTCATGAGCTGGTAGAAAGGTCAATTGTTTTGTGCGGTGGGCTCAGGCAAAGGCTCGGTGCGCGGGTTGAGCGTGACCAAGGTGGCTGAAGCGGGCACTGGCATGCGGTAGCCTTGGAAGAACACCGCCACATCGGCCCATTGGGTATTTTGAATGCGCCAAGGGGCGGCACCGCGCACGGTGAGTTTTTCACCGGCCTTCAAGTTGACTTGGGTGACATTTTGGTTGCGGTCTTGAACGCAAAAACTCGCGTCGGCATTGGCGACGAAGTGAATGTAGGTGCTGGGTTTTTCCATGCCGCGGGGCATGAAGCTGTTCCCCGGGCCGCTGTCCCATCGGCAAGCCGATGGGTTGCTCGTGGGCGCAGCAACGGGGGCCGCAGCCACCGGCGGCGTCGGCATCACAGCTGGTGCTGCGGGTGCGTTGGCTGCTGTTCTCACCGGGATGTCTGGGTTCACCAGGGTGGTGGTGACGGGCGGTGTATCGCGAACCGCAGGGGTTGCCACCGCCTCGGCAGGCGCGGGTGTGATGTCCGTCTTTCGAGACTGATCAGGGCTGGGGGAGCGCAGTTGCGAGCCAAACACCCCCGCGATGAGCAAAACGCCCACACCTGCCAACACGGGGACCCAAGATTTGCTCGAGGTCTTAGCGGGGGCTCCGGGTTGAGGCAGCACCGGCGTAGGCGCGGCACTCAGCGCTTCCTCCAAACTCGGCGCTTTGGCAGGGCTCGGTGAAAAATCGAACAAGGACGGTGTTTCGGGCACGGGTTCCTCGGCGACACGAACCACATCGGCGCCCAGTTTGCGTAAGAGTTTGCGCCCCATTTGGAATTTGATGGTCTGGCTGTAGAACAGCTCGTTGCCACCATCTTCCAATTGGCGCAATTGGGCCACAGAGATCGAGGCTGCGCGGGAAAATTCCTGGGTATCCAAGCCCGCTGAAGTGCGCAAATCTCTGAGCAATCGGCCGTCTTCTGCTTGCCAAATGGGGTCGTTCATGTCGTAACAATGTCAAAAGTGACGCGCACCGACGCGGTGCGAGAGATAACTCTCATTGTTATACAAACTGACAGCCGCTTCAAGCAAAAACCCGACAAAACTAACAAAAGCTTTCAAGCTGTCGCAAAAGCGATGCAGGTGATGGACTTGTCGTTTCAGGTATGAAAGCGGTAACCGATACCGCGAACGGCCCGAACGGGCAGCGGCAAACCGGTTTCTTTGTCGATTTTGGCCCGCAGGCGGCTCATGATCACCTCGATGCGGTGCTTGTCCCATTCCTCAGGGGGCAGGCCCAGACTGCTGGCCAGTTCGTCGTGGGTGCAGTTGTGGTTGGGTTGGGTCATCAGGGGCCGAATGACCTGCAGCTCAGTGATGGTCAAGGCCACCGTGCGCGCGTTGGGCGCGGTGAGCATGGCATTGGATTCGTTGAGCTTCCAAGCCGCAGGGCTGGGCGTGGTCAAGGCGCTGGCCAGCGGGCTGTGCGGCGCTGCGGGGGTGAAGCGTTCGCCCAAGCGTTTGAGCACCAGCACCAACTCGGCCATATCCACCGGTTTGGTCAGGTAAGCGTCCGCGCCTTTGGCCAAGCCGGTCAAGCGGTCTTCGCGCAAGCCACGGGCGGTCAGAAACACAATGCCCATATGGGGGTTGTTTTGACGCAAGTAGCTGCAAATGTCCAGGCCGTTTTCCTCACCCGGCAGGCCAATGTCCAACACCGCCACGGTATTGGGCTGAGTCGCCAAAAAGCGGTAGAAGCCCGGGGCCGACTCAAAGGTCTTGACCGAAAAGCCGTGGTGCGTGAGTTGAAAGGCCATTTCCTCCCGCAAAATCGCTTCATCTTCGACAATCGCCACATGGAAGGGCAAGACGGTCTGCATTTTTGGGTTAGCGTCTGACATGTTTAAGCAAATAAATGATATTTAACAGTTTAAAGCTTTATCGCCTCGCGGTCTTGCTGATTTTGCTCGGCTGCGGACCTGGTGTGGGAGCGCAAGTGACCCTCGTGCCCGAAGAAGGTCTGGCACAGGTACTGGGGCAGGTCCATGCCAGTCCCGAAGGAGGCCAGTGGGAATCCGATACGGAGGTCTTCGCGGCATGGGACCGCGGCGAGTTGGTTCGACTGAGCAACCATTTGGCGCGGGGTTATTCAACCGAGCCGGTTTGGTTGGCGTTCGATGCCGTTCGGCAAGACCACTCGGTGTCCCCGCGCTGGGTGCTCGAGGTGGGGCCGAGCGCGCTGGACCGCGTGGAAGCTTGGATTCGCACGCCCCAAGGGGTACGCTACTTGGGACGCGCGGGAGACCAGCGACCCGCCGATCAGGCCCCCATGCTGGCGCTCAAGCCGACCTTCGTGGTCGATTTTGGCGATGAGTTGAAGGCCACGCTGTTGGTCCGTATTCAAACCACCAGCACCCAAGTGGGTTTGGTTCGTTTCATCTCCGACAAAGTCTACCCCTCCGAACAAGCCAAAGAGGGGGGCTTGCTTGGTCTGATTTTCACGGTCTCTGGCGTGTTGCTGGCCTTGGCGCTGAGTCGCGCTTGGGTGACACGCGAATCCTCAAGCCTGCTGTGGGGGGCTTATATTTTTTGCACAGCATCCCTGTGGGCGGTTTTGGATGGATTAGCTTACCGATTCATCGAGTGGGACAACCCAGCCACCATCAATCTTTTGGTCAGCTCTTTGACCTTGATCAGTTGGGGGCTAATGGCAACGTTTGTGTCCTCCATGTTTGAATTCCAATTGATCCGTGCCTGGATTCCAAAAGCCGTCTGGGGCTCTTTTATCGCCTTGGTTTCGCTGGGTCTGCCGGGCATTTTGATGGGGTGGGTGGCGATCGATTCGGTGGTCGCTGTGGGTCTGGTGATGTACTTGCCGTTTGTGGTGCTGGGCTTGATTTATCAAATCGCCCAAGGCCGCAGCATGAGCGTGTGGCATGGCCCTTGGATGATGGTGTACTTCGCCTTCTTGGTCTGGCACGTGTTGGCTACGCGGGGGTGGATTCCTTACAGCTACATCAATTTTTATGGCTGGCAAGTTGCGGGGGTGACTTCGCTCATCTCCATGCACTGGGCCGTGATCCACCGCGCGCGAACGGCAATCCAAGCGCGCGACTTGGAGCGCATGCGATTGTTTGCCGAGATCTCCAACAAAAACCAAGATCTCGAAGATCGCGTGGCCGAACGCACGCGTTCATTGGCTGCCGCGCTCAACGACATGGAGCGCGCCGAGGCCGAGCAACGACAACTCTTGTCCATGGCCTCGCACGAGTTTCGGACACCCGCGGCGATGATCAAGGCATCGTTGGAATCGCTGGCGATGTTGAAAGACCAAACACCACCCATGGTGCAGCAACGCTTGAGCAACATGGCCTTGGCCAGTGACCGCATGGTCTTGTTGGCCAATGGCCTGATCCAGCAAGACCGCTTGCGTGAACACAGTTTGCGCCCGCAGTTGAAGTCGCTGGATGTGTGCGATCTGGTGCAATCGGTGGCCAGTCACTACCCCAAATCTGTGGCCATTGAATGGGCTTGTCCCCACACGCCCCTGCGCATGACCGCAGACCCTACCTTGTTGAGCATCGCGCTTTACAACTTGGTGGACAACGCCTTGCGCCACCACCCCGAGCAAGCCCATGCCCCGGTTCGGGTGGTTTTGAACTTGCGCCGAGGGGATCAGGGTTTGCCGGGCGAATGGGCGGTGGTTCGGGTTTCCGATGCAGGGCCCGGCGTGCCCGACGAAGACAAAACCCGTTTGTTCGAGCGCTTCGAGTCGGGGCAAACCCGCCCTGATCGAGCCCCTTCGGGTTTGGGCTTGTCCATCGTTGCCCGGGTGGCGCAGGTGCATGGCGGCCGAGTGGCGGTGAGCGACAACAGCCCTGTGGGCACGGTGTTTGAGTTGGTCTTGCCGCTCGAAGGCGCCAGGGTCTGACGCGGTGTCAGCCGCGGGCCAGGGCCTGCATGACCATGGCCGCGCCCCAAGCGTCGTTGGCCGCGTAGACCACTTGCGAAGTACTGAGCTCGCGTACCGACCAGTTGGAGGTAGCAGCTTTTTTGGACTTGGCGAATTGTTGGCCAAACAGCACCGCGACCGCGCCCTTGACGCCCAACTCTTTGCGGTAACCCCGCTCGCGAAACACGGTGTTGATGTCGAGCAATTTGGGCGGGTCCACACCCAGGCGCTGCTGAATGCGCTTGCGGTCATCACCCAAACCAAACCCCGCTTTGGTGATCTCGGGCGTGGCCAACAGGGCAACCACGGTGGCTTTGACCTCGGGGTCGTGCAGCTGAAACACCCAGGCGTGATCGGGCGTGGCGAATTGCGCCACGTGAGGCCCGTCGGACACCTGGTCTTTGAAAAACGTGGGTTTGGACTCGGTGTCAAAGCCCCAGACCGAAACTCGCATGAGCTCGGCTTGTGCGTTCAAGGCTTGCGCGGGGGTGCTCACCACCGTGATGCGTTCCAACGGCAAGCGCTCAAACGGCGGGAGTTCGGCGATCTCGTCTTTGCTTGGGGAGTGCGGGGCGGGGGCTTGTTGCATGCGGACCGATGGGTGGGCTTCAGAGGTTTGAGCTTGCATTGTCCCACCCCAGTGCTCGGTCATCCCCACCACAAACGCCAGCGCATGCCCCAAGCGCTGGTCCAGCCAACGGTGGGCCAGCGCAGCTCACCCTCGGGTGTGATCACCGCAAACCCCGGCACGGCCGCAAAGCCCAAGGCTTTGGCCAGTTCGCCGCGGGGGTCCACCACGGTGTGCCACGCCAAGCCATAGCCTTGCTGGTAGCGAGCAACGGCCTCGGGGCCACCGGACTGCATGGCCACGGTGAGTACGGCTCGATCAGCGCCCAGCGCCTGCACCGTGCCTTGCGTGGTTTTGCAAATCGGGCACCACTCGGCCCACACGTATAAGGCCACGTTTTGGCCCGGGTGCTGCTGTTGCAGCGCGGCCAACTCGGTGCGCAAGGTGCTGGTGCTGGGGGCTTGGCCGGGTCGCAGCATAGGCAACGGCAGGTCCAGCAGCATGGGGTCCAAGGCCTTGGGCACCGCCCGGGTTTGCCAAGCCTGCACGCCAAAAAACACCGCCAGCATCAACACCACCGTGCCCAAGTGGCTCAGCCAGCGCTGGCGGCGGCTGCGGGGCACGGCGTCGCTCATGCGGTGTGAACGACTTCCAGCAAACGGTCCAGACCGCCGCTGTTGATCGCCACCATGGCCTGAGCGCGCACCGCGGGCTTGGCGTGGTAGGCCACCGACAAACCGGCCACGCCCATCATGGGCAGGTCGTTGGCACCGTCGCCCATGGCGATGGATTGTTTCGGCGAGATGCCCAATTGCTCGCAAGTGGCCAGCAGGGTTTTGCGCTTTTCCTCGCCGTCGCAAATGTCGCCCCAAGCCTGATCGACCATGCCACCGGTCAAGACGCCGTCGGCCACCTCGAGCACGTTGGACCGAGTCCAGTCGATGCCCAGCACGTCGCGCACATGGTCGGTGAAAAACGTGAACCCGCCCGAGACCAACAGCACCTTCAGGCCTGCCTGTTGGCAAGCTTTCACCAAGGTGGCCGCGCCCGGGTTGAGCTGCAGGCGCTCATCGAGCACCTGCTGCAAGTGCGCCACGGTGACGCCTTGGAGCAGCGCCACGCGACGGCGCAGGCTGTCTTTGTAATCGGTGATTTCGCCGCGCATGGCGGCTTCGGTGATGGCCGCGACCTCGGCCTTGCGGCCTGCCGCATCGGCGATTTCGTCCACACACTCGATGTTGATGAGCGTGGAGTCCATGTCAAAGGCGATGAGTTTGAAGTCGCTCAAACGCAGGGGTGGGGTGAAGCCTTGGATGACCAGGCCAGGGGCGAATTCGGTGGTGCTTGTCATGGGGTGATTATCGATCTCAGTCCAAAAATTTCGTCCACGCACCGATGTTGTGGACCTGCTCAAACCCGTTTTTTCGCAACAGCATCTTGGCCATGCCGCTGCGGGTGCCACTGGCGCAACCCAAGACCACCGGGGCGTTGCGCGGGATCTCGCTCAGGCGTGAGCCCAATTCGGACAAGGGGATGTTGATGGTGCCGGGCGCATGCGCGGTGTTGAATTCGGTGGGCTGGCGCACGTCGATCAAGGTCGCGCCTTGCGCTTTGAGCGCGGGCAACAGGGCTCGGACGCGGCGCGAGTTCCAGGCTTTGTAGCCAAACCAAGCCACGAGCAAAAGCAAGGGCCAGTACTGTTCAAAAAAGTTGGCGAGGGTCATGGTGTGAAGGTTCTTGTGAGGGGTTGTAGGGATCAGGTGGTCGGCGTCACGGGCTGGCCCAAGTTGCGCAGCACATCGCGCACCAGTTGCACGCGGTCGTGGACATCGGGCAAGGCTTTTTCGATGCGCAGCTTGTCGTTGCCGGCGAGTTTGATGTGTTTGTTTTTTTGGATCAGGTGGATGATGGCCATCGGGTCGATGGGCGGGTTGGGCTTGAAGGTCACGAGGGTGACCGCGGGCGTGGCGTCGACCTTGATCACGCCGTAGGGCTGGGTGAGCACGCGCAAGCGGTGCACGTCCATGAGGGTTTGGGCTTGGGTGGGGAGCTTGCCAAAACGGTCGACGATTTCTTCGAGCAGCGCGTCGATCTGGTCGGTGGTTTTGGCGGTCGCCAGTTTTTTGTAAAAGCTCAAGCGCAGGTGCACATCGCCGCAGTAGTCGTTGGGCAAGAGCGCCGGGGCGTGCAGCTTGATGTCGGTGACCACCGACAGGGGGCTGAGCAGGTCGGGTTCGCGCCCGGCCTTCAGGCTGGCCACAGCCTCGGCCAGCATCTCGTTGTAGAGCTGAAAGCCCACTTCAAGCATGTTGCCGCTTTGGTTCTCGCCCAGCACCTCGCCCGCGCCGCGAATTTCCAGGTCGTGCATGGCCAGATAAAAGCCGCTGCCGAGTTCTTCCATTTGCTGGATCGCGTCCAAGCGCTGCTGTGCTTGTTTGGTCAGGCCCTCGATCTCGGGCACCAACAAATACGCGTAGGCCTGGTGGTGGCTGCGGCCCACGCGACCGCGCAGTTGGTGCAGCTGCGCCAAGCCGAACTTGTCGGCGCGGCTCATGACGATGGTGTTGGCCGTGGGCACGTCGATGCCGGTCTCGATGATGGTCGAGCACAGCAGCAGGTTGTAGCGCTGCGCCACGAAGTCGCGCATGACGCGCTCCAACTCGCGTTCGGGCATTTGGCCGTGCGCGATGGCGATGCGCGCTTCGGGCAAATAGGCCTCGAGCTGCTGGCGGCGGTTCTCGATGGTGTCGACTTCGTTGTGCAAAAAGTAAACCTGCCCGCCGCGCTTGAGCTCGCGCAACACGGCTTCGCGGATCACGCCTTGGCCTTCGTTGCGCACAAAGGTTTTGATGGCCAAGCGCCGCTGTGGCGCGGTGGCGATCACACTCAGGTCGCGCAAGCCCTCTAAGGCCATGCCCATGGTGCGCGGGATCGGCGTGGCGGTCAGCGTGAGCACATCGACTTCGGCGCGCATGGCCTTCATGGCCTCTTTGTGACGCACGCCAAAGCGGTGTTCCTCGTCGATGATGAGCAGGCCCAAATTTTTGAATTGGGTTTTCTCGCTCAAGAGTTTGTGTGTGCCCACCACGATGTCCACCGTGCCGTCGGCGATACCTTTCATGGCGGCGGTGATTTCCTTTTGTGAGCGAAAGCGGCTCATCTCGGCGATCTTCACCGGCCACTTAGAAAAGCGGTCCATCAGGGTCTGAAAGTGTTGCTCAGCCAAGAGCGTGGTGGGCGCCAAAAACGCCACTTGACGCCCGCCGGTCACGGCCACAAAAGCCGCGCGCAGCGCCACCTCGGTTTTGCCAAAGCCCACATCGCCGCAGACCAAGCGGTCCATCGGGCGCGGGCTGATCATGTCTTGTATGACGGCGTGGATGGCCGCTTTTTGGTCGGCGGTCTCTTCAAAACCAAAGTCGTTGGTAAAGGTCTCGTAGTCTTGTGGGCTGTAGCGAAACGCGTGGCCTACGCGCGCGGCGCGGCGGGCGTAGATGTTGAGCAACTCGGCCGCGGCGTCGCGCACCTGTTCGGCCGCTTTGCGTTTGGCCTTTTCCCATTGACCGCTGCCGAGCTTGTGCAGCGGCGCTTCGTCGGCGCTCACCCCGGTGTAGCGGCCAATCAGGTGCAACTGGCTCACGGGCACGTACAGCACCGCATCGGCCGCGTACTCTAGGTGCAAGAACTCTTGCAACGCCGGTGTGCCGTCGGCGTTGACCTCGCCCATGTCCATGTTGATGAGCCCGCGGTAGCGCCCAATGCCGTGTGCGCTGTGCACCACCGGGTCGCCCACGTTGAGCTCGGAGAGGTCTTTGATCAGCGCCTCCACGTCGCTGACCTGCTCTTGCTTGCGCCGTCGCCGCGCCGCGCCGTTGGCCGCGAACAGCTCGGTCTCGGTGACCAAGTCCACCCCGTGTTCAAGCCAAGCAAAGCCGGTGTGCAGCGCGGCCGTGGCGATGCCGATGCGCTCATCGCTCGCCACAAACTCGCTCAAACTGTCAAACGCGGGTGGGTTTAAACCACTGGCGCGGATGAAGTCCAGCAGACTCTCCCGCCGCCCATCGCTCTCGGCCAAGATCAACACCCGGTGCCCACTGCCACCCATGTGCACCTTGAGCTTGAGCAAAGGATCGCTCGCGCCGCGCACCGCCGCCACATCCGGCAAAGCCAAACAATCGGGGTCAGATTCTGATTCGGCTGACGTTTTCAACACCCACACCGGGTGTTCGCGCACTCGCTGGTGAAACGCCTCTGAGTTCAAAAACAAGGCGCTGGGTGGCAGCACGGGGCGCTCGGGGTCGCCTTGGCGCAAGCGGTGGCGGTCTTGCGTGTCTTGCCAAAAGCGCTGAAAAGCCGGCTCCACGTCGCCGTGCAGCACCACGCCCGCGTGCTCGCCCAGGTAATCGAACACGGTGGCCGTGTCTTCAAAGAACAGCGGCAGGTAGTACTCAATGCCCGCGGTGGCCACGCCGTTGCCCATGTCTTTGTAGATGCGGCTCTTGGTCGGGTCGCCGTCCAAGAGTTCGCGCCAGCGTTGGCGAAACAGCGCGCGCGCGGCGTCGTCCATCGGGAACTCGCGACCCGGCAACAAGCGCACCTCGGGCACGGGGTAGAGGCTGCGCTGGCTGTCGGGGTCGAAGGTGCGGATGGAGTCGATCTCGTCGTCGAACAAATCCACGCGGTAAGGCACCAGAGAGCCCATGGGGAAGAGGTCGATCAGGCCGCCGCGCAC